>NZ_CP149798.1:0-355000 GCF_037940415.1 Streptomyces sp. f51 | reverse complement strand
TCGCCGCCGAGCGCGGCTACCGCTACGTCCAGGTCGATGCCTCCAGCCAGAGCCGCCCCATCCTTGCCCGCCTGGGCTTCCAGCCGCTGACCACGACGACGCCGTACGTCTACGAAGGATGACCCCGTCGGCCCCGTCGGCCCCGTCGACGACCACGGGGGCCGGGTGACCGCAGTGCTCAGGGCCCGAACGGGCGGCACCCGAACTCGAACGGCACAGCGCGGCCTCGCGGATCAAGGACCGGCCGACCTCCGAGGGCATCGGCCTTGAGAGGGCACCGGCCTTGAGGGGTCGCCGCCCTTGAGGGGGGCCGGGGTCGCTCGTGTTCGATTCTGGCTCTTATGGCCCTTTTTTATTCGAGCTTGGAATTCTTTCCTTGTGATTGAGATTTCTTTTGCCTGTGTGGTCGGCCGTAGGCCCTAGCGTGAGGTCCTGCGGGGGGATCTTGGTCGACGTGTGCCTCCGCTTTGACGTGCGCTCAAGTCGCCTCTCACGACGGTGACTTGTGTGCTCCTTGGATCAGAGGGGGTCGCTCACCATGGTGCGGACAGCGGGGCGGAGACGGGGTCGCGCGGACTTACGCGCTTGGGGTGTTCGTCGTACGGCCCTCGCGGTGGCCGGCGCGCTGGTGGTGGCGGGCCTGCTGCCTTCAGGGGTGGCCGACGCGGTCTCCGCGTCGGAGCGACACGTGCCGGCTCCGGCCGCCCCGCACGACAAGCGGATCCCCTTCACTCACGCCACACCCAGGCGCGCCTCCTCCCCGAAGCCGTTCAAGCACTTCGACCCCACCGGGCGTACGAAGCTCCCCGCGCCGGGCAGCGGTGTGGTGACCCTGCCCGCCGCGGCAGCCTCCGCGAGCCCGAGCGCCAGGGCACCGCGGACGCGGGCCGGGAACACTCCGGTCCTGCTGGGTGCCGCGGCGGGATCGCGGCCCCGACCGGCCGCTGCCACCCGGTCGCAGCGAGTCCGGGTGCGGGTGCTGGACCAGAAGGCCGCACGGGCGGCCGGGGTCCACGGGATGCTCTTCACGCTCCAGCGAACCGGCCCCGGTGGTAGCGGCAAGGTCGCGCTGCGGGTGGACGACTCGTCGTTCCGCTACGCCTTCGGCGGCGACTTCGGCTCGCGTCTCCATCTGGTCCAGCTGCCCGCATGTGCGCTGACCGAGCCCCAATTGACGTCCTGTCAGGTACAGACTCCGGTGCGCACGACCTCCGGCACGCCTCTGTCCGGCCAGGTGACCGTGCCGGCCGCCGCCACCGCGGAGTCCGGCACCAGTGCCTCCGCTCGTTCGGCAACGGCCGCGTCGGGTGCGGTGGTCGTCATGGCTGCGGCCTCGGCTGCCTCAGGTTCGTCCGGTGACTACGCGGCGACGAGCCTGTCGCCCGGCGGCTCCTGGTCGACCTCGGGGAACACGGGCTCGTTCGCCTACAGCTACCCGATCACCGTGCCGGCCGCGATCGGCGGCGCGGCCCCGAACGTCGACCTCTCCTACAGCTCCGCCGGCGAGGACGCGCGGACCGAGGGGACGAACAACCAGTCCTCGTGGCTGGGCGACGGCTGGAGCTCGACGGAGAACTACGTCGAGCGCACCTACAAGTCGTGCAACGACGACTCCTCCTCCGGCGCGCCGAAGAACGACGGCGACGAGTGCTGGGCAGGACAGCTCCTGACCCTGTCGCTGAACGGCACGTCCACGCAGATCGTCTACGACGACGCCACGAAGACCTTCCGTCCCGCGGACGACACGTCGTCCACCAGGATCGAGGACTTGACCGGGGCCACGAACGGTACGGCGAACGGGGAGTACTTCAAGGTCACCGCGGGGGGTGTGCAGTACTTCTTCGGTCTGAACCGCCTGCCGGGCTGGTCCAGTGGCAAGGACGAGACGCAGTCCGCCTCGACGGTTCCGGTCCACCACGCGCACAGCGGGGTGTCGGCCTGCCCGGACAGCACGGACTTCGCGTCGACGTCGTGCAGGCTCGGGTACCGGTTCAACCTGGACTACGCGGTGGACCTGCACGGCAACGCCACGGCCTGGTACTACACGCCGGAGACCGGCTACTACGGCGCGGACATGAAGGACACCGCGGTCGCCTACACCCGTGGCGGCACCCTGGCCCGGATCGACTACGGCATGACCGCGTCGACGGTCTACTCGGGTACCGCCCCTGAGCAGATCGTCTTCGACACCGCCGAGCGCTGCATACCGGGTACCCCGACGGGCAACACCTGCGCCGACAGCCAGTTCACGCCCGCCAACGCCGCCTCCTGGCCGGACGTGCCCGTCGACCTGAACTGCGCCAAGGACTCCAGCTGCACCAACCATGCTCCGAGCTTCTGGTCCCGCAAGCGCCTGACCTCGATCACCACCCAGATCCAGGTGGGCGGAGCGACCCAGCAGGTCGACAAGTACACCCTCACACAGTCCTTCCCCGACGGCGGCGACCACGCCCCCACGCTGTGGCTGGACTCCATCAAGCGCACCGGCCTGGACACCCTGGGCGGCGCGTCGGGCAGCACCTCGACGCCCGCGCTGAGCTTCGACCCGCCGCTGCAACTGCCCAACCGGGTCGGCACGATCCCGCAGATGCCGCTGATGTACCACGACCGCATCCAGACGGTCACCAGCGAGACCGGCGCCCAGACGACCGTCACCTACGACCGGCCGAACTGCTCCAGCGCCCCGGCCGGCGACCCCAACGACCCCACCGACGCGGCCGCCCAGACCTTCGCCTCCACCAACACCCTGTCCTGCTTCCCGGTGTACTGGACGCCGACGGGTGAACCGGCGCCGTGGATGGACTGGTTCTACAAGTACAAGGTCGCGTCGGTCGTCACCATCGACCCGCACAACTCCTATCAGGACGGCACCCAGCCCGAGCTGGAGACGGACTACGCCTACAAGGGGAACCCGGGCTGGCACTACGACGACAACGAGCTGGTCAAGGCCAAGAACCGCACCTGGGGCCAGTTCCGGGGCTACCCGGAGGTGGACGTCACCACCGGTGACCCGAACGTCTTCCACTACACCGACGGCGTCAAGGTCCACGACCAGAAGACGCTGACGAAGACCCACTACTTCCTGGGCATGAACGGCGACACGCTGCCCGGCGGGAAGACCCGCTCGGTGCCGTCGCTGAGCAGCCAGGACGACACCGTCAGCGTGGCGGACGACAACGCCCTCGCCGGGCAGGTCTTCGAGACCGACGCCTACACCGACGCCACGGGGAGCGTCGACACGGCCGTCGTGACCGTGCCGACGATCATCGGACCCACGGCCTCACGGTCGAGGAGCGGTCTGCCGGACCTGACGGCGCACATGGTGCGCACCGCCAGGACGCTGTCCCGCCAGGCGGTCTCCTACGGCTGGCGCAGGACCGAGACCGACACCTTCTACAACACCGCCCTGGGCAAGCCCACCACCGGCATGCCCGTACAGGTCGACGACCGGGGCGAGACCGCCGACAGCGGCAACATCGCCAAGTGCGTCCATACGCGTTACCTCTCCGGCGCAGTGGACAGCCTGGTGGTGACGGCCGAGGTCATCGCCACCGCTCAGGACTGCTCCTCCGCGGGGGCGGCGCCCGGCGGTACGTTGATCTCCGACGTCCGTTCCTCCTACGACGGCCATGCCTTCGCCTACGACGGTGACGGTCAGCAGAGTCCGGCGCTTCCCAGTACCGGAGACGTCACCCTGGTCCAGAAGGCGTCCGCCGCCACCGCGGCGACCGCGACCGCGTTCGTGGACGAGACCCGCACCGGCTACGACTCCTACGGCCGGGTCACGAAGACCACCCGCACACCCAACTCGACCTCGCCCGACGGCAAGAGCCTGGCCCAGTCCGTCTTCATGTCCTACAGCCCGGCCGAAGGCGCCCTGCCCGTCGGCAGCACAACCGTCACCCAGGTGACTCCCGGCGTGGACTGCTCGACGGTCACCGTGTCGTCCAAGGACTGCCAGCGAGCCGGCAGCACCCTGGACGCGGCCCGTGCCCTGCCCACCGCCAAGACCGACGCGGGCGGCCTGCTGACCTCGCTCACCTACGACGCGCTCGGCCGCCTGACGGCCGTGTGGCTGCCCAATGAGAGCAAGGCCAACAGCGCGCCGGCCAACATGACCTACACCTACGACCTGTCCCAGACGGCTCCCTCGGTCGTCGCCACCAACACCCTCCTGGACAACGGCAGTCGCAAGACCAGCGAGACGCTGTACGACGCCATGCTGCGCTCCCTCCAGACGCAGACCACCGCGGAGAACGGCACGATCGCGGTCTCGGACACCCAGTACGACTCGCACGGCTGGACGGTCGCGACCGACAACGCCTACAACGTCGCGGGCAGCCCCGCCGGCAGCCTGGTGAGCGTCTCCCAGGTGACCATGCCCGACACCACTGTCACCGACCACGACGGCCTGGGGCGGGTCGGCCTGGTCACCGAGGAGCACGACGGCGCCAAGACGTGGACCACGACCTCCGCCTACGCCGGTGACAGGACAACCGTCGTGCCGCCCAAGGGCGGTGTCGCCACCACCACGGTCGTCGACGCCCGTGGTCAGACCACCGAGCTCGACCAGTACACCGCCGCACCCAGCCTCTCCGGCAACGCGGCGGACGGGTTCACCGCCACCGGCGGCACCACCACGCCGACCACGTACACCTACACGGCGGCGGACCAGCTGCACCAGGTCACCGCTGCGGACCGGACGGTGTGGACGTTCGACTACGACCTGCTCGGACGCAAGAAGTCCCAGAGCGATCCGGACGCGGGCAACAGCAGCTACGGGTACGACGACGCCGGCAACCTGACCTCCACCACCGACGCCAAGAAGGCCGAACTCGACTACACCTACGACCTCCTGGGCCGCAAACTCACCGGCAGCGACAAGTCGAGGTCCAACTTCCAGTTCGCGTCCTGGGCCTACGACACCCTGCGGATCGGCCTGCCGACCTCGTCCACCCGGTTCGTGCAGGGCGTGACCGGCGGCTACACGGTGGCCACCACGGGCTACACCACCCTCGGCAAGCCCACCGGCACCACGATCAGCCTGCCGGACGCGGAGGCGCCGCTGCCGACGTCGTACACCACCTCGTACACGTACACCACGAACGACCAGCTGCCGAAGACCCAGATCGACCCCCGCGCGCAGGGGCTGAACAACGAGACCATCACCTACGCCCGTGACGCGCTGGGCAACCCGACGAGGACCAGCAGCAGCATCGGCACCTATGTCGACGCCTCCGTGTACACCAACTACGGCGAACCCTCGCGGCTGACGTTCGGTCCCTCCACCAACCCGGCCTGGGCGACCTATTCCTACGACGACCAGACGCGCCGGGAGACCGACCGCCTCATCGAACGGACCCAGGCGCCCGGTCCCGCCGTCGACGACACCTCGTACACCTACGACGACGCCGGCAACCCCACGTCCACCACCGATCACCAGTCGGAGACCGGCAACACCGTCACCGACCAGCAGTGCTACGGCTACGACGCACTGGACCGGCTCACCGACGCCTGGACCGCCAACGACAAGTGCGCCGCCAACCCGCCCACCACCGGCACCCTCACCACCACACCCGGCTCGTACTGGCAGAGCTTCAGCTACGACGCCATCGGCAACCGCCGCCAGAGCACCGACCACGCGATCGGTACCACCGGCACCACGTCGACCACCTCCTACACCCACGGTTGCACCGCGGGCTGCAACGCGACCGGTGCCCAGCCCCACACCCTGACGGCGACCACCGGGGGAACCAACCCGACCGGCTTCGGCTACGACGAGGACGGCAACCTCCACACCCGTACCCCGTCCTCCGGCCCGGGGCAGACCCTGACCTGGGACGACGAACACCACCTCGCCGAGGTCGACACCACCGGGTCGAGCCCCACGACGACCAAGTACCTGTACGACGCCGACGGCAACCAGCTCATCCGGCGCGACCCGGCCCAGACCACCCTGTTCGCCGGTGACACCGAGATCGTCGTCAACACCGGTGTCACCCCCAACGTCCTCCTCGGCGCCGTCCGCACCTACAACCACGGCGGCGGCGGCGCCGCGGTCGCCGTCCGCTCCAGCCTCACCGGGGGCGGACTGAAGTACCTGTTCGGCGACGCCCACGGGACGACGACCCTGGCCATGGACGCCACCACCCAGCAGGTCGCCCGCAGGCAGTACACCCCCTACGGACAGCTGCGCTCCAGCGCCAACACCACTACGTGGCCCGACCCCACCCGCTCGTACCTGGGCAAGCCGCAGGACGCGACCACGGGGTACACCGACATCGGGGCCCGCAAGTACGACCCCGCCCTCGGTGCCTTCATCAGCGTCGACCCCGTCTTCGAAGCCACCAGCCCGCAGGAACTCGGCGGCTACGCCTACGCCTCCGACAATCCACTGGCCGGCTACGACCCCACCGGTATGGACAACTGGTGGGCCGACCCGACGATGAACAAGCCGCTCAAGGGCGGCAAGCCCATCTCGCAGAAGCTCGCGAACGACCAGGGCTTCGGCGACCTCTGCAACGCGCACAACTGCTCCGGCTACAACCCGAAACTGAAGCCCAGCTACCTCAATTCCGCCGCCGCGGCGGCGCTGGCAGCGGCAGCCGGATGGGGCGCGAACAAGCACATCGTCGCCATCACAGGCAAGAACACCGTGAGCGGCGCCATCGCCATGGAGAATCAGAACCTGGAGACGCAGGACTATCTCGACGCGTCGCGGCAGATCCGCTCGGCGGTGTACGCACGGCTTCAGGAGCTGGTCGACGAGGGCGAGTTGAGCAAGAACCAGCTCAACAGGTTCGCCACGATCACCGTCGCCTGGGACGAGAAGAAGCGGATGATCTACTGGGCGGCCTACAAGGCCGGCCGGAGGGGCCCGGGGGACTTCTGCGCCGAGGACCACTGCGACATGGTTGCCGCGGCGAACGGCTCGAAGAAGGAGGACCTCCAGTACACCGAGGCGGTGGGGGCCCGCGACGGTGAAGAGGTGAGCGTGTGCACCCGTTGCCAGTTGAGCCATGAACTGGAGCAGTTCGAGGCATCGGGGGCCAAGATGCGCGAGGGCGGCCGGCTCTGGCTCCAGCAGATGGCGCAGAGCGGTATCGGCGACGGCGAGGCCGAGGCGGAAGCAGGGGCCGAAGCTCAGGCCGAGGCCCAGGCGGAGTCCACGGCCGAAGCGGAGGCTCTGGCCGAGGGATTCGCGATGGGGCTGGAGGACGAGTGACCACGGGGAGGGTCGGTCGTCGGGACGCGTAGCCGTCGCCACGAACCCGTCCCTCCCCCCGTCGCGGGCGGCCCCTTCTCCACTCCGAGAGGCGCCGCCCGCGGCGTCAGGGGTTCCGTACCCAGCGGTGGCCGGGAGGCAGGGGGGTGCCTTTGGCGACGAAGGAGCGGGGCCAGGGCTTGCGGTCGAGCTCGACCATGGAACGGCTGACGATCTCCTCGAACCAGTCCGCGGCGATCCTGCCCAGTTCCTCGGGTGATCCGGTCGCCTCCAGCGGCTCGATGACCGTGGTCGCCTCGGGGTGGTACGTGCTGCTGTTCCGCTCGCTACAGAAGAGGCGGTCGCCGGCGACGGTCGCGCCCAGCGTCATGACGACCAGCTTCTGGTCCCGATGCCTGAGCTCCGTGATCAGAGTGAGCACCGCCTGCCCGGCGGCGAACGCCTCGTCCCACGCGGCGTCATAGGCGTCGCGCGGGGGGCGTTCCTCCTCGTCCTCGTCCTCGTCGGGGGGAAAGACGAGCACCGCGGTGGCGGCGGGCGGGCACTCGGGCCATGTACGGGCGGAGTCGCGGACGATGTCCACCAGGACGGTGTGCGGGGGGCTCAGCTCGCCCTCGTCGGCCTCGAACCAGTCGTCGATCATGGCCGCATTCTAGGGCGGGGCTGCGGCGGGGCCGTCTGCTCGGCCCCGCCGGTTCGGTGGCGTGCGCTCAGCGGCGCCCCCGCGACCGGTCCAGTGCCGCGACGCCCAGCGCGGCCAGGCCGATCTGGATGAGCCATTCGATCCAGTCGACGCCCTTGGTGTCGGCGACGCCGAACGCGGCGGCGATCCCGGACCCGATGAACGCGGCCACGATGCCGACCACGATCGTCCACAGGATGCCGATGCGCTGGCGTCCCGGCACGGCGAGCCGGCCCAGTACACCGATGACGATGCCGATGACGATGGCACTGATGACGCCAGAGATCTCCATCTCCGCCCCTCCCGGTCGGTCCCTCGCTGTACTGCAATCTGCCCGCTGGAGCCTGGTGCAGTCCCTTCCGGTTATTGCCCGCGCTTGATGGTTCCCAGCCTGAATGCCATGTACCTTTCAATCGTTCAACGCGTGTAGATCCCCCCATGTTCGGTCTACGCGCGCAGAGTTGGCGCTCGAACCCCCTATCTCCCCACCTTTCACGGAGGTTTGACGGATGCTCGGTTCAAGAGGATTCCGCCACAGACTCACCACCGCACTCGCCGGTCTCGGGCTGCTGATCACGGCAGCCGCCCTGCACGTCTCCGCGGACGCCACGCCCGCCCACGCGGCCACCACCCACCGGGTGCTGTTCGACAACGGCCACGCGGAGACCGCGGGCAACGCCGACTGGATCATCTCCACCAGCCAGCCCGACCCGCTCGGCCAGAACTCCAGCCCGACCTCGGAGACCTCCTGGACGGGCGCCCTGTCCTCGTGGGGTGTGGCCCTTCAGAAGACCGGCAACTACAGCCTGAAGACGCTGCCTTCGGGCTCCAGCCTCACCTACGGCGGCAGCGCCGCGACCGACCTGGCGAACTTCGACGAGTTGGTGCTGCCCGAGCCCAACACGCTGTTCACCACGGCCGAGAAGACCGCCATCATGACGTTCGTCAAGAACGGCGGCGGGCTCTTCATGATCTCCGACCACACCGGCGCCGACCGCAACAGCGACGGCTACGACGCGGTCGAGATCCTGAACGACCTGATGACGAACAACAGCGTCGACAGCACCGACCCGTTCGGCTTCTCCATCGACACCCTGGACGTCGGCTCCGACTACCCGACCGCCATCAGCGACAGCACCAACGCGGTCCTGCACGGCTCGTTCGGCACCGTCACCAAGAGCCTGATCGCCGACGGCACCACGGCCACGCTCAAGCCGGCCGACAACTCCGCCGTCAAGGGCCTGGTCTACCGCACCGGTTACTCCGGGAACACCGGCGCCTTCTTCGTGACCAGCACCTTCGGCAGCGGCAAGGTCGCCTTCTGGGGCGACAGTTCACCGATCGACGACGGTACCGGTCAGTCCGGCAACACGCTGTACGACGGCTGGAACGACACCGGCGCCACCGATGCCGCGCTCGCCCTCAACGCCACCGACTGGCTCGCCGGCACGACCAGCAGCGGTGGCGGCGGCGGTGGCACCGGCACCTGCACGGCCGCCCAGCTCCTCGCCAACCCGGGCTTCGAGTCCGGGGCGACGTCCTGGACCGCCACCAGCGGTGTCATCACCACCAGCTCCAGCGAGGCGGCCCGCACCGGTTCGTACAAGGCCTGGCTCAACGGCTACGGCTCGGCGAACACCGACACCCTCTCGCAGGCCGTGACCATCCCCTCGGGCTGCTCGGCCACCCTCAGCTTCTATCTGCACGTGGACACGGCCGAGACGAGCACGACCACGGCGTACGACACCCTCAAGGCCCAGGTGGTCAACAGCAGCGGAACCGTGCTGGCCACCCTGGCCACGTACTCGAACCTGAACGCGGCGTCCGGGTACACGCAGCGCTCGTTCAGCCTGGGCTCCACCTACGCCGGGCAGACGGTCACCATCAAGTTCACCGGCGTCGAGGGCTCCACGCTCCAGACGTCGTTCGTCCTCGACGACACCGCGCTCAACGTGAGCTGAGCCGGACCAGGACGAGGGGCGGGCCCGTGACCGGGTCCGCCCCGCCCGCCGTCCCGGCCGACCGGACCCGCCCGGTTCACGGGGCCGACCGGCGCTCGAACACCACGTCGCGCGCCGTCCCCAGAGCGGTCGCCACCGCGCCGAGCAGGACCGCGTCCTCGCCGAGCCGCCCGGGCGCGATCCTCGGACGCAGCGGGGTCAGGGTGCGCAGGGTCTCGCGGACCGGCCGCAGCAGCAGGTCGACGCTGTGTCCCACCCCGCCGCCCAGGACGACCAGATCGGGATCGAGCACCGCCGTCGCGGCCGCCACCGTGTACGCGATCCGCTCTCCCTCGACGCGGACCGCCTCCACCGCCGGGCCCAGCCCCTCCCGCGCCGCGTCGAACACGGCCTTCGCGGTCAGCCGTCCGGTCATGCCGAAGTGCCGGGCGGCCTCCACGACCGCCTCGCCCGACACCGCGTCCTCCAGGGTTCCGGGCGTGTGCCGGCCGGGCCAGGGAAGGAAGCCGATCTCCCCGGCCCCGCCGTGCGCCCCCGTGAACAGCCGTCCCTCCCGGACGACACCCATGCCGAGACCGGTGCCGATCATGATGTACGCGAACAGCCTGCTGCCGGCGCCGACCCCGTACGTGTACTCGCCGAGGGCCGCGAGGTTCGCGTCGTTGTGGACTTCCAGCGGGACGCCCAGTTCCTCGCGCATCCGGTCGAACAGACCGGCCCGCCCCCAGCCGGGCAGGTGCATCGCGTACCGCACCCGGCGCCGCCGCTCGTCGTACACGCCCGGAGTACCCACCACCGCGTGGGCCACCTCGTGCGCCCCGACGCCGGAGTCGGCGACGACCTGACGGGCGGTGGCGACCACCAGGTCGGCCATGGCCCCGGAGGTCCGTGCCCGGTTGCGCACGTCGGCGCGCGCGACCACCGTGCCGTCGAGGTCGGCCACCGCCACGCGCAGCCAGCCGCGGCCGATGTCGATGCCGAGCGCGTACCCGGCGGCGGGGTCGGGGGCGTACAGGACGGCGACCCGGCCGCGTCCGGGCGCCAGTGTGCCGGCCTCGCGGACGAGTCCCGCCTCCTCCAGGGCGGCGAGAGCACTGGAGACCGTCGGCTTGGACAGCCCTGTCTCGCGGGCGAGCTGGGCGCGCGAGGCGGCGCCCCCGGATCGCAGCCGGTCGAGCAGCATCCGCTCGTTCGTACTGCGCAACCGGCGGTGATTCCAAGGCTGTTCGGGCCGCTCCGCGTTGTCGCCGGCGGGCACCGCACCCGTCTCACTCATTCACGACACCCCCTTGACGCGCTTAGTAAGGCTCCTTAACTTTATCGCCCAGTCGGCCTCGCCGGGCGAGCCGAGGGCACCTCGTACTTCTGCGCGCGTCTCGTCCCGAGGAGGATCCGTGTCCCGTACTCCGCCAGCCGCCGACGGCTTCGTCCGCCGTGTCGGCCCGTTCCAGGCCACCGCCATCAACATGAGCCAGATGTGCGGCATCGGGCCGTTCGTGACGATCCCGCTCATGGTCGCCGCGTTCGGCGGCCCACAGGCCGTCATGGGCTTCGCCGCCGGCGCCCTGCTGGCGCTCGCCGACGGGCTCGTCTGGGCCGAACTCGGCGCCGCCATGCCCGGTTCCGGCGGCAGTTACGTCTATCTCCGCCAGGCGTTCCAGTACCGCACCGGCCGCCTGATGCCCTTCCTGTTCGTGTGGACGGCGATGCTCTTCATCCCGCTGATCATGTCCACCGGCGTGGTCGGCTTCGTCCAGTACCTCGGCTATCTCGCCCCCGACATGAGCAGGACCACCGGAGACCTCGTCGGACTCGGCATGGTCGCCCTCGTCGTCCTGCTGCTGTGGCGGGGGATCGAGCACATCGCGCGCATCACCGCCGTCATGTGGGCGGTGATGATCACCTCGGTCGCCCTCGTGATCGTCGCCGCCGCCACCGACTTCAGCGCCGCCCGCGCCTTCACCTACCCGGCACACGCGTTCGCGCTGTCCACGGGGCACTTCTGGGTCGGCTTCGCCGCGGGTCTGACCATCGGCATCTACGACTACCTCGGCTACAACACCACCGCGTACATGGGCGCCGAGATCAAGGACCCGGGCCGCACCCTGCCGCGCTCCATCATCTACTCGATCCTCGGCATCATGGCGATCTACCTGCTGCTCCAGATCGGCACGCTCGGCGTCGTCGACTGGAAGCGGAT
The DNA here is from genome assembly GCF_037940415.1 of Streptomyces sp. f51. Classification (NCBI taxonomy): domain Bacteria; kingdom Bacillati; phylum Actinomycetota; class Actinomycetes; order Kitasatosporales; family Streptomycetaceae; genus Streptomyces; species Streptomyces sp. f51. The sequence continues at coordinate 342,932 of NZ_CP149798.1, read as the reverse complement.
GACCGACCCCGGCGACATCGCCTCCACCTCGGTGGCCTCGGCGGTCATGGAGGAGACCTGGGGCAGGGGCGCCGCCGACACCGTCACCGTCCTCATCCTGATCACCGCGTTCGCGTCGGTCTTCACCGGGCTGCTCGGCGGCTCGCGGGTCCCCTACGACGCCGCACGCGAGCACGTGTTCTTCCGCCCCTACGCCAGACTGCACCCCAAGCACCGCTTCCCGACCCTCGGTCTGGCCACCATGGGCGTCATCACGGCGATCGGGTTCCTGATCGGCCGCCACACCGACCTCGCCACCCTCATCCAGCTGCTGACCACCGTCATGGTGATCGTCCAGGCGCTGGCCCAGGTCGTCGCGCTGTCGGTGCTGCGCCGACGGCAGCCGGGGCTGCGCCGTCCGTACCGGATGTGGCTCTACCCTCTGCCGAGCTTCCTCGCCCTCGCCGGCTGGCTCACCATCTACGGATACGCGGACAAGAACTCACCCGGCCGCCACCCCATCGAGTGGTCACTGGCCTGGCTCGCCCTCGGCCTGATCGCCTTCGTCGTCTGGGCGCGCCTGGAGAAGGTGTGGCCCTTCGGCCCGAGGGAGATCAGCGAGGAGTATCTGAATCCGCCGGTGACTCCGGAGGCGGAGCCCGCCGAAGCATGACCCGACGGACACCCCGCCCGACCCGGTCGTCGCCTCCCGTCCGGGCCGACCGGGTCCCGTGACCCGGCCCAGGCGCCCGGGCCCCGTGTGATCCCGGTCCCGTGACCCGGTCCGGGCCCGCACGGGGCCGGTTCCTCATGCGGGGTGCCGGCCGTCCTCGACCCTGAGGTGGTTCCAGGTGCGCAGGACGACCTGCCGGCCCTTCGCCGTGCGGACCACGGGCTCGTCGTCGGTGAGGACGAAACCCGTCGCCCGCGCGACGGCCTCGCTCGCGGTGTTCCGGTCCTCGATGCACAGCACCACACGCCGGCCGCCGACGCGACGGTGGGCGAAGTCCACGGCGAGCCGGACCGCGCGGGTCGCCAGCCCGCGGCCCCGGTGCGCGGCACCCACGCCGTAGGCCAGTTCGACGTCACGGTCGTCGGCGGTGCCGGGGAACAGCAGGATCTCCCCGCGCGGCAGCGCCCCGTCCGTGGTGATGGCCAGCTGCACGCCCCGCCTCTCCGCGGCCTTCTGCTCGGCCGCCGCGAGGTAGGCGAGCGCCGCGTCGGTGTCGAACGGCGAGACGACCGGCGTCCACCGGTCGATCTCGGGATCGTCGTAGAGCGCGACCAGATCCGCGACATCGTCGTCGCACCACTCGCGCAGATGCAGCCCCAGCCCGCCGATGCTCAGCGGCCGGGGAAAGTCGAACGTCGGTCGGCTGTCCATCGGACGATCGTGACGTGCCGGGCGGGCGACGGCCAAGGAACCGGGGACACGCACATGGATCCGGACATCACGGGCGGTGACCATTCGGTGGTGTCCGGATGCGCGGGGGCGGGACCAGGATAGAAAGGGGACATCGTCCGATCGCCGGGAGGCCGCGATGCTCGTCCCCTTCGGAGCCCTTGATTTCCTGGACCGCGCCGTCACCGTGTACGGCGACCGCCTAGGTGTGGTCGACGAACCCGACCAGCCGGCCGAGCCCTGGGAGGGACTGACCTACCGCCGCGTCGGTGAGCTGGCCCGAGCCCAGGCCGCCGGACTCGACGCGCTCGGCGTCCCGCACGGCGCGCGCGTGGCCGTCGTCTCGCCCAACAGCGCCCGACTCCTCACCTCGTTCTTCGGCGTCAGCGGCCACGGCCGCGTCCTCGTGCCGGTCAACTTCCGTCTCACGGCGGACGAGGTGAGCTACATCGTCGAGCACTCGGGTGCGAGCGTCCTGCTCGTCGACCCCGAACTGACCGACCGCTTCGCCCAGGTCGCCTGCAAGCACCGCTTCACCCTCGGTGCCGCCGCGGACGCGGAGCTGTACCGCTTCGGCACCGAACCCCGTCCCTGGGACGCGGACGAGAACGCCACCGCGACGATCAACTACACCAGCGGCACGACGGCCCGGCCCAAGGGCGTGCAGATCACCCACCGCAACATCTGGGTCAACGCCACGACCTTCGCCCTGCACGCGGGTGTCACCGACCGGGACGTGTATCTGCACACCTTGCCCATGTTCCACGCGAACGGCTGGGGCATGCCGTTCGCGATGGCGGGCCTCGGGGTCCCCCAGATCGCGCTGCGCAAGGTCGACGGGGCCGAGATCCTGCGCCGGGTGGCCGAGCACGGCGTCACGGTGATGTGCGCGGCCCCGGCCGTCGTCAACGCGGTGCTGGCCGCGGCCGAGTCCTTCGACGGCGAGATCCCCGGCCGCGACCGGGTCCGTATCATCGTCGCCGGCGCGCCACCGCCCACGAAGACCGTCGCCCGCGTCGAGTCGTTGCTGGGCTGGGAGTTCATCCAGATCTACGGTCTGACCGAGACCTCGCCGCTGCTCACCGTGAACCGCACCCGCTCCGAATGGGACGGGCTCGACCCGCAGGCCCGCGCCGAGAAACTGGTGCGCGCCGGAGCCCCCGCGCTCGGCGTGACCCTGCGCACCGAGGCCGACGGCGAGATCCTCGCGCGCTCCAACGTCGTCCTGGAGGGCTACTGGGAGCAGCCCGCGGAGACCGAACGGGCCCTGGCCGACGGCTGGTTCCACACCGGGGACGGCGGATCCATCGGCGAGGACGGCTATCTGACGATCAGTGACCGCAAGAAGGACGTGATCATCACCGGCGGCGAGAACGTGTCGTCGATCGAGGTGGAGGACACCCTCTTCAGCCATCCGGCCGTCGCCGAGGTCGCGGTCATCGGCGTGCCGCACGAGAAGTGGGGCGAGACCGTCAAGGCCCTGGTGGTCCTCGCCCCGGACACGGAGGCGACCGAGAGCGAGCTGATCGGGTACTGCAAGGAGCGTCTCGCCGGGTACAAGGCGCCGACCTCGGTCGAGTTCCGCGACGAGCTCGCCCGCACGGCCACCGGCAAGCTCCAGAAGTACAAACTGCGCCGCCCGTACTGGGAGGGACGCGACCGGGACGTCAACTGACCGTTCCTCCGGCCGGCCGCCGCGTCCTTCACCCGGCGCGGCGGCCCGGTCACCTTCCGTGTGCGACCGCCTTCGCCGCCCCCGGGTCTCCGGACCTGCCGACGGAAGATCGTGCCCGGGGCAATCCGAATGGGGTCCAGCTTCGGAATACCTCCGAGGGCTCCGCACGGGAGCCGGGCGGGAGGAACCGATGAGGCGCAGGTCAGCGGAGGCTCCGGACGGTGACGCCGGAAGCGGCGGACACCGCGACGGAGGGCGTCGGCGCACGGCCGTGATCGGCGGGGGAGTGGCCGGGCTCACCGCCGCGTACGTGCTGAGCCAGGAGAGGCCCGTCGCCCTGTACGAGGCGGACGACCGGCTGGGCGGGCACGCCCACACCCACGACCTCACCTCGTCCGACGGGCGCCTGCACCGCGTCGACTCGGGCTTCATCGTGCACAACCACCGCACCTACCCCAACCTCCTGCGGCTGTTCGCCGAACTCGGCGTCGCCACCCAGGAGTCCGAGATGAGCATGTCGGTGCGGTGCGAGGGGTGCGGACTCCAGTACGCGGGGGCCCGGGGCCCGTCCGGCCTGTTCGCCCGTCCGGCCAGTGCCCTGCGCGCGCCCTATCTCCGCATGCTCACCGAAGTGCCGTCGTTCCACCGTGCCGCCCGCAGACTCCTGGCCCAGGGCGGTGAAGACACCCTCACCCTGGGCGAGTTCATCACCAGGGAAGGCTTCTCGCCCTATTTCACCCGGCACTTCATGACCCCGCTCGTCTCCGCGGTCTGGTCCTGCGACGCGGCCACGGCCCGTCTCTACCCGGCCGCCTACCTGTTCCGCTTCATGGACCACCACGGCATGCTCTCGGTGGGCGGCTCGCCCCTGTGGCGCACGGTGACCGGGGGCTCCCGCTCCTATGTCGACCGGCTGGCCAAGGAACTCGACGCGGTGCACACCTCCACCCCGGTCCGTGCCGTGCGCCGCCACGCCGACGGGGTGGACATCACCACCGAGGACGGCACCACCGCCTCGTACGGCTCCGTGGTCATCGCCGTCCATCCCGGCCAGGCGCTGCGCCTGCTCGCGGACCCCACGGACCTGGAACGCGAGGTGCTCGGGACCTTCCGCTACTCCCGCAACACCACCCTCCTGCACACGGACACGACACTCCTGCCGAGCGCACGCGGGGCACGGGCCTCCTGGAACTATCTGATGCCCGACTGCGCGACCGACGCGGACCGGGTCCGGGTCAGCTACGACATGAACCGGCTCCAGCGACTGGACGCGCCCGAGACCTACGTCGTCACGCTCGGCGGCGAGGACCGCGTCGACCCCGCACGGGTCCTGGCCCGCATGGAGTACGAACACCCCGTCTACACACCCGAGTCGGTCGCCGCCCAACGCCGACTGCCCGCCCTGAACAGCCCGGTGACCGCGTACGCCGGCGCCTACCACGGCTGGGGCTTCCACGAGGACGGCTGCCGCTCCGGTGTCGAGGCGGCGGAGGCATTGGGGGTGAACTGGTGACCGCGGTCCCCGCTCTCTACCCCTGCACGGTGGCCCACATACGGACCGAGCCCACCCGGTACGCGCTGCGCCACCGCACGTACATGTGGCTGACCGACCCCGACCAGCCGCCCCGACTGCCGCTCCCGCTGCGCCCGTTGGCCCGCTTCGATCCCCGGGACCACTTCGACGGGGACCGGCCCAGCATCCGCGCCGGCCTGGACCGCTTCCTCGCCTCCCACGGCGTCGACCTGCGCGGCGGACCGGTGCTGATGCTCGCCCACGCGCGCGTCCTCGGACATGTCTTCAACCCGCTGACCCTGTACTGGTGTCACGATCCCGACGGCACCGCGCGCTGCGTCGTCGCCGAGGTGCACAACACCTACGGCGAACGGCACTCCTATCTGCTGCGCCCCGGCCGGGACGGAACCGCGCGGACCGGCAAGGAGTTCTACGTGTCGCCGTTCTTCCCCGTCGACGGCGCCTACCGCATGCGCCTGCCCGAGCCCGGCGACCGGCTCGACCTGACGGTACATCTGGAACGCGCGGGTACCCGGCCCTTCACCGCCACCGTACGCGGAACGCGGCAGGAGGCGACCGTCGGCGCGCTGCTGCGGCAGGCGCTGCGCCACCCCTGGTCCACCCTCGCCGTGTCCGCCGCCATCCGGCTGCACGGCGTCCGCCTCTATCTGCGGGGACTGCCCGTCCAGCCCCGCCCCCACCGACGAGCCCAGGAGAACGTGAGATGACGACAGCCGAGTCGCGCCCCGTCGAGGCGTCCCGGCCGGGCAGCGCCCCGCCCCGCAGGCTGGACGTGGTGACACCCCAGCCGTCCTCGTGGGCCCGTACCGCCATCACCCGGGCCCTGGTGCGCCGGGCACTCGAACGCCTGCCGCTCCAGGCGCGGTTCGCCGACGGGTCGCGCGCCGGCCTCGGCGGGCCGGTCATGGAGATCCACGACCCGGACGCCTTCCACCGCCGCATCGGCACCCAGGGCCTCGTCGGCTTCGGCGAGTCCTACATGGCGGGGGAGTGGGACGCGCCGGACCTGGTCGCCGTGCTCACCGTGCTCGCCGGAAACGCGGCCGGACTGATTCCGGCACCGCTCCAGAGGCTGCGGGGGCTCTGGGCGATGCGCCGGCCCTCCGTCCAGCGCAACACCCCCACGGGAGCCCGCGACAACATCAGCCGCCACTACGACCTGTCCAACGACCTGTTCGCGCTCTTCCTCGACGACACGCTCAGCTATTCGTCGGCCCTCTTCCGCGGCTTCCCCGCCGCCTGGCCCCTGCTGGCCGACGCCCAGCACCGCAAGATCGACCGGCTGCTCGACCTGGTCGAGGCCGGACCCGGGACGCGGCTCCTCGAAATCGGCACCGGCTGGGGCGAGCTGGCGATCCGCGCCGCCGCGCGCGGTGCCCACGTCACCTCGCTCACGCTCTCCCGTGAACAACAGGCGCTGGCCCGGGACCGGGTGCGCGCGGCGGGCCTCGACGACCGCGTGAGCATCGAGCTGTGCGACTACCGCGAGGCCACCGGCACGTACGACGCCGTGGTCAGCGTCGAGATGATCGAGGCGGTCGGGGAGGAGTTCTGGCCCGTCTACTTCGCCACCCTCGACGCACGGCTCGCTCCCGGCGGCCGGGTCGCGCTCCAGGCGATCACCATGCCGCACGACCGCATGCTCGCCTCCCGCGACACCTTCACCTGGATCCAGAAGTACGTGTTCCCGGGCGGGCTGCTGCCCTCCGTGGAGGCCGTGGACGAGGTGACCCGAGCGCACACGTCCCTGCGCACCCTGCGCAGGGACGGCTTCGGGGCCCACTACGCGGAGACCCTGCGGCTGTGGCGCGAGCGGTTCACCGAGCGGGCCGGCGAGGTCGCGGAGCTCGGCTTCGACGAGACCTTCCGCCGGATGTGGACCTTCTACCTCGCCTACTCCGAAGCCGGATTCCGCTCCGGCTACCTGGATGTGCAGCAGTACCTGTTCACGAAGGAGACCCCCGCACCATGAGCGGTTTCCCCTGGGCCGCCTTCGCCCAGAACCTCGCTCCCGCGGCCGGCGCGGCGTTCGCCGTCATGCTCGCCACGTTCGCCGTCGCCGTGTGCAGGAACCTGCACCGGATCGTGGACGTCGCCTGGGGGATCGCTTTCACCGCGGTGGCCCTCGTCACCCTCCTGGCGTCCGCCGGTGAGGGCGACGAGGGCCGCCGGGTGCTCGTCACCGTCCTCACCTCGGTGTGGGGGCTGAGGCTGGCCGTCCACATCGGGCGGCGCGGCCGGGGACACGGCGAGGACCCGCGCTACGAAGCCATGCTGGCCAAGGCGCCCGGCAGCCGCGACCTGTACGCCCTGCGCATGGTGTACCTCCTGCAAGGGGCGCTGGTGTGGCTGGTGTCCCTGCCGGTCCAGGCCGCGCAGTACATCCCGGGGCCGGTCACGGGCTTCGCGTGGGCGGGTACGGCGCTGTGGGCCGTCGGCCTGTTCTTCGAGGCGGTCGGCGACGCCCAGCTGGCCCGCTTCAAGGCCGATCCGGCGAACCGCGGCCGGGTCATGGACCGCGGCCTGTGGAGCTGGACCCGTCACCCGAACTACTTCGGCGACTTCTGCGTCTGGTGGGGCCTGTTCCTGATCGTCTGCGACAGCCCGCAGGCGGCCGCCGCCGTGCTGGTGTCGCCGCTGGTGATGAGCTATCTCCTGATCAACGGCAGCGGGAAGCCGATGCTGGAGCGCCACATGGCCGAGCGCCCGGGATTCACCGAGTACGTGGCGCGGACCAGCGGCTTCTTCCCGCTGCCCCCGGGGCCGCGCCGCTGAGCGGTGCCCGACTCGCTGGTGGAAACCCCCGCCGGGGACCGGTGACCGGTCCCCGGCGCCCGCCGCGGCGAGCGTTCGTCCCCTCCCCCGAACCGAGGGGACGAACGCTCAGACGGGAAGACCCAGCAGGGCCACCGGGGCGGACGTCGGCTTCGGGGAACCCCCGGCCGGCTCCACGGTGATCCCCATGCCGGAGGCGCCGCCCACGGAACCCTTCATCAGCACGGCCTCGGTCGTGCGCCCCGGGTCCATCAGTCCGGCGGACCGCATGGTGCCGGCGTCGTCGAACCAGAGCTGGTAGACCTTGCCGCTCGGCGGCTTCGCCATCCTCGAGCCGATGAACACCGCCTGGTCCCGGCTCCTGGACACCACGACCGTGCCGCGCGCCCCGTCAGCCAGCTTCGCCGTGCGCGAGGCGGCGTCGGGGGCGGCGAGGACCGCGGCCAGCTGGTCCGCGTGCCGTTCGGCCTGCCGTGCCTGTTCCTGGGCGTCCTGGGCGCGCTCGTGCTGCCAGGCCGCCGTGCCGCCCAGCGTGGCCGCGGCCGCCAGCGCCGCGGCGAGCGCCCATCGGGCGGGCCGGCGCCGGCGGACGCCGATGGCCCGCGGAGCGGAGAGGGCCCTCGTGCGCGGCGACTCCTGGCGGACCGTGGTGACGCGTCGCATCACCCGGGTCTTGAGGGCCGGGTCCGGCGTGGTGGTCGCGGCCAGCCCGAGCCGCGCGGCCGTGGCCTCCAGCTCCCTGACCTCCTGCGCGCAGTCCCCGCACTCCGTGGTGTGCCGCTCGAAGCGCTCGCGTTCGTCGTCGTCCAGCGCGTGCAGCGCGTACGCCCCGGTCAGTGTGTGCAGATCGGCCGTCGTCACGCCGTCACCCCCAGGCAGTCACGCATCCGGATCAGTCCGTCGCGCAGCCGGGTCTTGACCGTGCCGAGCGGCGTCGCGAGCAGCTCCGCCACCTCCCGGTAGGTCAGCCCGCGGTAGTAGGCCAGCGTCACCGACTGGCGCTGGAGCTCCGTGAGCGTGCGCAGACAGCGCCGCACCTGCTCACGTTCCAGGCGCGCCTCGACCTGTTCGGTCACCTCGTCGAACTCGGGTGTCCGGTCGAGGAGCGCGGCCTTGTGCTCGCGCGCCGTCGAGGCCTCGACCGAGCGCACCCGGTCCACGGCCCGCTGATGGGTCAGGGTCAGGACCCAGTTCATCACCGAGCCGCGCTCGGGCCGGTAGCGGGCGGCGGTCCGCCACACCTCGACCAGAACCTCCTGGGTGACCTCCTCCGACTGTGCCCGGTCGCGCAGCACCCGGCGGACGATCCCGAGGACGGGACCCGCCACCACGTCGTAGAGCGAGGCGAAGGCCTCCTGGTCGCCGCGGGCGACCCTGGCCATCAGATCCGGCAGGTCCGGCTCCGCAGACGGGTTGCGCCCGATCTCCACGGCTTCCTTCACGGTGTGCTTCCTCCAGGACGCTTCGACGGTTCGGATGTGATCCGAAGCCGGTGGTGCGGCGGATTGGCCCACTGTCCGGAAATGTGGCGGCGGGCCGCCCGTGCTCAGACCTCGGCCGCGGTACGCAGGCAGTCGCGCAGCTGGTGCATGGCGCGGCGGGAGTGGCTCTTGACCGTGCCCAGCGGCCACCCGGTGCGCTGGGCGATCTGGGTCTGGGTGAGGTCCTCGTAGAACGCGAGATGCAGGACCCGGCGCTGCGGTGTCGGGAGCTTGGCCAGCTCGTGCCGTACGAGGACACGGTCGAGCGCGGCCTCGGGCCGGGCCCGGGAGTCGTCGGCGAGGACCAGGAGGGCGCCGGCGGCACCCACCAGTTCGGTGCGCCTGGTCCGCGCGGACAGCGTGTCGGCGATCTTGCGCCGGGTGATGCCGACGAGCCAGCCGGCGACCGTGCCGCGCTCGGGCCGGTAGCCCCGCGCGCCCCGCCACACGGCGAGGAACACCTGCTGGGTGACGTCCTCCGCCTCGCGGGCGTCGCCCAGCGAGCGACGGGCGAGGGCGTGGACCAGGGGGGCCCAGCGGCGGTACGCGGTGGCGAGCGAGGCCTCGTCCCCGTCGACGATGCCGCGGGCCAGCTCGGCGTCCGTGACCGCGTCCCCGGGCTCGACGGCCGGCTGTCCGGCGGTGGGATCTGCGCTCATGGCCACGGCTCCTGTTCCGGGAACTCCCTGTGTGGGGCCCCGTGAAACCGATTGTGTGAACCATGGGACAGAGGCGACAACTCGCATCGTTTCTGCGTCGTATAGTCGCCGTATGGGTGGCAGCCGGTCGGATCAGGAGCGGGAGACGGGCACGGGATCCGCCGAGGCCGGTGTCACCACGGGCGCGCTGGCCCGCCGTCTCGGAGTGTCACCCACCACCCTGCGTTCCTGGGACCGCAGGTACGGCGTGGGACCCGCGGTCCGTTCCGGCGGGCGGCACCGCCGGTGGACGCCCCAGGACGTGGCGATGCTGGAGGAGATGTGCCGGCTGACCTCGGCCGGGGTGCCGCCCGCCGAGGCCGCCAGGGCGGCCAAGGGCTCGTCCGACCCCCTGACGGCCGGGGTGGGGGCCGCCGACGACGAGCCGGAGTCCCTCGCGCGGGTTGCCGCATCCCTCGCTCCCGCGGCCGGGTCGGAGCCCCTGGGCGATCCGCGGCAGGAGTGCAAGGGCCTCGCGCGCGCCGCCGTACGCCTCGACGCGCCTTCCGTGGACGACCAGTTGACCTCGCTCGTGGAGCGGCACGGCGTGGTCGTCGGGTGGGAGGAGGTGATGGTGCCGACCCTGCACGCGGTGGGCCGCAAGTGGGAGTCCGCCGGGGACCGGTACGTCGAGGTGGAGCACCTGCTGTCCTGGCACATCTCCCGTGCGCTGCACCGCGCTTCGGCTCCGGCGGGGACAGGACCGCGGGCCACCGGGGCGGGTCCGGTCCTGCTCGCGTGCGTACCGGGCGAACAGCACTGCCTTCCCCTTGAGGCGTTGCACGCGGGACTGGTCGAACAGGGCCTGCCCACCCGGATGTTCGGCGCCGCGGTGCCCCCGGAGGCGCTGACCGCGGCGGTCCGGCGGCTGGGGCCGGTCGCCGTCGTGCTGTGGTCACAGACCCGTTCCACCGCGGACCGCCCGCTGGCCCGGCACATCGCGGCCACCACCTGGGGGGTGAGAGGAGCCCGCGCCCACCCCGCCGTCCTCCTCGGCGGCCCCGGATGGGCCGGCCGCGCGGAGTCGGGCATGCTCCGGCCTCCGGGACTCAGGGAGGCGCTGACCGCGCTGGTGGGCCTGGCCGACGGGGTCGCGCCCCAGCCGGGGTGACGCGGCGTTCAGCGCGGTCCGGCTGCTCACGACCCAGGCACCACCACGGCCGCCCTCGCGAACTCCCGCTCGGGCGGCCGTTGTTCCGTCTCCGTGACGCCGCGGGGTCAGCCCACCGTCGGCGTCGGAGAGGGCTGTACGGGCAGCGACGCCCCGGCGGGCGGGAGGGAGGCCCCGCCCGCGGGCGGCGTCAGCACGACCTCGGGCTCACCGGGCTGAGGCGGGGGAGGCGTCAGGTTGACCGCGGGCACCTTCGGGATGCTGGTCTCCTGGACGATCACGTAGTTGAAGTCGACCAGCCCGGTCTTCTCCATCACGGTGATGTGGTCCAGCACGGTGTCGTTGGCCTGGTCGGCGAGCTGCCGCACGAGGGTGTTCTCCGTCGTGGCGCGGATCTTCGCCACGGTCGAGAAGATCTGGCCGTGGGTGATCCGCAGGATGTTGGCGAAGTCGCTGTCGAACTTCGAGCCGGAGTCCGCGCTCAGGGTCGATATGAAGCCCTGTTGCAGCGGGGACGGCTTGTTGGGCAGCGTGATGCCGAGGGTCTTGGCCACCTTGCGGCTCGTGTCGTCGAGCGCGGAGTGACCGGAGACCAGGTGCTGTCCCGCCGTACGGACCGCCGGAGTCGTCCCCTTCTGGAGGGCCAGCTGCCCGACCGGGTACTCCCAGAGCCCCGCCGCACGCACCTTGACGACGAAGTCGCGGTCGGCCTCCGTCAGCGGCCCCGAGGACGGGTTGGCGATGACGGCCACCGAAGTGGCGGACGTGGTCTCGATCCCCAGCATGGCCGGGTACGCGAGCGCCGCCAGGGTCAGCGTCAACGCACCGGCCACGAAGATCGTTCCCGCGTTCCGTGTAATGCGCATTGAGGAGCCTCCTGGGGGCGGGTACGGCGGTTCCGGGGCGGTCGGCTCCGGGGATGGCCGCGTGATGGATCCGGTGCGCACGGACCCGGTACGAGTGGTTCGGACGACCACGTATACGGCGGCGCACCGCTGAAGAATCTCTACAACAGGTAAAATCCCCGGCAGTTTATCTTCGGTTCGGCCCGCCCGGGCACACGGCCGGGGCTCCCCGTCAGTCCAGCCCCCGGGCCCGCTTGAACCGGGCCAGCCCCTCGGAGAGTTCGACGATCGGGTCCGGATAGTCGCAGGCCGCCCGGTCCAGCCCCCGGAGCTTCCACGGCTCGTGCACCTCACGCCCCGCGATCGCGGCCAACTCGGGCACCCAGCGCCGGACATATACCCCGTCCGGGTCGTAACGCCTCGCCTGGGTCAGCGGGTTCAGGACGCGGTTGGGCCGGCTGTCCGTGCCCGTCCCCGCCATCCACTGCCAGTTGAGCTGGTTGTTGGCCACGTCTCCGTCCACCAGCAGATCCAGGAAGTGCCGGGCCCCGACCCGCCAGTCCACGTACAGCGTCTTGGTGAGGAAGCTCGCCGTCAGCAGGCGCCCCCGGTTGTGCATCCAGCCCTCGTGGCGCAGCTGCCGCATCGCCGCGTCCACCACCGGATAGCCGGTCCGTCCCTCACGCCACGCCTCGATGTCCTCGGCCGCCTCGGCATCGCTGCGCCAACGGTCGTGCCGGGTGCGGTAGTCGGCGGCGGACGCGTCCGGCCGGGCCGCCAGCACCTGGTGGTGGAAGTCCCGCCACGCCACCTGCCGTACGAACGCCTCCGCGCCCGGACCGCCCGCGCCGCGCGCCCGGTGGACCAGCTCGGCCGGTGACAGCGTGCCGAAGTGCAGATGGGGGGAGAGGTGCGAGGTGGCGTCGCCCGGCAGGTCGTCGTGACGCTCCTCGTACGCCTCGATCCCGCCGCGCAGCCAGGCCGTCAGGCGTTTCCTGGCCTCCGTCTCGCCGCCCCGGGCCAGCCCCTCGGACACCGCCCGCACGTCCGAACGGGACGGGACCGCCTCCGAACCGATCCCGTCCGGCACCCGGACGGTCCGGGGGGCCGCGAGCGGGTTCCGCAACGGCTGCCGCTCCCACTGCCGGTGGTACGGCGTGAAGACGGCGAAGTGGTCGGAGGCCGCCGGGGTCACGGCACCGGGAGCGAGAGCGGTGATCACGGCCTCGTGGACGTGCAGCCTGCGTCCGTCCGCCTCCAGCGCGGCGCGCAGCCGTTCCTCGCGGCGGTGCGCGTAGGCGCTGACTCCCGACGCGATGTGGACGTCGTCGGCGTCCGCCTCGGCGGCGGCCTTGGCCACCTCGGCCGCCACGTCGCCGGAGCGCACCACCAGGCGGCCCCCGCGCTCGCGCAGCCCGGCGTCCAGATCGGCCAGACAGTCGGCGAGGAACGCCATCCGGTTGGGTGCGGTGAACCCGGCGTCGGCGACGGCCTCGTCGCGGACGAAGAGCGGCACCACAGTGTCCGCGCCGTCGAGGGCGGCCCGCAGCGGCGGGTGGTCGTGCAGACGCAGGTCGGAGGTGAACAGGACGATCGAGACGGTCATGGGACGACTCCGGTGCGGGCTCGCGGGGGACGGCATCGGTCTGCTTCCGCCCGGGAGGCCCCCTCGGATGCGACCCGGCCGAGCGGTCAGGGGGTGAGGGCCGGTGCCGGTGTGGCCGTGGGCGTGTTCTTGGCGGCCAGGGCGATGTTCCGGGCCATGCCGCCGAACACCACGGTGTGAAAGGGCGAGACGCTCCACCAGTACAGATGCCCGAGCAGCCCGTGCGGATGGAACAGGGCCCGCTGGCGGTAGCGCGTGCGCCCCTCGTCCGTCGTGTCGGCGTACATCTCCAGCCACGCGAGCCCCGGCAGCCTCATCTCGGCCCGCAGCCGCAGCAGCCGTCCGGGCTCGATCTCCTCCACCCGCCAGAAGTCCAGGGAGTCCCCGACCCGCAGACGGTTGGCGTCACGGCGGCCGCGCCGCAGCCCCACTCCGCCCACCATCCGGTCCATCCAGCCGCGCACCGCCCAGGCCAGCGGGAAGGAGTACCAGCCGTTGTCGCCGCCGATGCCCTCGATCACCCGCCACAGACTCCCGGGCGAGGCCTCCACCGTCAGTTCGCGCTCGTCCGTGTAGAGGCTGCCGCCCGCCCAGTCCGGGTCGGTGGGCAGCGGATCGCTGGCCGTCCCGGGATACGAGGCCGACGACCACCGGGTGGTCACCTGGGCGTCGCGCACCCGCTGGAGCGCCAGGGTGACGGCGGCGTCGAAGCCGATCGGCCGGCCCGGGGGATCGGGAACGTACCGGGCGATGTCGTGCTCACGGCACACGACCTCGTGGCGCAGCGACTCGGTGAGCGGACGCGCGATCGAGGCGGGCACGGGGGTGACGAGCCCGACCCAGTGACTGGAGAGCCGGGGCGTGAGGACGGGCACGGGGAAGATGAGCCTGCGGGGCAGCCCGGCGACGACGGCGTACCGCCGCATCATCTCCAGATACGTGAGGACGTCGGGGCCCCCGATGTCGAAGGCGCGGTTGACCTCCGGGGGCATCCCGGCGCTGCCGACCAGGGTGCGCAGCACGTCGCGCACGCCCATCGGCTGGATCCGGGTGTGCACCCAGCTCGGCGTCACCATCACCGGCAGCCGCTCGGTGAGATAGCGCAGCATCTCGAACGAGGCCGAGCCGGAGCCGATGATCACCGCGGCCCGCAGGACCGTGGTCGGAACGCCCGAGTCCAGCAGGATGCGCCCCACCTCGGCCCGGGACCTCAGATGCGGCGAGAGTTCCCGTTCGGGCACGCCCTCCGGGGTGAGGCCGCCGAGATAGACGATGCGCCGCACGCCCGCCGCACGGGCCCGCTCGCCGAAGATCCGCGCGGCCCTGCGGTCCGTCGCCTCGAAGTCGTGGCCGGTGCCGAGGGCGTGCACCAGGTAATAGGCCACCTCGCACCCGCGCAGCGCGTCGGCGACCGACTCGGCGTCCGTGACGTCGCCGCGGACCACCTCCGCCTCGCCCGCCCAGGGATAGTCGCGCAGCTTGGCGGGGGAGCGGGCCAGACAGCGCACCCGGTACCCCTCGGCCAGCAGTTCGGGGACCAGCCGTCCGCCGATGTAGCCGGTGGCACCGGTGACCAGACACCTCGGGCCGGTGCGGGTCTCCTGGTCGCTCATGGGTCCTCCGTCGGTCGCCGCCGTGCCCCCCGTGGGTCCCCCGCCTCCCTGATCCCTTCCACCCGGGCACCGTCCGTGGATGCGCCGGACGGGTCCGCCGCCGGGTGCCGGGCGCCCGAACGGGGGAGGTGCCGGGACTTCTATAGGCTGATCACGTGGCCAGACGAGACGACCGTGACGACCGGACGGGTGATCCGCACCCCGGCGCGGGCCAGGAGCGGGAACGGCTCGTGGCGCCGGAGACGGAGCCGGAGCGGCTCGTGGTCCGGGAGCGCGAACCGGCCGTGGTCACGGATCTGCACGCCTTCGCGGTTCAGCTGCGCCGGATGAACGGCGAGATCAACCGGCTGGTGCACGGCTTCGCCGCGGACCACGGTCTGCACGCGACGGACGTGCTGGCGCTCGCGGCGATCCTCGACGCACCCGAGCCGCTCACACCGGGCCGGCTGCGCGAGCACCTCGGGCTCACCTCGGGCGCGGTCACCGCCTGTCTGGACCGGCTCGAACGCGCGGGCCACATCCGGCGCGTCCGGGAGAGCCCCGACCGCAGGGTCGTCCACCTCCACTACGTACCCGACGCGAAGTCGGCCGCGCGCGCCCACTTCCGGCCGCTCGCCGACGTCACGGCGAGCGTGCGCTCGGGCTTCAGCGAGGACGAGCTGGCGGTGGTCCTCCGCTTCCTGACGGCGATGAACGAACAGCTCTCGGCCGTACGGTCGCCCGGGCGCTGACCCCGTCCGCCGCCGGGTGCATCCGGACGGCCGCCGGGACCGGAAGTCCGGGCATGGTCTACGATCTGGCCGCGAGATATCTCAATGATTGAGATTGTCATTCATTGAGACACCTGTCCGTGACACCTGGAGAGCGATGTCCCTCACCCCGCGACGAGCCCTGTGGCTGATCCCCGTCGTCCTGCTCGTCGCCTGGCTCGGCATCGGGGGCACCCTCGGCCCCTACGCCGGCCGGCTCGGCGAGGTCTCCACCAACGACCAGGCCGCCTTCCTGCCGCGCAGCGCCGAGTCCACGAAGGTGGTGGCCCAGCAGCGGGCCTTCCAGCAGGCCGGGACCCTGCCCGCGATCGTCGTGTGGACTGCGGACGGCGGCGGTTCCACGGCTCGCGCCACCCAGGCCGCCGCGACCCGGGCGCTCGCCTCCCTCGCCGGAACCCCCAGCGTGGTCGGCACGCCGTCCCCCGCGCTGCCGTCGCGGGACGGCAAGGCGCTTGAGGGAGTCGTCCAGCTCAGGCCCGACCTCGGCAAGCAACTGCCGGACGTCGTCGACCGGGTGCGTACCGCCGCCTCGGGTGTGCCCGGTACGACCGTGTGGCTCGCCGGACCCGCGGCGAGCCAGGCCGACCTCGGCGACGCCTTCTCCGGAATCGACGGACTGCTGCTCGGGGTGGCCCTGGCGACCGTCCTGGTGATCCTGCTGCTCGTCTACCGCAGTGTGCTGCTGCCCTTCCTGATCATCCTCGGATCGGTGTTCGCGCTCGGCCTGGCCTGCGCCGTCGTCTACGTCCTGGCCGACCACGGCGTCGTACGCGTCGACGGCCAGGTCCAGGGCATCCTCTCGATCCTCGTCATCGGCGCCGCGACCGACTACGCGCTCCTGCTGAGCGCCAGGTTCCGCGAGGAACTCACCCTGCACGCCGACCGGTTCACAGCCGTGCGGGCGGCGCTGCGGCAGTCCTGGGGCGCGATCGCGGCCAGCGCGGGCACCGTCGCCCTCGGACTGCTGGCCCTGCTGCTCAGCGACCTGACGAACAACCGCTCGCTCGGTCCCGTGGGCGCGATCGGCGTGGCCTGCGCCGCGCTGAGCTCACTCACCTTCCTGCCGGCCGTGCTGGTGCTCCTGGGCCGTGCCGCCTACTGGCCGGCCAAGCCCCGTCCGGCCGGCGGGGCGAGCGCGGGCAGCGGCATCTGGAACCGGGTCGCGGCACTGGTCGACCGCGCACCGCGCAAGGTCTGGGCGGCCGCCCTGGCCGGACTCCTCGCCTGCGCGGCCTTCGCGCCCACCCTGACCGCGAAGGGCATCCCGCTCGCCGAGACCTTTGTCAACGACGCGCCGTCGGTCGCCGCGCAGGCGACCCTCGGACGGCACTTCCCCGGCGGCTCGGGCAACCCCGCCGTGATCATCGCGAACGCGGACCGCGTCGACCGGGTCACCTCCGCGGCCCGCGCGACGGACGGTGTCGCGTCCGCCGCGGCCGTGACCGCGTCCGGGCGCCCGGGCGGCGGAGCGCCGCGGATCGTCGACGGCCGGGTCCGGGTCGACGTCACGCTGCGGTCCGCCGCCGACAGCGACGCGGCCAAGGCGACGGTCGCGCGGCTGCGCACGGCGGTGCACGCCGTTCCCGGCGCCGACGCGATCGTCGGCGGCTACGCGGCCCAGCAGTACGACACCCGGCAGACCGCCGAGCACGACCGGACGCTCATCGTGCCGGTGGTCCTCGCCATCATCCTGGTGATACTGACCGTCCTGCTCCGCTCCCTGCTCATGCCGGTGCTCCTGGTGGCCACGGTGGCGCTCAACTTCCTGGCCACGCTGGGCATCTCCTCGCTGGTCTTCCGGCACGGGTTCGGCTTCACGGGCACCGACGCGTCCGTGCCGCTGTACGGCTTCGTGTTCCTGGTGGCCCTCGGCGTCGACTACAACATCTTCCTGATGACCCGGGTCCGTGAGGAGTCGCTGCGGCACGGGGTGCGCCAGGGCGTGCTGCGCGGACTCGTCGCCACCGGAGGGGTGATCACGTCGGCGGGCGTGGTGCTGGCCGCGACCTTCGCCGCCCTCGGGGTGATCCCGCTGGCCTTCCTGGTGCAGATCGCCTTCATCGTCGCCTTCGGCGTCCTGCTGGACACCCTGGTCGTCCGGTCGCTCCTGGTGCCCGCGCTCGTCCGTGACATCGGCCGCCTGGCCTGGTGGCCGGGGTCGCTCAGCCGCGAGCCCGAACCGGAGGAGGCGCCCGCGCCCGGGACCCGGGGGGACGAGCGGGTCGAGGTCTGAGGGGCCGGGTCCGTCCACGTCCGGTGAGGCCGGCGGCGGGTCAGTCCTCGTCGCCGGCCGGAACCACCACGAGGAACGCGTCGGAGTTCAGGTCCATCACGACCGTCGCCTTCAGCCCCTCGGTCCTGCGCCGGGCCGCGTACTCCTCGGCGGTCCAGGATCCGCGCGGAGCCCCGGCGGGAAATCGTTCCAGCACCTTTGTGCCCATGGCGGCAGACACCTCCAGCTCGGACGGCGGACCCGGAGTGTCGAGTCCCGTGGAGTGCGCTTGCCCGGCAACCGCCGATTCACGCGTATGAGCGGAAGAGCAACTCCCGCGCACGGACGGCTCGTTCGCCCGGAAGGCATAGTCGGGGCAAAGCCTGTGGCGGGCTGTTGATCTCCGCCGTCGCAAATCCGACACTGTGGTGGCCGCACGTCCAGACCGGGACGCGCGCGAACGGGGGGACTGACGGGACATGAACGGACCCATACCTGGCACGGTGGAAGTCGCCGTGCGCCACATCCTCAGTGACAGGACGACCGGGTTCCTGACCAGGACCCGCACGATCACCTGGAAGGACGGCCTGTTCCGGGTGCGCCGGCCGGCGTCCGGCAAACAGAGCGTGGAACTGATCTGCCCGGTGTGCGACGCCTCCCTGCTGGCCGAGGTCCGCACCGAGGCCCGTGCCCGCCGGACCGGCGCCGTCCTGCTGGTTCTGGCCGCCCTGAGCGCCATCGTCTTCGTCGCCGCGTGCGCCTACGCCTTCCACGAGGGCGGCCGCACGCTGCCCGAGGGCCAGTCGCTGCCGGCCCTGTTCCCCGTCAGCGTCGTATCGATCTTCGTCACGTTCGTCGCCGCCCCCGTGCTCCTCCTGCGAGGCCGCCGCCACAACGGCGTCACCATGCTGGACGCCCCCAAACCGCGCCGGAGGCACGCGATCATCCCGGTACGCGGCTGAGCACAGGGAACGGCGGCGGGAGCACCCGGCGGCAGCGGTTCGCGTCCTGAGCCGCCGGGGCGGTGACGGCCGGGCGCGTGTGCGCGGAACACCGGTCCACGACACGGTCCGGGATGCGAGACCGGACCGCCGTTCCTTGACTGCCCGAGCTCTGGGCTGCGACGATCTCCCCATGATGATGCGACTGGACCTCACGCGGCGACGCCACGTCGACCTCGCGCGTGTCTCCAGCTCCTTCTGTCGCCGCGAAGTCTGACGACCCCGACCCCGGGTCTCCTTCGCGCGCTCCGTCCGCCCACGGTGGCTCGTTCCCACCCCGGTCCGGTACGCGCCCTGGTCTCCCGCCCTCGCTCCGGTGCCCGAACTCCGCCTGATCGCGGCTGAGTTCCCCAACCCCGACGCGTCCCGAACGGCCCTCGGCCCCGGTTGCCGTACCTCGGTCCGTTCGGGCGTCGAACGGCCGCGCAGGGGACGGGAGTCCGTCAGGACTCAGGCCCCTTTTCAGCAGGCCACGTGCGCGGAGTGCGAGCCTGGTCCGTCGTCCCCGTACTCCCGCCCGGCCGCCCGCCGCCACCCGAACGCCGGTCACGCCCACTCACCCGGAACCAGGGGCACGGACTTCACCCGCGAGCCCGCTCACGGCACGCGCCCCGGAACCCGTTTCTTCACGAAAGAGGACCCATGGCCATCGTCCTGTCCGTCTCCGGCAGCCCCTCGGTCTCCTCCCGCACCGCCAAGCTGGTGCGCCACCTCGACGCCCGCCTCGCCGCGCAGGGCCACGAGGTGATCCCGCTGGACGTCCGCACCATCCCCGCGGAGGCGTTGCTCGGCGCGGACTTCCAGCACCCGGCCATCGTCGAGGCGGCCGAACTCTTCGCCCGCGCCGACGGCGTCGTCATCGGCACGCCCGTCTACAAGGCGGCCTACTCCGGCGTCCTCAAGGCCCTGCTCGACCTGCTCCCGCAGTACGCCCTGGCCGGGAAGACCGTGCTGCCGCTCGTCACCGGAGGCAGCAACGCCCATGTGCTCGCCCTGGACTACGCGTTGCGCCCGGTGCTCAACTCCATGGGCGCGGCCCATATAGTCCAGGGCTGGTTCACCCTGGACAAGGACATCGTCACGGGGCAGGACGGGAGCGTCACCGTCGCGCCGGGCTCCGCCGAGGCCCTGGCCCAGGTGGTGGACCAGTTCTCGGCGGCCCTCGGCCGTACCCAGCTGCTCGCCGCCACCGGCTGACGCCGATGACCGCGAAAGTGGTCGCCGACGACGCCGAGGCACTGGCCGTCGCCGCCGCGTTAGCCGAAGAGTTCCGCGCGGGGGCTTCCGCACGGGACGCCGAACGGGGCCTCCCGCACGAGGAGTTGGAGCGGCTGTCCGCCTCCGGCCTGCTCACCGTCACGGTGCCGGCCGAGCACCGCACCCCGTCCCCGCGGCACGGCCCTTTCTAACCCCCGTCCGACGGCTGTGTGCCCGTCGGGTCCCACGATCGGAGAACTCCGCCGTGTCCCTCACCTTCCACTGGTTCCTGCCCACCAACGGTGACAGCCGCCATGTCGTCGGCGGTGGCCACGGCAGTCCCGCGACCGCTTCCGGGCGGGACCGGCCGCCGACCGTCGCCTATCTGAGCCAGATCGCCCGCGCCGCGGAGGACCTGGGATTCCTGGGCGCCCTCACCCCCACCGGTGCCTGGTGCGAGGACGCGTGGCTGACGACCGCGATGGTCAGTCAGCGCACCGAGCGGCTGAAGTTCCTCGTGGCCTTCCGGCCCGGCTTCGTGTCGCCGACGCTCGCCGCGCAGATGGCCTCCACCTTCCAGCGCCAGACGGGCGGGAGACTGCTGCTCAACGTCGTGACCGGCGGGGAGAGCCACGAGCAGCGCGCGTACGGCGACTTCCTCGACAAGGACGCCCGATACCGTCGTACCGGCGAATTCCTGCGGATCGTAAGGGACTTGTGGGACGGAAAGACCGTCGACCTGACCGGTGAGCACCTGAGGGTCGAGGACGCCCGGCTCGCCCGGGTTCCCGACCCGGTCCCGGAGGTCTACTTCGGCGGCTCCTCACCCGTCGCGGGCGAGGTCGCCGCCCGTCACGCCGACGTGTATCTCACCTGGGGCGAACCGCCCGCCCAGGTCGCGGAGAAGATCGCCTGGATCCGCGGACTGGCCGCCGAGCAGGGAAGGACCCTGCGCTTCGGCATCCGGCTGCACGTCATCACCCGCGACACCTCCGAACAGGCATGGGCCGAGGCCCACCGGCTCCTCGACGGCTTCGACCCGGCGACCGTACGGTCCGTGCAGGAGGGGCTCGCCCGCAGCGAGTCGCAGGGACAGAAGCGGATGCTCGCGCTGCACGGCGGCAGCCGGGACGGGCTGGAGATCCACCCCAATCTGTGGGCCGGCATCGGTCTGGTGCGCGGCGGAGCGGGCACCGCCCTGGTCGGCTCCCACGACGAGGTCGTCGAGCGGATCGAGGAGTACCACGCCCTCGGCATCGACGAGTTCGTGCTCTCCGGCTACCCGCACCTGGAGGAGGCCTACTGGTTCGGCGAGGGCGTCCTGCCCCGCCTCTCCGCCCGGGGCCTGTGGCGCCACCCGTTCGCGGCGCCGGCCGCACCCGCCGTCCAGGTGCCCTTCACCGGCTGAGCGCGGAGGCGGGACCGGACGAACCCAGCGCCCCCAGGTGCGCGGCGCGCACCTGGGCGGTCTGCCCCTGCACCAGCAGGAACATCCCCTCGCGCGCGAGCCGCTGGGCCGGGCTGCGCAGATCCATCGAGCGCCCGCCACCGGCCACGACGGCCGCCGTGGTGGCCGCCCGCATCACGTCGTACGCCCGCGTCTTGCACACCAGGCGCTCCTCGATCCGCTCGGTCGGCACCGGGTGGTCGGCGAGCTCGTACGCGTGCCGTCTGACCTCGTCCAGACGCGCCCGCAGCGCCTGTGCCGTGTCCCTCGCCGAGGGATCGTCCTCCAGCAGGCCGATCGCCGCCGCCGTGATCCCGAAGACGGCCGGCGAGGCGTTGGTGTTCTTCGGCCGGTCGGTGACCGCCCAGGTCTCGTAGGGGACGCGCAGCACCACCGCCTCCTCGGGCAGCCAGAACCCGTCCAGCTCCAGGGAGACCGTCCGGGACGCGGTCAGCGCGGCGAGCCGCATCGGCGGGGACGGGCGCAGCCCCGGCTGCTCGCGCGCCTCCGTGAACGCGAACAGGGCCTCGTCGCGGTCCGTCACCCCGGCCAGCAGCATGACGTCGTTCAGCCCCCAGCCGGTGTACCAGGGGACCCTCCCGTCGAAGCGCCGGCCGCCGCGCTCCCGGGTGACCCGCACCGGGACGCGCGGATGGGCGCGCAACTGGGCGTAGGCGACGCCGGACAGCAGTTCCCCGCGTGCCAGCGGACCCAGCAGCCGGTCCCGTACCGGAAGAGCGCTCCGGGCCAGTGTCGTCACCGGTGTGTGGTGCTGGGTCTGCACGAACCAGGTCGAGCAGCACGCCCCGGCAAGGATCTCCGCGGTCTCCCGGACCACCGCGGCGGGCGCCGCCGAACCGCCGTCCGCGACCGGCGCGGCGATCCCGAGGATCCCCGACCGCTTGACGGCCTCGATACTGCTCGCGGGCATGCCGTCCCGGTCCACGGCCTCCGCCCGGGGCGCGAGCACCCCGGCCGCCAGTTCCCGGGCGGCGGTCACGAGCGGATGGGGCGGGACGGTCATGGAAGGAATCTCCCGCTGTCGTCGTGGCGTGTGTCGATCCGGCCTCCTCCCGTTCGTGTAGTCAGGGAGAGCCCGATGGAGACCACCGAGGAGGACGTCATGAAGTACTACCTGCTGAGCGTGATGCAGCCGCAGGGCGAACCGCCCGCGCCCGAGGTCCTGCAAGAGATCATGCACAATCTGGAGGTGTTCCACACGGAACTGCGCGAGGCCGGTGCCTGGGTGTTCGCCGGCGGACTGCACGGTCCCGACACCGCCACCGTGCTGCGGGCCCAGGACGACGAGGTCCTGGTCACCGACGGACCGTACGCGGAGAGCAAGGAGTATCTGGGCGGGATCTGCCTGATCAAGGCGCCCGACCTCGACGCGGCGCTGACCTGGGGGCGCAAGGCGACCCTGGCGACGACGCTCCCGATCGAGGTGCGGCCGTTCACGCACGAGTCCGAGGACTGATGGGCGTCGGCGCCGAGGACGTCGAGGCGGTCTTCCGCGCCGAGTACGGCCGGGCGGTCGCGGTCCTGATCCGCTTCCTCGGCGACATCGACCTCGCCGAGGAAGCGGTCCAGGACGCCTTCACCACGGCCGTGGCGAAGTGGCCGGGGAGCGGCATCCCGCCGAGCCCGGCCGGCTGGATCATCACGACCGCCCGCAACCGCGCCGTCGACCGGCTGCGCCGCGAGTCCACCCGCGCGGCCCGGCACGCCGAGGCGGCACGGCTGCACGCCCCGGACGACCCCGTTCAGGAGGGCCCCGTGCGCGACGACCGGCTCCGTCTGATCTTCACCTGCTGCCACCCCGCGCTCGCCCCGCAGGCCCAGGTCGCCCTCACCCTGCGGCTGCTGGGCGGTCTGACCACCGCGCAGATCGCGCGGGCCTTCCTCGTCCCCGAACCCACCATGGCCCAGCGGATCGTGCGCGCCAAGGCCAAGATCCGGGACGCGGGCATCCCCTACCGCGTCCCGCGCGACGCCGACCTGCCGGACCGGGTCAGGGGCGTCCTGGCCGTCGTCTACCTCGTCTTCAACGAGGGGTACGGCGGCCGCGAGGACCTGTGCGCCGAGGCGCTGCGGCTCGGACGCCTCCTCGTCGAGCTCATGCCCGACGAGCCCGAGGCGCTCGGCCTGCTCGCGCTGATGCTGCTCGTCGAGGCCCGCCGCCCGGCGCGCTCGACGGCGTCCGGTGACCTGGTCCTCCTCGCCGAGCAGGACCGCACGCTCTGGGACCGGGACCTGATCACCGAGGGCCAGGCGCTCGTACGGCGTTGTCTGCGCCGCGACCGGCCGGGCCCGTACCAGATCCAGGCCGCGGTCAACGCCGTCCACAGCGACGCGCCGACCGCCGCCGCCACCGACTGGGGGCAGATCCTCCGGCTCTACGACCAGCTCATGGAGCTCGCCCCGAGCCCGGTCGTGGCCCTCAACCGCGCCGTCGCCGTGGCCGAGACCGAGGGGCCCCGGACGGCGCTGGCTCTCGTGGACGAGCTGGACCTCGGCGGCTACCACGCCTTCCACGCCGTACGGGCGGGGCTGCTGCGCAGGCTCGGCCGCGACGCCGAGGCGCTGCGGGCGTACGACGCCGCCCTCGCGCTCACGGCGAGCGCCCCGGAACGTGCCCGCCTCGAACGGAGCCGGGCGGACCTGGCGGGAGGCTGACCGCAGCACGGCCGCCCGCGGCGGAGCGGTCAGGGGCAGGATGGACTCATGACAAAGCTGCCCTTACAGCCGGTCCCCCGTCCCTCGTCCGGTTCGGTGCTGTCGCTGTGGTCCCAGGACTCCGTGCTGTCGATCGGGTCGGTGGGCTCGGTCCTGTCCGTGGGGTCCGTCGGCTCCGCCCTCTCCGTCGCGTCGATCGGAAGCGCGCTGTCCATCGGCTCGATCGGCTCCGCCCTGTCCCTGATCTCGACCGGCTCGTGGCTCAGCACCGGGTCGCTGTTCTCGGCGCAGTCGCGCTGGTCGGTGCTGTCCTGGCGCTCCTCCGGGGGTCTCCTGGCGGCCGGAGCGGCGGTCTCGCGCTGCGCGTCCCCGTGGTTGCGGGCACGGTGATAGGAGGGCTCCTCCGGGCGGTTGGGCCGAACGGCCCTCACCGGGGACCTGCGGCCCCTGCCGCGCCCCGCCGTTTCGCCACGAGGCTGGAACCAGAGCCCGGAACGGAACGGGTTGCCGATCCAGGAGGTGGACATCATGCCCCGCACCGTCATCGTGGGCCTCGACGGTTCTCCCGAGAGCCTCGCCGCCGCGGAGTGGGCTGCCCGCGAGGCGCGGCTGCGCTCCCTGCCGGTCAGCCTCGTCAACGTGTGGGAACCGGCCCCCGATCCCATGGCCCAGGCGCCCCTGCTCGGCGCCGAGACCCACCAGCACTGGAGCGAGCGGATCCCGCGCGACGCCGCCGAGGGGGTACGGGCACGCCACCCGGGGGTCGAGGTCACCACGGAGCAGGTCACCGGACGCCCCGCGGAGGCGCTGCTGAAGGCCCTGGAGGACGCCGAACTCCTGGTCCTCGGCACCCGCGGGCTCAGCGGGGCCGGCGGATTCATGGTCGGCTCGGTCGGCCTGTCCGTCGCGGCGCATGCCGGGCGCCCCGTGGTGTTCGTACGCGCCGGTGAACAGGCCGCCGACGAGCACGTGCCGGATCCGGCGGGCATCCCGTCCGCCGCGGCACCCTTCCGTCCCGTCGTGCTCGGACTCGACACCAGCCGCCCGGACGACACGCTGATCGGCTTCGCCTTCGAGGCGGCCCTGCTGCGCGCCACGGCACTGCGGGTGGTCCACTCCTGGAACGAGCCGCCGTACATCGCGTACGGGCTGCCCCCGGACCTGAAGATGACCACCCGGCTGGCAGCCGAGGACGCCGCCTCCATGACCGTGGCCCTGCGGGCCTGGCGCGAGAAGTACCCGACCGTCGAGATCATCGAGGACTCCCTGTCGGGGAAGCCGGCCAACCATCTCGTGGACGCCTCCCGCGAGGCCTCCCTCGTGGTCATCGGCCGCCGCATGCGCAAGGCCGCGCTCGGCGCCCACCTCGGACCCGTCGGACACGCGGTCCTCCACCACGCCACCGCCCCCGTCGCCGTCGTACCGCACCCGTGATCGGCCCGGGCCCGGTGCCGATCACCTCCGATCGCGCAAGGAGAGACAACCGATGAAGGCAGCAGTCGTACGAGCGTTCGGTGAGCCGCTGGTCATCGAGGACCGCCCGGACCCCGAGCCGGGACCCGGCCAGGTCCGCATCCGGCTGGAGGCCTCCGGGCTCTGCCACACCGACATCCACGCGGCCCACGGCGACTGGCCGGTCAAGCCGAGCCCGCCGTTCGTCCCCGGACACGAGGGCGTCGGCCTGGTCGAGGCACTGGGCGAGGGCGTCACCCATCTGGCCGTGGGACAGCGGGTCGCCGTGCCCTGGCTCGGCAAGGCGTGCGGACGCTGCGAGCACTGCCTCTCCGGCTGGGAGACCCTGTGCGAGGAGCAGGTCAACACCGGTTACGGCTGCGACGGCGGCTACGCCGAGAAGATGCTCGCCTGGGCCGACTTCGCCCAGCCGGTGCCCGAGGGCATCTCCCCGCTCGACGCGGCGCCTCTCACCTGCGCCGGCGTGACCACGTACAAGGCGCTGAAGGTCGCCGACGTCCGGCCCAGCCAGCTCGTCGCGATCTCCGGGGTCGGCGGCCTCGGCCACCTCGCCCTCCAGTATGCGAAGATCGCCGGGGCGACCGTCGCGGCGATCGACGTCACCGACGAGAAGCTCGAACTCGCCGCGGAACTCGGCGCCGACATCGTGATCGACGCCCGCAAGGAGGACCCGGGCGAGGTCCTGCGCGGCCACGGCGGCGCGCACGCCGCGATCGCCCTCGCGGTCAACGAGGAGGCGTTCTCCGCCGTGTACACCGGGCTGCGGCGCGGCGGGAAGCTCGTCATGGTCGCCATGCCGGCGCACGGCACGATCCAGGTCCCGATCTTCGAGACCGTGCTGAACGGCACCTCGGTGATCGGCTCCATCGTCGGCACCCGGCAGGACCTGGCCGAGGTGTTCGAGCTGCACGCCGCCGGCCGGACCCGGGTCATCCGCGAGTCCCGGCCGCTCGACTCGGTCAACGAGTCCATCGACGAGGTGCTGCACGGCCGCGTCCAGGCCCGGATCGTCTTCGACCTCGCCGGAGGGAGCTGACGGCGGCGGAACCCGCACGCCCGACCGCCCCGCCGCCCTCGCGCCCCCGCGAGGGCGGACGGCTCACAGACCCGCCGCGTGGTCCGGGACGTACGTCTGGAGATCACGCGGCGGACGGACGTACCCCGTCGACGGCGGCCGCTCGGGCAGCTCCAGAACCGGCGGCGGCACCTCGTGATAGGGAACCGTGGACAGCAGATGGGCGATCATGTTCAGCCTGGCGCGCCGCTTGTCGTCGCTCTCGACCACGAACCACGGCGCCTCGACGATGTCGGTGTGCACCAGCATCTCGTCCTTCGCCCGGGAGTACGCCTCCCAGCGGGTGATCGACTCCAGATCCATCGGGGACAGCTTCCAGCGCCGCGTGGGGTCCTCCAGCCGGCGCCGGAAACGCTTCTGCTGCTCCGCGTCGCTCACCGAGAACCAGTACTTGC
This sequence comes from Streptomyces sp. f51, assembly GCF_037940415.1. Classification (NCBI taxonomy): domain Bacteria; kingdom Bacillati; phylum Actinomycetota; class Actinomycetes; order Kitasatosporales; family Streptomycetaceae; genus Streptomyces; species Streptomyces sp. f51. The sequence goes on along the minus strand of NZ_CP149798.1, from coordinate 315,967 downwards.
GCAGCAGCACCCCCGCCTCCACCAGCATCCGCTCGAAGATCGGGCACTGCCGCAGGAACAGCTGGTGCTCCTCCTTCGTGCAGAACCCCATCACGTGCTCGACCCCGGCGCGGTTGTACCAGCTCCGGTCGAACAGCACGATCTCCCCGGCGGCCGGCAGATGCTCCACGTACCGCTGGAAGTACCACTGGGTGCGCTCGCGCTCGGTCGGCGTGGGCAGCGCCGCGATCCGCGCGACACGCGGGTTCAGATGCTCCGCCACCCGCTTGATCGTCCCGCCCTTGCCCGCGGCGTCCCGGCCCTCGAAGACCACCACCACACGGGCGCCCTCGGTCCGTACCCACTCCTGGAGCTTCACCAGCTCCGTCTGGAGACGCAGCAGCTCCCGCTCGTACGCCTCACGCGGCACCTTCGCCGTCTTCTCCTCGGCCATGCCGCCTCCTCCGCCCGACGACGCCTCCCGTGAAGCGCCGCGCCGAACCGCCTCGCCGACCGACCCCGATGACCTACGGAGTCACCATGCCCAAGGCCGAACACCAGGACAGCACCGTACTGACCGACGACGAACTGCGCACTCTGGACGCCCACTGGCGCGCCGCCAACTACCTTGCCGTGGGCCAGATCTATCTGATGGCCAACCCGCTGCTCACCCGGCCCCTGACCCCCGCGCACATCAAGCCCCGGCTGCTCGGCCACTGGGGCACCTCGCCCGGCCTCAACCTCGTCCACACCCATCTCAACCGCGTCGTGAAGGCACGCGGTCTGGACGCGCTGTGCGTCTGGGGCCCCGGGCACGGCGGCCCGGCCGTGCTGGCGAACTCCTGGCTCGAGGGCACGTACAGCCAGACCTATCCCACCGTGTCCCGCGACGGCGAGGGCATGGAGAAACTGTTCCGGCAGTTCTCCTTCCCCGGCGGGGTGCCCAGCCATGTCGCCCCCGAGACGCCCGGCTCGATCCACGAGGGCGGTGAGCTCGGGTACGCGCTGTCCCACGCCTACGGCGCCGCCTTCGACAACCCGGACCTGCTGGTCGCCTGCGTCGTCGGCGACGGCGAGGCGGAGACCGGGCCGCTGGCCGCGTCCTGGCACTCCAACAAGTTCCTCGACCCGGTCCACGACGGAGCGGTCCTGCCGATCCTGCACCTCAACGGCTACAAGATCGCCAACCCGACCGTGCTCTCCCGGCTCCCGGAGGCCGAACTCGACGAGCTGCTGCGGGGATACGGCCACGAACCGATCCACGTGACCGGGGACGACCCGCTCCAGGTGCACCGCGCCATGGCCGCCGCGTTCGACCGGGCACTGGACCGGATCGCGGTCCTCCAGCGCACGGCCCGCGAGGAGGGCGGCACCGGACGCGCCCCCTGGCCCATGATCGTGCTGCGCACCCCCAAGGGCTGGACCGGCCCCGCCGAGGTCGACGGCCAACCCGTCGAAGGAACCTGGCGCGCCCACCAGGTGCCCCTCGCCCAGGTCCGCGAAAACCCCGAACACCTGCGGCAGTTGGAGACCTGGCTGCGCTCCTACCGCCCCGAGGAACTCTTCGACGCCGAGGGACGCCCGGTCGCCGACGTACTGGCCTGCGTCCCCGAGGGCGACCGGCGCCTCGGCGCCACCCCGCACGCCAACGGCGGACTCCTCCTGCGCGACCTGCCGCTCCCGCCCCTGGAGCGCTACGCCGTCCCCGTCGACAAGCCCGGAGCAAGCGTGCACGAGCCGACCCGGGTGCTCGGCGACCTGCTCGAACACGTCATGCGCGCCACCGCGCAGCGCCGCGACTTCCGGCTCGTCGGCCCCGACGAGACCGCATCCAACCGCCTGGACGCCGTCTTCGCCGCCAGCGGCAAGGCCTGGCAGGACCAGATTCTGCCCGTCGACGAACACCTGGACCGGCACGGCCGTGTCATGGAGATCCTCTCCGAACACACCTGCCAGGGCTGGCTGGAGGGCTACACCCTCACCGGAAGGCACGGACTGTTCTCCTGCTACGAGGCGTTCGTGCACATCGTCGACTCCATGGTCAACCAGCACATCAAGTGGCTGAAGACATCGCGGGAGTTGTCCTGGCGCGCGCCCGTCGCCTCCCTCAACTACCTGCTCACCTCGCACGTCTGGCGCCAGGACCACAACGGCTTCTCGCACCAGGACCCCGGCTTCGTCGACCACGTCCTCAACAAGAGCCCCGAGGTCGTGCGCGTCTACCTCCCGCCGGACGCCAACACCCTGCTGTCCGTGGCCGATCACGTCCTGCGCAGCCGCGACTACGTCAACGTCGTCGTCGCCGGCAAACAGCCCTGCTTCGACTGGCTGTCCATGGACCAGGCCCGCGCCCACTGCGCCCGCGGCGCCGGCATCTGGGACTGGGCCGGAACGGCCGACGCCGGCCGCGAGCCCGACGTCGTCCTCGCCTGCGCCGGCGACGTCCCCACCCAGGAGATCCTGGCCGCCGCCGACCTGCTGCGCCGCCATCTGCCCGAACTCGCCGTCCGGGTCGTCAACGTCGTCGACATGACCCGGCTGCTCCCGGGCGAGGAACACCCGCACGGGATGAGCGACTTCGAGTACGACGGCCTGTTCACCACCGACAAGCCGGTGATCTTCGCCTACCACGGCTACCCCTGGCTCATCCACCGTCTCGCCTACCGCCGCACCGGCCACCGGAACCTCCACGTGCGCGGCTACAAGGAGATGGGCACCACCACGACCCCCTTCGACATGGTCGTCCGCAACGACATGGACCGCTACCGGCTGGTCATGGACGTCATCGACCGGGTCCCAGGACTCGGCGTCCGCGCCGCCGCCCTGCGCCAGAGGATGGACGACGTCCGCTCCCGGCACCACACCTGGATCCGCGAGCACGGCACCGACCTCCCCGAGGTCGCGGACTGGACCTGGACCGGCTGAGCGCCCGCGCTCCCGTGAGGACGGGCCGCCGGCACGGCCGTACGTGCCGGCGGCCGACGCCCGTGAACCGGGCCCGCCGCCGCGCCGCGAGGACGGCGGGCCGCCCGTACCCGAGGATGGGGGAATGGACGACCTCACCTGGGACTACGAGGGCTACCACCCGGCGCAGGAACGCCTGCGCGAATCGCTGTGCACCCTCGGCAACGGGTACTTCGCCACCCGGGGCGCCTCCCCGGAGTGCGTCGCCGACTCCGTCCACTACCCCGGCACGTACGCGGCCGGCTGCTACAACCGGCTCACCTCGCAGGTGGCGGGACAGCAGGTCGAGAACGAGGACATGGTCAACCTCCCCAACTGGCTGCCGCTGCGCGTGCGAACCGCCACAGGGACCTGGCTCACCCCCGACTCCCACCGGGTCCTCGACCACCGGCTGCGCCTCGACCTCGTGGCGGGCACCCTGGAACGCACCACGCGCTACGAGGACGAGGAGGGCCGGCGCCTCGCCGTGCGGCAGCTGCGCCTGGTCCACATGGCCGATCCCCACCTCGCCCTGCTGCGCACGGAACTGACCGCCGAGGGCTGGTCCGGGACCGTCGAGATCGAGTCCGCCCTCGACGGGACGGTCACCAACAGCGGTGTCGAACGCTACCGTGCCCTCGCCTCCCGCCATCTGACGGACGTCCGGGCGGGCACAGGGAAACCGGACACCGTCTGGCTGCGCTGCCGCACCGCCACCTCGGAGATCGGCGTCGGACTGGCCGCCCGGACCGTCACGGACGCCCCCGCCCGGACCACGGACGCGCACACCCCGGGACGCGCCGCCCAGCTGCTCGTGCTCGCGCTGACCGACGGCCGGACCGTGACCGTGGACAAGACGGTCGCCCTGCACACCTCCCGCGACGCGGCGATCAAGGACCCGCTGAACGCGGCCGTCGACCGGGTCGGCGCGGCCGCCGGCTTCGAGACGCTGCTCGACACCCATCGCACGGCCTGGCAGCAGCTGTGGCGCAACGCCGACATGGACGTCCGCAACAGCGTGGGCCCGATCCTGCGCCTGCACCTGTTCCACGTGCTCCAGACGCTCTCCCCGCACACCGCCGAACTCGACGTCGGAGTCCCCGCGCGCGGGCTGCACGGCGAGGCCTACCGGGGGCACGTGTTCTGGGACGAACTGTTCGTGCTGCCGTATCTGAACCTCCACTTCCCCGAGGTCTCCCGGGCCCTGCTCACCTACCGCCACCGCCGTCTGGAGCAGGCGTGCCGTGCGGCCCGGGACGCCGGCCGCACCGGCGCCATGTACCCGTGGCAGAGCGGGAGCGACGGACGCGAGGAGACCCAGGAACTGCACCTGAACCCCCGTTCCGGGCGCTGGCTCCCCGACCACTCACGGCTTCAGCACCACGTCGGATCAGCGATCGCCTACAACGTGTGGCAGTACTGCGAGGCGAGCGGCGACACCGAGTTCCTGCACACCAAGGGCATCGAGATGCTCGTGCAGATCGCCCGCTTCTGGGCCGGCTCCGCCGAGCACGACAGCGCGCTCGGGCGCTACCGCATCCGGGGGGTCGTCGGACCCGACGAGTACCACGACGCCTACCCGGACGCGGTCCGGCCGGGGCTCGACGACAACGCGTACACCAATGTCACCGCCGCCTGGACGCTCGCCCGCACCCTGGACGTGCTGGGCGAACTGCCCGAGCTGCTGCGCCGTGACCTCGTCGAGCGGACCGGCCTCGACCCCGCCGAACTCGACCACTGGCACGACGTGTCGAGCGGCCTGCACGTGCCCTTCCACGACGGGGTCATCAGCCAGTTCGAGGGCTACGGAGAGCTCGCGGAACTCGACTGGGACGGCTACCGGAAGCGGTACGGGGACATCCGCCGGCTCGACCGGATCCTGGAGGCCGAGGACGACAGCGTCAACCGCTACCAGGCGTCGAAGCAGGCGGACGTGCTCATGCTGGGCTATCTCTTCTCGCCCGCCGAGCTCGGCGCCCTGTTCCGCAGGCTCGGACACGAGGTCGACGACCTCCAGTGGCGGCGCACCGTCGACCACTACCTGAGCCGCACGAGCCACGGCTCGACGCTGAGCAGCCTGGTGCACGGCTGGGTGCTGGGTCGGGCACGGCGGGCCGAGGCCTGGACGTACATCCACGAGGCACTGCGGGGCGACATCGCGGACGTCCAGGGCGGCACCACGGGGGAGGGCATCCACCTGGGCGCGATGGCGGGCACCCTCGATCTCGTCCAGCGCGGGCTGACCGGTCTGGAGACCCGCGGCGGGGCGCTGCGGCTCGACCCGGTCCCGCCGCCGGAGCTGTCCGAGTACGGCTTCGCGATCCGCTACCGGGGCCATCGGGGCGTCCAGCTGCGGCTGAGCGCCGGGAGACTGAACGTCAGCGTGCCGGCGTCGGACGAGCCGCCCATCGACATCACCCTCGCGGACCGCACCGTCACGGTGGCACCGGGCGAGTCCTGCACCCTGACGCTGCCGGAGCGCCGGCCCTGACCGGTTGGCCGGCCCCGACCCGTGGACCGGATCGGCCCGGGTCCCGGCCCGGTCGGCTTCGGTCACGGACCGGGCGGCGGGTCAGTGCGGGACCAGCGTCACCGGGCACCGGGAACGGCTCAGGACCGTCCGGAGCGTCGGCCCGAGCGCCGTGCCGTCGCGACCGACGACCAGGAGCGCCGCCGAGTCCGAGGCGTGCACGAGCGCGGCGGCCGGACCCTGGAGCCGGACGTCCTCGTAGACCTGTGCCGAGGGGTACTTCTCCCGCCACGGCCGGAGCACGTCCGCCAGCAGCTGGACCTCCTGGTCCTCCCAGCGCGCCCGGTCCGCCTCGGGCGGTGCGAAGGGCAGCGCCCTTCTGGCCGCGGCGGGCAGCTCCCACGCGTGGACGGCGTGCAGCGGTGCCCCGCGCCTCAGCGCGGCCTCGAAGGCGAAGCCGGTCACGGCGTCGCACGGACGGCGGGCGTCGATGCCGAGCACCACGGGCCGCAGCCCGTCGGCCCCGTGCCCCGGACCGGCGACGATCCTGCGCGTCATGGCGGTTCCCCCTTGGTCGTGCGCCCTTGGTCGTGCGCCGCGTCCCGCGTGCCCGGGGCCCGCTCCGCCGTACCGCGGACCCCGGCGGAGCTCAGCGCGTGGAGTGGTGGCCGGCCGCTTCCGGGTGTTCGAGCTGGTTGGCCAGGACAGCGGCCTGGACGCGGCGCTGGACCCCGAGCTTGGCCAGCAGCCGCGAGATGTGGTTCTTCACCGTCTTCTCCGACAGATAGAGCTCCTTGCCGATCTCCCGGTTCGTGAGCCCGTCCCCGATCAGCGCGAGGATGTCGCGCTCACGGGGCGAGAGCCCGGCGAGCTCGTGCGAGAGGGGCTGCTCCTCCGCCGGGTCCGTACGCAGCTTGCGCATCAGCCGCGCCGTCGTCGTCGGGTCCAGCATCGACTGGCCCGAGGCCACGGTTCGGACCGCCGAGACCAGGTCGGAGCCCTTGATCTGCTTCAGCACATAGCCCGCCGCCCCGGCCATGATCGCGTCGAGCAGCGCTTCCTCGTCGTCGAACGACGTCAGCATCAGACAGGACAGCTCGGGCATCTGGCTGCGCAGCTCCCGGCAGACGCCGATGCCGTCGCCGTCCGGCAGGCGCACGTCGAGAACCGCCACGTCGGGCCGCAGCGCGGGGCCGCGCACCAGCGCGTGTGCGACGGTGTCCGCGTCCCCGACCACCGAGATGTCGGGCTCCGCGTCCAGCAGGTCGGTCAGACCACGGCGCACCACCTCGTGGTCGTCCAGCAGGAAGACCCGGATCGGGTTCTGCTCGGAGAACGTACGCGCCTCGGCCATGACGACCCCTTGTTCAGTGATGGACGACGGACGTGGGCCCGTTCGGTTCGATCATCACGCTTCCGGCCCCGGCGCACTAGGGCCGACCGGCCCCATGCCGGTACCGGTCCGCACGCGTTCCACTGCCGCGGCCGGTTGCCGCACCGCGGCGGGCGCCGGCCGCCGCACCGACGCCCGGGGTCAGCGCGCGCTGCCGTTGCCGCTGCCGTAGGGGGCGTACAGGTCGAGCAGCCGGGTCCGGGCGGACTGGAGCCGGTGCGCGACGATCTCGCCCGCCCACTGGGCCACGGCCCTCCCCAGCTCGGGATCGTCCAGGCACATCGCCCGGACCTCCTCAGCGTCGAACTCGTAGGCGCGTACGGGGCTCGTCGCCTCGGCGCCCAGATGCCAGGTGTGCGGGGCGAACAACCAGGACCAGCCGACGAGTTCGTTGTGGCCGAGGATCTCGATGACCGCGGCGCGGCGGCCCGGGACCTTCATGTCGAGGGCGACCGTACCGGTCCTGATGATCCAGAACCGGTCCGCGTGTCGGCCCTCCTCGAACAGCCGGGTGCCCTCGGGGAACGACACCTCGCGGGCCGTCCGCAGCAGCTGCTCCCGTCGAAGGGCGGGCAGCGCCCGCAGCATGGTGGATGTGGTGGAAGTGTTCATGACCTGCCTCTTCCTGGCGCGCGATCCTTCCGCTTCCAATCATCGCCCGCGGCCGCTCCGGCACCAGGGGCCATCCGGCCCCGGTCGCGGGCCGCACGGCAGGGGCCGGGCCGAAGGACCCCGCGGAAGGGGGCTGCCCGGCCCCTGCCCACGGGCTTGGCCCCCGTACCACGCTCGACGGGAGAGAGGGTGCCGGGGACGGCGTCGACCACCGCCGTCCCCTGCACCTTCGCCGAGCGCGGGACGCTGGAGGTGTGGATCATGCTCCGACCGGTCGCAGCGGGAATCGACGGATCCCCGGAGAGTCTGGCCGCCGCCCACTGGGCGGCCCGTGAAGCCCTGCGCCGGGGAACCGCGCTCCGGCTCGTGCACGCCTGGCAGTGGCGGGAGGGCCCCGCGCCGTCACGGCCGGCCGCTGTGCCCCGGCGGGACGGGGCCGAGGACCTGCTGACGGGCGTCGCGGACGGGCTGCGCGCGGCGCACCCCGGACTGCTCGTCCACTGCCGGCCCGCCGAGGAGGCGCCGGTGACCGCCCTTCTCGCCGCGGCCGACGAGGCGGACCTGCTGGTCCTCGGGTCCCGGGGCCTCAGCGGAGCCACGGGCTACCTCCTGGGGTCGATCTCCCAGCGGATCGTGTCCGGGTCACCGGTCCCGGTCGTCCTGGTCCGTGCCGGCGGCCCGAACCGGGGCGGGCACGTGGCGGCACCGGGCGGATACCCGGTGGATCCCGCACCGGGCGGTCTCCCGGCCGGCGCGGCGCCGGCCGGTTTCCGGCCGGACCCGGTGCCGGGGGGCGACTCGCGCGAGGTCGTCCTCGGGCTCGGCACCGGCCGGGCCCACGACGAGACCGTCGCGTTCGCCTTCGAAGCCGCCCGGCTCCGCGGTGCCGTGCTGCACGCCGTGCACGTCTATCGCGCCCCGGACCCCGTCACCGCCGCGCGGCTCGCCGAGGTGGACGGCCCGCGGCTGCTGGCCGAGCACGAGCGGGCTGTGGTCTCCGCCCTGGGCCCCTGGTGCGGGAAGTTCCCCGAAGTACCCGTCGCCGAGACCGTGTCGCAGGGCCGTCCGGCCGCCGAGCTCGTCCGCGCGGCCGCCGGGGCCGCCCTGGTCGTGGTGGGCCGCGGGGAACGGGAGACCCGGTTCGGCACCTGTCTCGGCCCGGTCGCCCACGCCGTACTGCACCACGCCGACTGCGCGGTCGCCGTGGTCCCGTACACCTGAACAGGCCACGAGGGCACGGGACATGGCCCGTCACCACCTTGCTCGCGCATCCGGGAGCGCCACTTGGCGACGCACCGCCCGACAGCACGGTGGAGCAACGGACATGACCCCACGTCACGTCACGGTCGGCCTCGACGGCTCTCGCGCGGCCCTGCGGGCGCTGGACCGGGCCGCGGAGGAGGCGGTGCTCCGCGGAGCCGCCCCGGACGTCGCGTACGCCGTGTCCGGCGGGGTGCCGAGTAGGGACCTTCGGCCCCGTACCAGGGCCTCGCGACCCCTCCGAACTCCCTTGCCGTAGCGGGACATTGAACACGCAAGCGAAGAGCCCGACCCCGATCCGAGCCCCGTTCGAGCCCCCGGACGACCAAGGCCGAGCACACCCCCGAGGCCGGGCCGGAGCACCACCACACGTCCGTGTCGAACACCCCTGAACACCCCTGGGAGGGATCAGCATCATGGCAGTCCACGAGCAGCCCCGACGGCACACAGGGTTCCACTTCCCGCGCGCAATCCGTTCGGCGCGGGCATCCGGTGAGGCCGCGAACGCGTCGGCCACGACGGCCGGTTCGTACGCCTTCGCGGGTCTGCGTCTGCTGACCGGGTTCGTCTTCCTGTGGGCCTTCCTCGACAAGACCTTCGGCCTCGGCTACGCCACCCCGTCAGGCAAGGGCTGGGTCGACGGCGGCTCGCCGACCAAGGGCTTCCTGAGCGGAGTCGCCGCGGGCCCGATGGAGTCGACGTTCCACTCCTGGGCCGGCGCCGCCTGGGTCGACTGGCTGTTCATGGCCGGGCTGCTCGGGGTCGGCGTCGCCCTCGTCGCCGGTGTCGCACTCCGGCTCGCCGCGGCCGCCGGCACGGTGATGATGGCGTTCATGTGGCTCGCCGAATGGCCGCCCGCCCGGCACCTGGCCGACGGCTCGCCGACCATGTCGCCCAACCCCTTCGCCGACTACCACGTGATCTACGCGATCGTCCTGGTGGCCCTGGCCGCCGCCGGCGCCGGTGCCACCTGGGGTCTGGGCCGCTTCTGGGAGCGGCTTCCCCTCGTGAGCCGGAGCCCCTGGTTGCGGTGACCGCGGCCGGACGGGTCGGGCGGGCATCAAGTCCCGGGCCGCCCGGGCCGTTCGGCCCCGTCCGGGGACCAGCGGCCCCGCCCGCGGAGCGCGTCGCCGGCGCAAGACTGACCACGTATCCCTCAAGGAGGTCCTCAGATGTCCAGCACGATCGTCGCCGGTCTTGACGGCTCGCCCGAGAGTCTCGCCGCGGCCGAATGGGCAGCCCGTGAAGCCCTGCGCACGGACGCCCGGCTGCACCTCGTGCACGCCTGGTTGTGGCATCCCTACGTCTACTGCCCGCCGGCCGGCGTCTCGGTTCCGCCGCCGTCGGAGGACCCCCGGCGTGAAGGGGCCGAACGGCTGCCGCGCGACACCGCGGCCAAGCTCGCCGCGGACCACCCCGGTCTGTCCGTCACCGGCGAGCGGGTCGCCGAGCAGCCGGTCCCCGCGCTGCTGGCCGCCGCGGAGGGGGCGGAGTTGCTGGTGCTCGGGTCCAGGGGGCTCGGCGGAGTGGCCGGATTCCTCACCGGGTCCGTCGCGCAGGCCCTGGTGGCACGCAGCCGGACGCCGATCGTGCTCGTACGAGCCGACGCCGGACCGGAGCCCTCCGCCCGCGAGGAGGTCGTGCTCGGGCTCGACCTGGAGCACCCCGACGCCTCCGTGATCGCGTTCGCGTTCCGGGCGGCGGCCCGCAGGGCGACGGACCTGCACGTCGTCCACGGCTGGAGCCTGCCGCCGTACTACGGCTACAGCGGAGCGTCCGACGCGGAGACCGACCAGCAGTTGCTGGCCCAGGCGCAGCAGCAGCTCGGCGAGGTCCTGGCCCCCTGGCAGGAGAAGTTCCCCGCCGTCGGGCTGCGCGAACAGGCCGTGATCGGCGGTGCCGGCCGGCATCTCGTGGAGGCCGCCCGGAAGGCCGCGCTGGTCGTCGTCGGCCGCCGCAACCGCACGTCTCCGGTCGGCGCTCATGTCGGCCCGGTGACCCAGGCGGTCCTGCACCACTCCACGGCACCGGTCGCGGTGGTCCCGCACGACTGACCATCCGGTCACCGGTCACCGGCACATGACGAAGGGCCCCGGGAAGGTCTCCCGGGGCCCTTCGTCGCGACCAGCGCCCGGCACGGCTCCGCCCGTGCCCGTAGCCCGTACCAAATGGACCGGGCACGCGGGACGCCGGTGTCACGGTGTCTTGTGACCCCACTGAGGTCCGAGCCGTTCCCACTCGCGCGCCCACCGGTTGTAGCGCCGCTGGTCGAGCCGCCACCGGGCGAGGCCGCCGGCACCGAAGACCAGGCCGCCCAGGGCCACGGCGGCACCGACGCCCAGCAGGCTCGACTCGGTCGCCGCCGCGCTGCCGGTCGGCGGTGCCGTGGTGGGCAGGCCCCGCGCGTCCAGCCAGATCACCACGTGCGCTCCGGCCCTGTGCCCGGATTCCACCAGGGCGCTGCCGACTCGGGTCGACCCGTCGGCCGCCGTCCAGCGGACCGGGGCCCGGACATGGTCGTAGACCGCGCTCTCGCCGGCGGGCACGGCCGATCCCGTACTGCCCACCAGCACGGCCGGGACCGCGTGCCGGTCGTGCCGCAGCCGGGCGAAGGACTCGTCGGCGGCGTGGGCCGTCACCAGGCCGGCGACAATGCCTCCCAGCACCATCACCGTCCAGACGATCAGCACGATCCACGCCTCGAAGACGTCGTCACGGCGACGCAGCGGATTCCTCCGCCAGCGCCAGCACCACTGCCTCGCACCCTCTGCTCCCCGTGCTCCGCGCATGGCACCGCACCTCCTCGTTACACCCCAACAGTGCAAGGGGATCGCGGCGCGCGCGAGCGGTGGCAGAGGTCTTCCGGTCCCGCGAAGAGGACCGATCGGCCCATGTGCGGGGCATCCGCCCCGGTCAGGATGGATATGCGAGGTCGCTGCGCGCACTGAACGGGCTGTCGCAGAGGCACTGCCCGCGGTCGCGGCAGAGAGCGGCTCGAGTCGTCGGGAAGCCCCGGGTGACCGGTACGTCCCGCCGAAGAGGGGTGATGGACGATGTCGGAGCAGACACGAAGCGTCATGTTCGATCGGGCGGGCCTGGCGGGTCATGGAGCGAACGGCGGGACGCCGCCCGGTGGGGCGGACCGGCCGCGCGAGCCCGCGCACCCCGGACCCGAGGCGACGCCGCGACGCCACACCATGACGACTCCCTCGGCCCCCTCCATCGAGCCCCCGGCCCCGGTCCCGGGTCCCGGCGCGCCCCTGACCGGCGCGCCCCTGACCGGTGCTCCGCCGGTCAATGGCGGTGACGTCGGACGGCGCATCTCCGCGCGGCGCGAGGAACTCGGACTGAGCCGGGAGACCGTGGCCGTGCGGGCGGGCATCACCCCCGGCTACCTCCGTTACCTGGAAAGCCGGCCCACCGCGACACCCGGGGCGGGCGCCCTGATCCGGATCGCGGACGCCCTGGACACCAGCGTCTCGGCGCTGCACGGCGGCGACGCGGATCCGCCGCCGGGCGCGGGCCGGGCCGCCGCGCACTCCGAGCTCATCGAACTCGACCCCGAGGAGTGCCGGGCACGGCTGTCGACGCACGGCGTCGGAAGGATCGCCCTCCACACATCGGACGGCCTCCTGGTCCTGCCCGTCAACTACGGCGTCGTCGACGGGTCGGTCGTGTTCCGCACGGCGCCCGGTTCGGCACCCGCGGCGGCGCTCGGAGCCCGGGTCGCCTTCGAGGTGGATCACATCGACGAGGCCCTGGCCCAGGGCTGGAGCGTGCTGGTCCAGGGACGTGCCCACGCCGAGACCCGCCCCGACGCCGCCCGCCGGCTCGACGCCCTCGCCCACACCCGCCCCTGGGCAGGCGGTGCGGAGCGCGACCTGTGGGTGCGCGTCGACGAGGAGAGCATCTCCGGCCGGCGGATCGTCGTGCGATGAGGCGGAGACCGGGTCGGGTCCCTTGACGAGCGGACCGGGCCCGGTGCCGCGACCCCGGGGGCCCGCCGATGGATCCCGGGAAGCGGCCGTTCTCCGGCCGCCCGGGACCATCGGACCCTGTTCCCGCCGCGCCGCTCGCCGGAATCTGAACGGTATGTCGCTGCGCTGCTGTGTCGCCCCGACGCGTGAGAGGTGGCTCCGCCGATGAATCCCGAAGACGGCTTCCGTGAACTCGGCCGGCAGGAGTGCCTGGACCGGCTCGGCGACGCGGCCGTCGGCCGGGTCGTCCACACGAGGGACGCCCTGCCGGCGGTCCTGCCCGTCACCTTCAGCCTGGACGCCGGGTCCGCCGTGGTACTGCGGACCGCCGCCGACTCCGAACTGGCCCGCTCCATCGACGGCGTGGTGGTCGCGTTCGAGGCCGACGCGGTCGACGCGGCGGCCCACTCCGGCTGGAGCGTGGTCGTGACGGGCCGTGCCCTGGTGGTCGACGATCCCGCCGAACACGACCGTCTCACCCGGACCGGCCCGCGTTCCTGGGTGGCCTCGCCCCGCGACGTCTTCATCCGCATCGCGTCCGAACTGGTCACCGGACGCGAACTCGTCGGAGGCATCACGCCGTACGGCGCCGACCTGCCCTCCTGACACCGAGGCGGACCGAACGCGCCCTGGACGGGGCCGAGGGCACGAGGGCCATCGGCACCCCGGCCGGCACGGACGCGTGACCGGCGTCGAAGAACCCTGCGGGACGTCCGGTTGAGGCCCAGTGGTCACGACGGAGCGGGCCGCGCATCCGGCACCTCGGATGCGCGGCCAGCTCCGCGTTCACTCACCGCCCCACACGCCTCACAGCATCTCGGTCTCCGCGCGGGACGCCTCGCCCCACAGTGTGTGGAAGCTGCCCTGGCGGTCGGTGCGCCGGTAGGTGTGGGCGCCGAAGAAGTCGCGCTGGCCCTGGGTGAGGGCGGCCGGCAGACGGTCGGCGCGCAGGGTGTCGTAGTAGGACAGCGCCGCGGAGAACGCGGGCACCGGCACGCCCCTGCGAGTGGCCGTGGAGACGACCTCGCGCCACGGGACCTGGGCGTCCTTGATCTCGGTGGCGAAGCCCGCGTCGGACAGCAGACTGACCAGGCCCGGGTCGACGGCGTACGCGGCGCGGATCCGGTCGAGGAACGCGGCGCGGATGATGCAGCCGCCGCGCCAGATCTTCGCGACCTCGCCGAGGTCGATGTCCCAGCCGTACTCGGCGGCCGCGTCCAGGATCATCTTCCAGCCCTGGTCGTAGGCGATCAGCTTCGAGGCGTACAGGGCGTGTTCCACCTGGCTGGTGAAGCGCTCGGCCTCGGTTCCCGTCAGGTCCCAGTGCGTGCCGCCGGGAAGTCCGCGGTAGGCGGCGCGCAGCCCGTCCTGGCTGGAGGCGGCGCGGGCGAAGGTCGCCTGCGCGATGGCGGTGACCGGGGAGCCCAGGTCCAGGGCGGTCTGCACGGTCCAGCGGCCGGTGCCCTTCTGCCCCGCGGCGTCCACCACGATGTCGACGAACGGCTGCCCGGTGGAGGCGTCCGTGTGGGCCAGGACCTCGGCGGTGATCTCGATCAGGTACGAGTCGAGGCGGCCCTTGTTCCAGCGCCGGAAGATCTCCGCGATCTGCGGCGGGGTGTAGCCCCCGACGCGGCGGAGCAGGTCGTAGGCCTCGCCGATCAGCTGCATGTCGGCGTACTCGATGCCGTTGTGCACCATCTTGACGAAGTGACCGGCGCCATCGGTGCCGATGTGCGTGGCACAGGGCTCGCCGTCCACCTTGGCGCTGATCGACTCGAACATCGGGCCCAGCGAGGCGTACGACTCCGGGGAGCCGCCGGGCATGATGCTCGGTCCGTTGAGGGCGCCCTCCTCGCCGCCGGACACCCCCGCGCCGACGAAGTGGATGCCGCGCTCGCGCAGCGACTGCTCACGGCGGCGGGTGTCGGAGAAGTGGGCGTTGCCCCCGTCGATGATCATGTCGCCGTCTTCGAGCAGCGGGGCGAACTCCTCGATGACGGCGTCGGTGGCCGCACCCGCCTGCACCATGATCATGAGGCGGCGGGGGCGTTCCAGCGCCGCCACGAAGTCCTCGGCCGTCTCGGCCGCGACGAAGGCCCCCTCGTGGCCGAACTCCTCGACCAGTGCCTTCGTGCGCGCGGGGGTGCGGTTGTGGACGGCGACGGTGTAGCCGTTCCGGGCGAAGTTGCGGGCCAGGTTGCGGCCCATCACCGCGAGCCCTGTGACGCCGATCTGCGCGGTCGCCTTCATGGTGTGCTCCTTGGATCCGGATCTGCCTGTCCGCGTACCTGACGGGAGAGCAGACGACTGTCGCTGTGCCGATCAGTACGCACGGGAGGGGCCGGGGTGTTCAGCGTCCGGGCCAGGAGCTGCGCCGGTCCGCGGAACGGGTGCCGGGAGCGTGGAATCGGGTGCCTGGCATCGGGCGCGGGGAGCGTGGAGTCGGGCGCGGGGAGGGTAGGCGCGGGCGCCGGGAGCCAGGCGTCGGAAGCTGGGGGCTGCGCGGCGCGGGGCCGGCCTTGCGTGCGCGTCAGGTGTCGGTGGCTGGGCGCTGTGCGGCGCGAGTACGGCGTCGCGCGTCGGGCGACGCGAGTCGGGCTTCCGGTCTCGGACCTCGGGCCGCGCCGGGGTCAGCCGGTCCCGCGCAGTCGCCACCCGTGGTCCACCGGACCGATGCCGGCCCCGAGCGCGAAACCGGCCTCGATCGCCGCGGTCACGTACGCCTTCGCCCGCCGTACGGCCTCCGGTACCGCGAGGCCCTCGGCCAGTCCCACCGCGACGGCCGAGGCCAGCGTGCACCCCGTTCCGTGCGTGTGCCGGTTGTCGTGACGCGGCGCGCGCAGCCAGTGCTCGTCGGTTCCGTCGGTGAGCAGATCGACGGCCTGGCCCGGCAGATGACCCCCCTTCACCAGTACCCAGCGCGGGCCGAAGGAGAGCAGCACCCCGGCGGCCCGGCGCATACCCGCCTCGTCGCTCACCTCCACCCCGGTGAGCTGGGCGACCTCGTCGAGATTCGGGGTGGCCACCGTCGCCCGCGGCAGCAGCCGGGTCCGTACGGCGTCGAGCGCGTCGTCGGCCAGCAGCCGGTCCCCGTGCTTGGAGACGCTCACCGGGTCCACGACGACCGGGGCGCCCACGTCGGAGAGCAACTCGGCGACGGCGGTGACCAGTCCGGGCGACGAGAGCATCCCCGTCTTGACGGCCTGCACGCCGATGTCGTCGACCACACTGCGGTACTGGGCCCGCACCGCGTCCTCGGACAGCTCCCAAGCCCCCTGCACGCCCACGGAGTTCTGTGCCGTCACGGCGGTGAGCACGCTCATCCCGTGAGCGCCCAGCGCGAGCATGGTCTTCAAGTCGGCCTGGATTCCTGCGCCTCCGCCGGAATCGGATCCGGCGATCGTCAGGACGCGGGGCGGTGTGGTCATGCGAGGTGTTCCTCTCGGGTACGGCCGCGGGCGCACGGGCCCCCGGCCGGCTGGGCGACGGGCGGGGTGGCCCTCAGGCGCGACGGCGCAACCGCAGCGGTGCGTACAGGGCGAGGGCGACGAGGAACGCCACGTAGTAGGAGAGGTCGGCTCCGTGCAGTGCGTCGGCGACCGGTCCGACGTACAGGCTCGTGTCCATGAACGGCACGGCCGCGCCGAACGCCCCGGCGAACGCCACGAGCGAGATCGGTCCGGAGCGCGGCGGGGCGGTCTCGGCGGCGATGTCGAGCGGGGCGCCGCCGCGCTCCCGCCTGCGGGCGATCCAGTCGACGACCACGATCGCGACGAACCCGGGGATCCAACAGCCCACGAACAGCAGCACGTTCTGGAACCGCGCCGTGGTGTCGGCGGCGTGCATCCACAGCACCAGCGGGAAGCCGAGCGCGGCGGCCAGGGCGGCGGCCACCGGACGCGGTATCCGGACACCGAGCGTCTGGAGGGCGAGGGAACCGCTGTAGTCGTTCATCGCGTTGCTGCACACCGCGGCCAGTGCCACCGCCAGCAGCCCGAACGCGCCGGCGGCACCGCCGCCCAGCAGGGCGTCCACGCCCGCAGCCGTCTGGTCGGTCAGCACCGACGCACCCCACAGACCGAGGACCTGCACGGCGACGAACGACGTGACCAGCCCGAGCAGGGTGCACCAGAACATCTTCGGGCGGGACGTGCCACGGGGCAGATAGCGGCTGAAGTCCGACGCGTACGGCGCCCAGGACAGCGACAGGCTCAGGGCGATGGTGCTGGTGAGCACGAACGCGCCCGCGCGGTCGGCACCGGCCGCGGATCCGGTCGTCGCGGGGTGGACCCCGTCGAGCATCCGCCAGGCGATCACCGCGAAGGCGACCGCGAGCACGAACGTCATGACGATCTGGAGGCGGTGGATGGCCTCGTAGCCGAGAACCCCCAGAGCGCCCTGGGCCAGCATCATGACGAGCACGCCGACCCAGAACGGCCAGCCGCACAGCCGCGCCAGCGCATCGCCCCCGAACAGGCCGATCAACGCGTCCCAGGCGACCGAGGACAGCCACTGGAGCGTGCCGGGCAGGACCACCGCCCGGCCGAACGCGAGCCGTGCGAGCGGGAGTTGGCCGGTGCCGGTGAGTCCGCCCCAGGTGCTGAGAGCGGCGGTCGGCAGCGCGCCGAGCACGGTCCCGAGGACGACCGCCGCGAGGGCGGTGGTGAAGTCCAGGCCGAGCGCGATCCCGATGGTGCCGGTGAACACGCCCGTCATCGTCAGGTTCGGGGCGAACCACACGGTGAACAGGCGGCCGGCGCCGCCGTACCGGTTGCTCTCGGGGACCGGCTCGATGCCGTGCCCCTCCACCCGCAGGTCGCCGGGTGCCGCGGGCATCCGCCCGTCGAAGACGGCGGGCCGGCCGTCGGCGGGCAGCCCGCCGGAAACATGCGCCAATGGCATGGAAGACATCCCTCCGCCAGTACGAACTGGTTCAGGTTCGACGGGTGTGATCTCAGCCCTCGGACGGGGCACCCCGTGTCCGGTACGACGGACACCCTAACCGTTCCCGGCGACGGAGCGGGAGCGGGTCCTCACCGACCAGGACCGGCGTGCGCCCGCGCGTACTCCGGTTCATTCGAACGGTGCGGGCGGACCGGTTCGCAGCGCGGCGCGTGCCGCCGCTCGGTACTGTCGGAAGTGATCGCCGCTCGTGCTCCGCTCCCGGGTTCCCGGACACCGGTGGCCGGGTGGAAGGAGGCAGGGTGCCGTGACCGTGATCTCCCTGAAGTCCGCGCAGGTGCGGGAAGGGCTCGCCCTCCCGTACGCCGAAGCCGGCTACCCCAGTGGTACGCCGGTCGTCTTCGTGCACGGTCTGGCCGACTCCTGGTGGTCCTTCGAGCCCCTGCTGAGGCGCCTGCCGGCGTCCCTGCACGGCTACGCGCCCACGCAGCGCGGGCACGGCGACGCCGACCGGCCGCCGGAGGGCTACGCGCCCGACGACTTCGCCGCCGACCTGGTGGCGTTCCTGGACGCCGTGGACGTCCCCCGCGCCGTCCTGGTCGGGGCGTCCAGCGGCGGCGTACCGGCCCGGATCGTCGCCGGCAGCCATCCGGACCGCATCGCCGGACTGGTGCTGCTCGGCGTCCCCGGCACTCTCGCGGACAAACCGGCCGTCACCGGACTGGTGAGCGCCATGGAGACCCTGTCCGATCCCGTGCCGCGCGCCTTCGTGGAGGACTTCCTGGCGGACACGGTGGCCCGGCCGATCGCCCGGGGGTTCGTCGAGACGATGATCGAGGAGAACCTGAAGCCGCCCGCGCACGTGTGGAAGGACACCGCCCGCGGTCTCCTCGACACCGATCTCCGCGCGACCCTCGGCGGCATCCTGGTGCCCACGCTCGTCATCTGGGGTGAACAGGACGAGTTCCTGCCGCGCGAGGACCAGCAGACCATTCTGGACGCGGTCCACGGCGCCGAATTCCTCGCCTACGCGGAGACCGGGCACTCCGTCCACTGGGAGCAGCCCGAACGGGTGGTCGCCGACCTCGCCGCCTTCGTCACCCGGATCGAGCACCCCGGCACGCGCTAGCCCCCTGACCTCACGGAATCGCCAACTGCGGTGCGGTGGCGCCGTGTTGACGGTAGACAGGACGCCGTGAACGCTGCGGCGACCCGTGCTCCTGCCCTCACCGACGCCCGTTGACGCGATATGTACCCCGGCTGTCCGCCGATGCCCACCGGCGTATGTCTGCATGGCATGCTCATGCTCCCCACAGGAAGGGATCACGTGCCATGAGACCGAGCCGACGCTCCCTGCTCGCCGCCACCGCCGTACTGGGATCCGTATTCGCCGTCCCCGCGCCCGCCGGCGCCGCCGAAGTCCCCGCCCCTGGCGCCTATTACGTCCAGAGCGCCGTCACGGGACTGAACGCCGCCGACAGTTCGGGGGCGGTCGTCCAGCACAACCCGAGGGGCAACGAGGACCACCAGCAGTGGACCCTCCGCCAGAGCGGCTCCTCCTCCGTGCTCGAAAGCGCCGACACCGCGGGCAGTTGTCTGGGCCGCTCGGGCGACCAGGCCCGTACCGTCGCCTGTACGAGCGCCGACGCGGCCTGGGAGGTGACGCCGAGCGGCGCCGACCAGTACACACTCAAAGTCCCCGGAACGAACAGCTACTTGACCGTCACCGACAAGCCCTCGGGTTCCAACTACCCGGCCCAGCTGGCGATCGGTTCGCCGGGCAGCCTCGCCTCCTGGTACCTCACCCCGGTCACGCCCCAGACCCGGCCGATGCCGGCCCAGGACCAGCGCACGCTGGACCAGGTCACGTTCCTGACCGCCCACAACGCCTACGCGAACGGCGTGGACGGCGGATTCGCCCCGCCCTTCGTCAACTTCTTCCCGAATCAGAGCCGCGGCATCAACCAGCAACTCGCCGACGGTGTGCGAGGGTTCATGCTCGACCTGCACCAGACGCCCGACGGCGCGATCCTCTGCCACGACAGCTGCACCCTGGTCAGCAAGCCGGTGGCGCTCTGGGTCGACCTCCAGCGCATGGTCGACTTCCTCAAGCAGCACCCGGACCAGTTCGTCACCGTGTTCCTGGAGGACTACGTCGATCCCGGCGTCCTGCGCGCCGAGCTCGCCCGGGTGAACGGCCTGTCCGACGTGCTGTACCGGCCGGATCAGACGGGCGTGCGCGAGCACGGCTGGCCGAAGCTGGCCGACCTGACCGCCGCCGGGCACCGCCTGCTCATCTTCACCGACCACAGCCGCGCCTCCGACGAGTCCGCCGGACTGACCCGGGACAGCTTCGGCGTCATGTACCAGCGCGAGTGGACCGTCGAGAACTACTGGTCCATGGGCTCGGGCCTCGGCTCCTCCGACTGGTCCTGCTACAGCCGCTGGTACGGCGCGGACACGAACGTACCGCTCACGCGCACCGAGCCGGGCTTCCGGCCCCTCTTCGTCATGAACCACTTCCGCGACGCCACCATGTCCGGGACCGCGAGCACGGACAACACCAAACTCGCGGACCGCGCCCGCCGCTTCTGCGAACCGGCCGCCCGCAAGAAGCCCAACTACCTGGCCGTGGACCGTTACGACCTGGGCAACCCGATGTCGGCGGTGAACACGCTGAACACGTACGTGTATCCGTAGCGGGGAGGAGGCCGGGAGTCCCACGGAGTCCGCGCCCGGACGCATCGACGACGTGGGGCTCGCGCCGCGGCCGAACGGGCTGGGCAACTCCTCGCGCACTAGGCAACTGACCAGAGGTGCCACACACTTCGAGTCATGGACAACGGTGCGTTGTGGGTGGCCGTACTGACCGCCGGCACGGCGGTGGTCGCCAGTTGGGTCACCAGCAAGGGCAACGCGCAGGCCGCTCGTGTCCAGGCCCAGGCCACCGCCGAGGCCGAGCACGTCGCCCGAGAACGCGAGGCGCGCAGGGCTACGCAGCTGGAATTCATCCAGGAGGCCAACGACATGGGGATTCTGTACCGCCGGATCCCCAAGTATCTGGATGTCGAGGACCAGGCGGCGCGGCAGGCTTCCCTCGCTGAGCTCCGGGATCAACTCCGTGACTCCTACGGCCCCTTCCTGCGTGCATTGGCGGTCGTCTCGCTGGAATGCCACCCCGGTCCGGTGGCGGCGGCGAACGCCGTCCACGGGGCCACGGGCGAGGCATACGCCCGCCTTGCCGCAGCCGAGCGCGACATCCGAGAGGCCGACGGTTTCCGCCGTGCCGCCGAGGCGTACCTGGCGGCGGTGGACGCCTTCGTCGTGGCGGCACGGCGGGCGGAGCACGCGAGATAGACGGGTGCGCTCATCGGGGGCCACGACGGGCCGGGCTGCCGGTCCGATGGCGGCGTCCGGCCCATGACCGTGACGAGAACGGTCGGCGAGGGTGGCGGCCCGCGCGTACCACTCGGCCCGCGGCCGCCTTCTGCAACAGGCTGTACGCCAGCACCGGGAGCAGGACGTGCGGCCGGTCGGGGAGTGTCGTCGTGATGAGGACGGCGCCCGCGCTGCTGTTGTTCATGCCGCAGGCCAGGGTGACCGACGCTCCCGCCGGTGCGTCGAGGCGCAGGGCGCGGGTGGTGACCAGGCCCAGCGCGAACGACAGTCCGCAGACGGCGGCCGCGACGCTCACGGCGGCGGTGAACAGGACCGGTTCGGGGTGCGCGAGGAACGGTCCGAGGGCTCCGCTCGCGTTGACGTAGGTCAGAA
Source organism: Streptomyces sp. f51 (assembly GCF_037940415.1). Lineage (NCBI taxonomy): Bacteria > Bacillati > Actinomycetota > Actinomycetes > Kitasatosporales > Streptomycetaceae > Streptomyces > Streptomyces sp. f51. Next base: position 294,660 of record NZ_CP149798.1, on the reverse strand, counting down.
GCAGTGAGGCGAGCATCGCCGCGGGAGCCGCCGTGCCGACCAGGAGGGAAGCAGGGCGGCCCGGCAGCACCAGCCGGCACAGGATTCCCGCGCCGCACGGAAGCAGTACCCCCGTGAGGGCGAATCCGCTGCCGGCGGTACGGGCCGCCTCCGCGAGCGAGCCCGCGTACGGGCCGTGCAGCAGCGGGCACAGGGCCGCCAGTGTCACCGGGAGGGTCAGCGGACTGACGAGGGTGGACGCCAGGACCAGGCCCACCGCCGTCGGCTGGCAGCCTTCCCCCTTGCCGGTCCACACCGTGGCCCCGGCCGCCACCGGCATCGCGACGATGAGGATCATCGCCGTGACCAGCCCGCTTCCCCCGTCGCTGTCGGGTGACTGGCGCAGCGCGAACGCCACGCCCGGGATGATCAGCAGCGGTGCCACCAGGTGCAGGACGAGGCCCGTCAGCAGCGCCGTGGGACGGCGGACGAGCGCGCGCAGTTCGCTCAGCGGCACTTGCAGTCCCGCCGTGAACAGGACCAGGGACAGCAGGAACGGAGCCGTCGTGAAGGGGATTCCGGGTAACGAGGAGGCGCCGAGCCAGTGGGTGCGGCGCAGCCACAGGCCCGGGGCGGGCACGGTCGCGGCGGCCAGATAGGCGCCGCTCACCGCCCAGCCGAGGTGGCTACGGAGCAGCGTGAGGAGGGACGTCGTGCGGGTCGCGGGGGTCCTGGGGGCCGCCGGGGTCGCCGGGCTCGTCCGGTTCGCCGGCTTCACGGGCCTCACCGGGACCTGGGTGATGGCCTGGTGCTTGCGCTGCTTGCGGTGCATCGGGGCGCTCTTCCGTCGTGGGGCCTGGGCGGAGACGGGGCGCCGATATCGCGGAGTAGGTGGACGGGAGGAAGCGCGTGAGGACGTACAGGAGCAGGCTCAGCCAGCAGACGGCGAACAGCCAGCCGCCCACGACGTCCGAGAACCAGTGGACGCCCAGGTAGACACGGGAGAGGCCGACCAGCACGGCCCAGCAGCCGACGAGCAGCACCAGAGCCCTTCTGGACTGCGGCGCGCGGGCGATCACCGCGAAGATGAGCACTCCCGCGGTGACGGCCGAGGTGGTGGTGTGACCGGACGGGAACGACCAGCCCGAGGCATGGGTCGCCCAGTCCGCCACGGGCGGCCGCGGCCGGGCGACCAGTGACATCACAGTGAACCGCAGGGCCTGTGCGGCCGCCAGCACGCCCACGCAGGCGGCCACGGCGCCGACCCGCTGTCGCGTCGTCCGTCCGAGGAGGAGACCGGCCGCCACGACCAGGGCGTACGGGACGGCTCCCGTGCCGGTGTAGGTCACACCGCGCGCCAGGGCGAGCGCCATGTCCGGGCGGTGCGCGACCGACCAGGAGGCCAGCTGGGAGTCGACGAGCAGGGGAGCGCCCTCGCGACCGGTCACGATCAGCGTCAGCAGCACGAACGCGACCAGACTCCCCACCGCGGTCGACGCGGCGAGGTCGCTGGTGCCGTGGCGCTTCACGGCCGGGCCGTGAGGGCCTCGGCCGCGCGCGCGGGTGCGACGCCCGGGACGGCTGACATGGGCGTGGCCCCTTTCCACGGCGGACACGGGCACGCGGCGGCACACTCCGCCGACGCCACCTGCGTCGCCTGCCTCGTCGATTTCGTCTACACAACTGTAGACGATTGGCGGCGGGGATCGTTCCCGTATCGCCCGGCGAAGATCGGTTTCCTGCCGCCGGGCCGTGAGCGGCGTGGCGAGCGCGACCGGTCCGCGAGGCGTGCCGGGGAATGTCGTACCCTACGTGTTACGTATAACCCTGGAGAGCCCGATGAGACGCATCGCCCTGGTCACCCTCGTCGTCGACGACTACGACGAGGCCATCCGCCACTACACCGAAGCCCTCGGTTTCCACCTCGTCGAGGACACCGCGCGGCCCGACGGCTCGCGCTGGGTCGTGGTCGAGCCGGGTACGGGCGGCGGCGGAACCGGGCTGCTGCTCGCCCGGGCCAAGGACGAGGCGCAGCGCGGCCGCGTCGGCGACCAGACCGGCGGACGGGTCGGCTTCTTCCTGTACACCGACGACTTCGCCCGCGATCACGCCCGGATGAGCGCCGCGGGCGTGACCTTCCTGGAGGAGCCCCGCCACGAGCCGTACGGCTCGGTCGCCGTCTTCCAGGACCTGTACGGCAACCGTTGGGACCTGCTCCAGCCCGCGGGCTGACCTGACCGCCCGAACGGTCCCGCACCCTTCCGTACGGTCCCGCAGGCTCCCGTACGGCCGCTCACCCCTCCACCTCCCGCTCCGACCCACCTGCCGAGGAACACCGCACATGACCGCGCCCCGCATCGACATCGACACGATCCGCCGCCTGCCCAAGGCGGTCCTGCACGACCACCTCGACGGCGGCCTCCGCCCGGCCACCCTGGTCGAGCTCGCGGAGACCGTCGGCCACACCCTGCCCACCACGGACCCGCGGGAACTGGCCGACTGGTACTACGAGGCCGCCAACTCCGGCGACCTGGTCCGCTACATAGCCACCTTCGAGCACACCCTCGCCGTGATGCAGTCCCGCGAGGGCCTGCTGCGCACGGCCGAGGAGTACGTCCTCGACCTGGCCGAGGACGGTGTCGTCTACGGCGAGGTGCGGTACGCGCCCGAGCTCATGGTCAACGGCGGGCTGACCCTGCCCGAGGTCGTCGAGGCGGTGCAGGAGGGCCTCGCGGCCGGTATGGCGAAGGCGGCCGCCGCGGGCACCCCCGTACGCGTCGGGACCCTGCTGTGCGGCATGCGGATGTTCGACCGGACCCGCGAGATCGCGGACCTCGCGGTGGCGTTCCGGGACGCCGGGGTCGTCGGTTTCGACATCGCGGGTGCCGAGGACGGCTTCCCGCCCGCCGACCACCTGGCCGCCTTCGAGCACCTGCGCCGCGAGAGCGTCCCGTTCACCATCCACGCGGGCGAGGCGCACGGTCTGCCCAGCATCCACCAGGCGCTCCAGGTCTGCGGCGCCCAGCGCATCGGTCACGGCGTCCGGATCACCGAGGACATCGTGGACGGCAAGCTCGGCCGCCTCGCGGGCTGGGTGCGCGACCGCCGGATGGCCCTGGAGATGTGCCCGACGTCCAACCTCCAGACCGGCGCGGCGACGTCCATCGCCGACCACCCCATCACCGCCCTGCGCGACCTCGGCTTCCGCGTCACCCTCAACACCGACAACCGGCTGGTGTCGGGGACGACCATGACCCGGGAGATGTCGCTGCTCGTCGAGGAGGCGGGCTGGGGTCTCGAGGACCTGCGGACCGTGACGGTGAACGCGGTCAAGAGCGCGTTCATCCCCTTCGACGAGCGCACGGCCCTCATCGAGGACGTCGTGCTCCCCGGCTACGACATCTGAACCAGCCCGCGTGCGTAGGCGGCCTGTCCGACGTGCTGGAGATCGTCGGACAGGACGCTGATCAGACGCACGCCGAGGGTCACCGGCGGGTCCCAGCGCTCGTCCACGACGCGCTCGAAGTCATGGGCGGCCAGTCCGCCGATGAACTCCAGGGTCCGTTCGTGGACGGCGTCGTAGTAGCCGAGCAGCAGGTCGCCCGACTCCACCCGGACCCGGGCGACCTTCGCGGACGTGTGGCCGTATCCGGTGTCGGCCCGTGGCAGGTCGAGCCCGAAGCGCTTCGCCCAGTCCCCGGTGAGCCACACCTGCTCCGTCCCGGCGGCGTCGGCGACGTGGTCGTCCTGGACCCGGGTGAGATGCCAGACCAGCCAGGAGACCGAGTTCGCGTCCTCGCCGGGGCGGGCGTTGAGGCCCTCAGGAGCGAGGCCGCCGACAGCGGTGTGGACTTCTTCCCTGACGCGGCCGAATCCGTCGATGAGGATGTCCTTGGCAAGCATGGGACCACCATCGCGCATCGCGCCCGTCCCTGCGCCCGCAACGGCTCAGACGTTTTCCCCGGGACCTTCGAGCAGGAGCATCAGGGCCCGCGCGGCGGGGCTCGTCGCCTCCTGCGGCGGCAGCATCGCGACCGTCTCGTACGACCCCTCCGAGACGCCCTTGAACGGCAGCGCGGTGAGGTCGCGGGCCTCCGGCTTGTGACCGAAGTGGCGCGGTACGACGGCGACCCCGAGGCTCTCGTGGACGAGCTCCAGGAGGCTGTGGACGTCGTTGACCTCCAGGGCCACCGTCCGCTGCACACCCGCCGCCGCGAACGCCGCGTCGGTGGTGCGCCGCGGACCCCAGTCGGGGTGGAAGTCGACGAAGGCCTCCTCGCCCAGTTCCTCGGGCGTGACCACGGCGGCGGTCGCGAGACGGTGCCCCGGGTGGCAGAGCACGGTCATCGGCTCACTGGCCAGCGGCACCGACCGCAGGTGCTCGGAGTCGGCCCGGGTCCGCACCGCGAAGGCCAGGTCGAGACGGCCCGCCGCGACCTCCTCGGCCAGCGCCTCGGAACCCGCCTGACGCAGCCGGATCTCCACGTCCGGATGCCGCCGCCGGAACGCGGCGAGCAGCCGGGCGCAGTGCACGCCGGCGATGCACTGCTCGGTGCCGAGGGACAGGGTGCCGCGCAGCACCCCCTGCACGGCGGCCACGGCGTCCTGCGCCGAACGCACCTGGGCGAGGATCCGCTCCGCCTCGACGAACAGGGCGCGGCCGGCCTCGGTGAGGGTCACCCGGCGGGTCGTGCGGACGAAGAGCGGCGCCCGGAGCTCCCGCTCCAGCGCCCGGACGGACGAGGACAGCCCCGACTGCGACACCATGAGCCGCTCCGCCGCCCGGGTGAAGTGCCGGTCCTCGGCGACGGCGACGAAGTGCTGAAGATGACGCAGTTCCATGGAACGCAAGGGTAGGCGCCGTACGGCGGGCGCCGTGACCGATTGAGAAGCGGGATCGCTCAATACCATCCGATCCTCCCGTTGGACCGCTACCCCGGGAGCGAGCGAGAGTGGAGGCAGCCTGTTTTCCCCGGCCTCTCAGGAGTACGCGTTGTACACCCCGCACCCCGACCGTTACGCGGACATGCCCTACCGGCGCACCGGACGCAGCGGCCTGAAGCTGCCCGCGCTGTCGCTCGGTCTGTGGCACAACTTCGGCCCCGACCGGCCCGTGGACGTCCAGCGGGCGATCCTGCGCCGCGCCTTCGACCTCGGCGTCACCCACTTCGACCTGGCGAACAACTACGGCCCGCCGCCCGGCGCCGCCGAGTCCGCCCTCGGCGACGCCCTCAGGGCGGACTTCTCGCACCACCGCGACGAGCTGATCGTCTCGACCAAGGCCGGCTATCTGATGTGGCCGGGCCCGTACGGCGAATGGGGCTCGCGCAAGTACCTGCTGTCCTCGCTCGACCAGAGCCTGGGCCGGATGGGCCTGGAGTACGTCGACATCTTCTACTCGCACCGCCCCGACCCGGAGACTCCGCTGGAGGAGACGATGGGCGCCCTGCACTCGGCGGTCCAGCAGGGCAAGGCGCTGTACGTCGGCGTCTCGAACTACTCGGCGGAGCAGACCCGTGAGGCCGCCCGGATCCTCGCCGATCTGGGCACCCCGCTGCTCATCCACCAGCCGCGCTACTCGATGCTCGACCGGCGCCCCGAGGACGAGGGCCTGCTGGACACGCTCGACGAGCTCCAGGTGGGATCCATCGCGTACTCGCCGCTGGAGCAGGGGCTGCTCACCGGCCGCTATCTGAACGGCATCCCGGACGACTCGCGGGCGGCGAGCGACAGCCCGTTCCTGAGCGCGGACACGGTCACCGAGGACCTCGTGGGCCGGCTGCGGACCCTGGACGAGATCGCCAAGAGCCGTGGTCAGTCGCTGGCCCAGCTGGCGCTGGCCTGGGTCCTGCGCGGCGGCCGGGTCACCTCCGCCCTGGTGGGCGCCAGCAGCCCGCGGCAGCTGGAGGACAGCGTCGAGGCCATCGGCAACCTGGACTTCACCGAGGACGAGCTCGCCCGGATCGACGCGCTGGCCAAGGCGTAGGGCGTACGGAACCGGACGCGCCGGCGCGCGTGCACCGGAGTCCCTGACGCGTACCCCGTGCGCGTCAGGGACTCCGGCGCGTCAGGCCGGGACGCGGTCCAGGAAGCCGTGCACGCTGAGGATCCGGCCCTCGTCGTCCAGGACGATCACGTCGGATCCCGCGACGGGCGCGGAGCCGTCCTTCGCGTCGACGAGCTCCCAGCCGAAACGGGCCGTGTCGTGGTGCCCGTCGACGGTGCCCAGGGGACGGAAGACGAACCCGGGGAACTGCTCGTGCACGGTGGTGATCACGTCCGCGATGCGCTCGTGCCCCCGGGCGTCGGCGAGCGGGTCGGTGTACGTGCCGTCCGGGGCCCAGGCGGCGGCCACCGCCTTCGTCAGAGCGTCCCGCCCCTCCGCGTTCCAGGCCTCGAAGTAGGCGGCGACGGCGGTCTCGTAGCGGTCGGTGTTCGCGGACATGGTGAACCAGCCTCCATCGGGGAACGTATCCATGGTCAAGGTCCGCGTCCCGGGCCCGAGTTACGCTCCGGGACGCGTTGTGACCACTGTGGCGGGCACCGCGCGGGGCGTCGATTACCTCGCGGGTCATGCCACGCCCCCGGGGCCCGGGAGTCCGTCGGTGTCCTTTCGGCCAACGGCCGCGGTGAATATGCCAAGAGACTGGCCGAATTCACATGGTGACAGTGTGTCAGTAGTGGCGATACTCAATCAGTAGGGCAATTCAGCCATGCCTGTGCAATTGCACGGAGCAGCGCCCATGAGCCGCACGGAAAGCGAGGCCGGACCGGCGACGAGCGACGCCACTGGGGGAGATCGTGCACGACGAGTTCCTGTGCCATGTCACCGCGTACGGAATGTGCGGCGGTCAGCGAGTCGGCGTACCCCTGGGCACCTATCGCGCGCCGACGCTCGCGCTGGCCCTGTGGTGGATGCGGGACCGGGCGGCCTGGATGGCCGAACGGCTCGATCCGCAGCCCGAGGACCCCGCCTTTCCGCCCAACTCCATCGCGCCGGTGGGGGAAAGCGTCCCGGACGTCCCCACGATGCTGCGGGCCTGGTGCGGCGACTCGGATCAACAGGAGCTGGTCGCCGAGGAGTTGGCCGCGGGCAAACTGGTCCGTGTATCCACCAGTGACGACACCACCGAGTACGAACTGCTCGCGGAGTCGGTGGACGCGCTGCGCATGCACCGCACCGCCACGGTGCTCGGCATCTCCGCCGCCTGACCGTCCGCGCGTCCCGGTCGCCAGGTGCTGATCAGGCACACATCTGGGCGAATCGTTAGAATTCTGGCATGGCAGAGAGGCCGGTCGCGGCGACTGCACCCGAGCTCGTCCTCGAAACCGAGGCGGGCTCGACGGTGATGAGTCCGAACCACGATTACCACGTCGGACGCGATCCGCTGTGCGACGTCGTGATCGACGACGTCCGGGTCTCGTGGCACCACGCGGTGCTGCGGCCCCAGGCGGATCACTGGACGCTCGAGGACGAGAACAGCACGAACGGCACGTACGCCGACGGCAGGCGCGTCCACGAATGGGGCGTCGGACCCGGCAGCGTGATCCGCTTCGGAAGTCCCGCCGACGGCCCGCGCGCCGTCCTCGTCCGCCGCCCCCCACCCGCGGCGGAGCGCCCCTCGGCCGTGTCCATGCCGGCCGCCACCAGCACGTTCAAACAGCCGACCACCGTACGGCCGCTGCCTTCGCGCACCGTCCGCATCGGCCGCGGGCCCGACAACGACCTCGTCATCGACGACCTGATCGTCTCCAGGAACCACGCCGAACTGCTGGCCAGGCCCGACGGGACGTACGAGATCGTCGACCTCGGCAGTCACAACGGCACGTTCCTCAACGGCCAGCCCGTCGAGCGTGCCCTCGTCACACCGGGTGACATCGTCGGCATCGGACACTCTGCCTTCTGCCTCGTGGGCGACCAGTTGCAGGAGTACGTCGACAGCGGTGAGGTCTCCCTCGACGTGCAGGATCTCGTCGTGGAAGTGGACCGCGGCCGCAAGACGCTCCTCGACCAGGTGTCCTTTCCCGTCGGCGAGAAATGTCTGCTCGCCGTCGTCGGCCCCAGCGGCGCCGGCAAGTCCACCCTCCTGAACGCGCTCACCGGACAGCGGCCCGCCGACCACGGCACCGTGCTCTACGACGGCCGTGACCTCTACCGCGACTACGCCGAACTGCGCCAGCGCATCGGCCTCGTCCCGCAGGACGACATCCTGCACGCCCAGCTCACCGTACGGCGCGCGCTCACCTACGCGGCGGAACTGCGCTTCCCGCAGGACACCGCCAAGGCGGAGCGCCGGGCCAGGGTGGACGAGGTGATCGGCGAGCTGGGCCTGGTGCAACGCGCCGACCAGCCCATCCACAGTCTCTCGGGCGGCCAGCGCAAGCGCGTCAGCGTGGCCCTCGAACTGCTCACCAAGCCGTCCCTGCTCTTCCTCGACGAACCGACTTCCGGACTCGACCCCGGCATGGACCGCTCGGTCATGCACATGTTGCGCGGCCTCGCCGACGACGGCCGCACCGTCATCGTCGTCACGCACAGCGTGCTCAGCCTCGACGTCTGCGACCGGCTCCTGGTCCTCGCCCCCGGCGGCAAGGTCGCCTACTACGGACCGCCCGACGACACCCTGGCCTTCTTCGGCTACCGGCAGTGGCCCGAGGCGTTCGAAGCCTTCGAGCGCGACACGGACCGGGACTGGGCGGGGGAGTACAAGGACTCGCCGTTCCACCGTCAGTACATCGACAAGTCGACCGTGCAGCCGAGACTGCCGGACGAGGCCACCGGAGCGCTCGTCGGGCCGCCGCCGAAGGCCCAGAGCTGGGGCTCACAACTGCGCACGCTGGTCCGTCGCTACGCGGCCGCCCTCGGGGCCGACCGGACCTTCCTCGCCATCATGATCGCCCTGCCGTTCGTGATGGGCGCGATGGCGCGGGCGCTGGCGGGCGGGAAGCTGACCCAGGACTCCGCGATGAACGCGCTGCTCATCCTGTGCGTCGGCGGCGTGCTGACCGGAGCGGCCAACGCCGTGCGGGAACTCGTCAAGGAACGGACGATCTACCAGCGAGAACGGGCCGTCGGCCTGTCCAGATCGGCGTACCTGATGTCGAAGGTCGTCGTCCTCGGCACCATCACCGTGCTCCAGGCCGTCGTGCTCACCCTCGTGGCCCTGTTCGGCGTCGACCTCAACGCGCCGGGCGGCAAGGGCGTGCTGATGCCACCGCTCCTGGAGATCACGCTGGCCGTGGCCCTGCTCGCCTTCACCGCGATGATGCTCGGCCTCCTCGTCTCCGCCGTGGTGCGCAAGGAGGAGGTGACGATGCCGCTTCTGGTGCTGCTGGCCATCGTCCAGGTCGTCTTCTGCGGCGCCCTGCTGAAACTGCACGGGGTGCCCGGTCTGGAGCAGCTGTCCTGGCTCGTCCCCTCCCGCTGGGCCCTGGGCGCCATGGCCGGGACCATCGGCCTCTCCCGGATCGTGCCCGGTGAGCTCACCGGTGACCCGATGTTCCGGCACTCGACCGGAGTCTGGCTCCTCAACATGGGCATGCTCGTCGTGCTCTCCGTCGTCTTCGGCTGGGTGGTGGCCCTGCTGCTGCGACGGCACGAGCCCGCTGTCATGCGGAAGTAGCCGCGGATGACGAGCCCCGGCTTCCGTCCGACGCACGTCGTCCCGCAGGACGGGCTGTCCGCCTGGGAGTCGCCGGACCCCTCCCGGCCCACCGTTCCCCTGGACGCGCTCCTGCCCGTCGAACTCGTCGACCGGCTCGGCGACTGGGGGCGGGTCGTCTGCGCCAACGGCTGGTCGGCCTGGGTCGACGGCCGGCTGCTGATCGCCGTGCCGCAGGTGCCGCCGGTGGCGACCCGGCCGCTCGCCCGCACTGCCGACCCGCGCCCGCTGCTCGCCCGCGTGGAACAGGCGCTCACGGACTACCGGCAGGCCGCGGAGGAGCTGGCGTCCGGGCGGCTCGAGGCCGAGAACTTCCGGGCCCGGACGCAGGGCAGCCGGGTCGGCGTGGTGGTCGACGGCGAGTCGATGTGGCTGTACGACGGCGAGCACGAGCGGTGGGTGTACTGCGACGGGACACGGCTGAGCACCTTCGCCGCCGAGCGCACCCCCTCCACCGCGCGACGCGACGCGACGCACCGGCCGGAGGAGGAACGACAGCCGGCGCACGCCGAGCCGGAGGAACGGGACGAGGCGCGGGGCCAGGACCGGATGCCGGAACCGGACCGGGTGTCCGAGCCGGACCGGACGCCGGAACCGGACCGGGTGTCCGAACCGGACCGGACGCCGGAACCGAAGCGGTCGCCTGATTCGGACCGGGTGCCCGAACCGGACCGGGTGTCCGAACCGGGCGGGGCGCCGGGGCCGGGCACGGCGCGCGGGCGTCAGGCGGAACCGACACGGATCGTACGGGAGTCGAGGCCCGGCGGACCTCCCACCGGCGCACCCGAGGGGCCTCCCGACGGGCCCCCCGCCGGCCACGAGCCCACCCGCCTGGTCACCTTCGACGGCGACGAGCGTGGCGACGACCGGAGCGAGGACTGATGTCCGGCGCGGGGTACGAGCGGGGTGACGGCTGATGGGCGAGCCCTCGGCACCGGACACCAGCCCGTTCTCGGGGCGGCCCTCCGAACTGATCGGACGCCAGATCGCGGGCTACCGGATCGAGCGGGAGATCGGCCGCGGCGGGATGGCCGTCGTCTACCAGGCCAAGGACCTGCGCCTGGACCGCACGGTCGCCCTCAAACTCCTCGCCCCGGAACTCGCCCGCAACGACACCTTCCGCGGCCGCTTCACCCACGAGTCACGGGTGGCCGCCGCGATCGACCATCCGCACATCGTGCCCGTCTTCGAGGCGGGCGAGACGGACGGTGTCCTCTACATCGCGATGCGCTACGTCGCCGGGCGCGACCTGCGCCATCTCCTGGACCGCGAGGGACCCCTGACGGTCACGGTGGCCGGCCGCATCGGCATCCAGGTCGCCTCCGCGCTGGACGCCGCCCACGATCACGGTCTGGTGCACCGGGACGTGAAACCCGGCAACATCCTGGTCGCCCAGGGCACCGACAGCGACCACCCCGAGCACGTCTACCTCACGGACTTCGGGCTGACCAAGAAGTCCCTGTCGCTGACCGGGTTCACGAGCGTCGGACAGTTCGTCGGCACCCTCGACTACGTGGCGCCCGAGCAGATCTCCGGCAAGCCGGTCGACGGCCGCTGCGACGTCTACAGCCTCGGCTGTGTCGTCTACGAGACGATGGCCGGGCACCCGCCCTTCCAGCGCGACGACGACATGGCACTCCTGTGGGCCCACCAGTACGACCAGCCGCCGGCCCTGAGCAGCGTGCGCCCCGGCATCCCGGACGCCGTCGACGAGGTCCTCGCCAAGGCGCTGTCCAAGAGCCCCGACGACCGCTACGACTCGTGCCTGGCCTTCGTCAGCGCGCTGCGGATCGCCGCACGCGGTCCCGTGACCGGGGGCGGCGCCGGCACGGTCGCGGAGCCCGAGGCCGCGCCGGGCGGCCCGGGGCCCGTACCGGAACCGCCCGTCTGGGCCAGGCCGGTGTTCCGGCGCTGAGCCGCGGTGCGACCGTCAGCCGTCGGAGCCGATCTCTCCCCTGCGCCGGACGCCCCTGGCCAGGAGCGCGCCCAGGAATCCGGTGACCAGCCCCCACAGCAGGGCCAGGCCGAGGGCGCCCCACACCCGCGGGCTGAGGAAGAGCTCGCCCTTCAGGCCGCCGCCGATGTCGCCGAGACCGAGGATCGACAGGCCGTAGTGCGCCGAGAGCCGGCCGAGCAGGCAGATCATGAGCACCGTCAGCGCCAGCGCGACCGCCATGTGGACGGCGTGCTGCCAGGCCCGCGTCCGGGCCGGTGAGCGGGCGGCCATCAGGAACGCCGCCCCGAGGAGCAGCACGGCGTCGACGACCACGAGCCACCAGACCCGGCCGTCGTAGTCGGCCAGCGAGCCGAGATTGAGCTCGGACACGTCCGGAGTACGCAGCACCTCGTCGAGGACATGCGGCATCGGCAGCCCGAAGGGCCCGTCCACGCGCCCGTTCCAGGTGGCGCCGAGACCGATGGTGAACGCGAGCCAGACGACGTTGGGAAGACCGAGCAGCATCACGGCGAACGTCTCGGCCGGATGCCCGCGGGTCGCCGCCACCACCAGCCCGATCACCACGCCGAGCCCCACGCAGGTGAGCAGCAGGACGACCATGGCGTACGCGGCGGGCCGCACCGACTCCTGGAAGCGCAGCAGCCGGGCCGGGAGCGGCGCGCTCCGCGAGACCAGCAGCGCGATCACGAACACACCGGCCAGCCACAGCACGCCGAGGATCAGGGTCGGCGCCACGGCGGCCTTGAAACCCACCTCGGGCGTTGCGCCGAACAGGTCACCGATGGCGCCGATGGTGCCGTTCCCGAGGTCGACGGTGAAGTTCTGGCGGGCCGCGAGCGTGAGCCCGATCAGGACGAGCAGCCACAGGAGGGCCAGCCGTCCGGCCCAGCCCGCCAGTTCCTTCGCCCCGGCCACCGCGCGATGCCGCAGCGGCCGCAGGAATCCCGCCCCCAGCACCAGTGCCCCGGCCAGGGTCACCGACAGCGGGACCACCGTGAGGCCCGCCTTCGTCTGGGCGATGGCTCCCGCGTCGCCGGTGAGTTCGATGGTGCCGCCGACCGCCGTGACCAGGGTGGCGGCGACCACCCGCGGAAAGGCGTTGTCGGGGAGATCGGTGGCGCCGGACGCCCACAGGCCGAGCGCGGCGACCACCCCCATGAGGACCAGACCGGCCAGGACGACCACGAGGGCCTGGATCCAGCCGTGCCGGGCGTCCGGACGCGCGCCGCTGCTGTCGGCCGGGAAGGCGGACGGTGTCTGGGGGCTCACGCTGCCACGCTAAGCAGCGCCGACACCGTCCGCCCCTCGGGGAGAGCCGACCGCGTCGGCTTGCGGGCACCGGCGGACCCGGGCACACAATGGGGGCGTTGTGGAAGAAAGCGGCCCAAAGGCATGACGGTGCCGCGGCATCCCTCCAGCGGGAAGAAGAGCTCGTGAGCGTCGAACCGCCGTCCTCCGGCCGTCCCACCGGACCGCCCTCGGGCCCGCTGTCGGGCCCCACGCAGCCGAGCCCCACCCAGCCCGTCGCCGTCCCGCCCGCCGGACCGCCGAGCGGCGCCTCCGGCGCGGGTGGCCGAGGCGGCGGCACGGGAGGGGGCGGTACGGGCGGTGGCGGTTCCGGGGGCGGCGGTACGGGCGGCGGCGGGGCGGGCGGTCCCGAGGGACCCGGAGGCTCCGGCGTCGGGCCGGGACAGCCGGGCGGAGGAGGACCCGACCGGCCGTGGTGGCGGTCGGCGCCGCGGGTCGCGCTGATCACCGGGGTCGTGGCGGCGGCCGTGATCCTCGGACTGGTCTTCACCAACAACGGCGGCGGGACGAAGAACGCCGGCAGCGAGGTCTTCCTCCAGTCCGCGGACAAGGCGGGACCCGACCCGTTCACCGAGTCGACCGCGAACGACACGTCCGCCGCACCGACGGACCCCGCGACCCCGGCCACGTCGGCACCCGCCAACGCCACCGTCGCCGTGAGCGGCAACGCGCCCGGCCTCTACGGCGGCACGCGCGACGTTTCCAGCTGCGACGTGGAGAAGCAGATCAGCGCGCTCAAGGCGGACCCGGCCAAGAACAAGGCCTTCGCCTCGGTCGAGGGCATCCAGCCGGACGAGGTGCCCGCGTATCTGCGCTCCCTGACGCCCGTACAGCTGCGCCTGGACACCCGCGTCACCAACCACGGCTACCGCAACGGCGCGCCCACCAGCTTCCAGTCGGTCCTCCAGACCGGCACCGCCGTCCTCGTCGACTCCCGCGGTGTGCCCCGGGTGCGCTGCGCCTGCGGCAACCCGCTCCTCCCGCCGGTCGCGCAGAAGGGCACGCCCACGGCGACGGGCGACTCCTGGCCCGGGTACCGCTCGAAGGACGTCGTGGTCGTGGCACCCTCGACGACCGTCATCAACGTGTTCGTCCTCTACGACCCCGAGAACAAGGAATGGATCGCCCGGCACCGCGGCAACGACGTGCACAAGGACAAGAAGACGCATCCGCCGGTGAACCCCTCGCCCTCGGCCAGCGTCTCCGGCTCCGCCTCACCGTGCGTCTCGCCCGGCGGTTCGAAGACGGAGTCCGGAAGCCCGTGCCCGTCGACCGCGACCTCGCCGTCCTCGGAGAGTTCGTCGCCGTCGACCTCGTCGTCCTCCGCCGGACCGTCCTCCGCCCCGCCGTCCTCGGCGCCTCCGGAGCCCCCGTCCAGCGAGCCCGCCTCTCCCGCGTCGCCCGCGTCGGAGGCGCCCCCGGCGTCGGGACCGGCCTCCTCCGCGGGTTCCTCCGGGGAGGCCCCCGCATCGTGAGATCCGCCGCTCGGCCGGGGCGGCCCGCACGGCCGGGGCCGTCGGCGTTCCGCCCGCTTCACCGAGAGCGGAACGCCGCTCCCTTCCCGTGCGGCCCGGCGCTCCTAGGCTGAAGGGGTGAGCGACCACGTGAGGAACGAAGCCCGCGTCATTCCCCTGCGCCCGGCGGCGGCGGGGCCCTCCCGGACGCCGGCGGCGGAGGCCCCGGACCGGGTGCCGCGCCCGCCCGCGCCCGCCCCTGACCGGGGCCCCGCGGCTCCCGCGGTCAGGGAGCCGCTGTTGCGCGACCTGGTCGGAGACGTCCTGCGGCGCGAACGGCAGGCCCAGGAACGCACGCTCAAGGACGTGGCCGAGGCGGCCCGGATCTCCATGCCCTATCTCTCGGAGGTCGAGCGCGGCCGCAAGGAGGCGTCCTCCGAGGTCCTCGCGGCGGCCGCGCGCGCCCTCGGCCTCGGCCTGGGCGATCTTCTGTCGCTGGCCCAGCGGGAGCTGATCCGGCACACCCGGGGCCCGTCCCTCCGGAGCCGCGCCGGGTCGGCCCCGTCCTCGTCCTCGCGGTACGACGGGATGTGCCTGGCCGCCTGACGCCGGTCCGCCGCCGGGGCGAGGCCGAGGTCAGACCACGGCGAGCCGGCGGCTGAGGATCTCGTCCGCGAGCCCGTACTCCACCGCCTCCCGCGCGGTGAAGATCTTGTCGCGGTCCATGTCCGCGCGCAGGGTGGTGACGTCGTGGTGGGTGTGCCGCGACAGGACCTCCTCGACCTGCGCGCGGATCCGCAGCATCTCCTTGGCCTGGAGGCTGAGGTCCGACACCGTCCCTTGACGGCCGCCGCTGGCCGGCTGGCCGAGCAGCACGCGCGCGTGCTCGAGGACGAACCGCCGCCCGGGATCGCCCCCGGCCAGCAGCACGGCGGCCGTGGAGGCGGCCTGTCCGACGCAGAACGTCGAGATCGGCGCCTGGACGAAGGTCATCGTGTCGTAGATGGCCATGAGCGAAGTGAACGATCCACCGGGCGAGTTGATGTAGATCGCGATCTCGCTCTCCGGGGCCGAGGACTCCAGATGGAGGAGTTGCGCGATGACGACGTTGGCGACGCCGTCGTCGATCTCCGTGCCGAGGAAGATGATCCGCTCGGACAGGAGCCGGCTGAAGACGTCGTACGACCGCTCGCCCTGCGGGGTCCGCTCGACGACGTTCGGAATCGTGTACGTACCCATGTCAGAGCCCCGCCCGTCGCCGTGCCGCGGCCGGGCGGACGTCGGCGAGCGACTCCACGACCCGGTCCACCATGCCGTACTCCCTCGCCTGTTCCGCCGTGAACCAGCGGTCGCGGTCACCGTCCCTGGAGATCGTCTCCTCGCTCTGTCCCGTGTGCTCCGCGGTGATGCGTTCGATGGCCCGCTTGGTGAACTCGTGGTTCTGCGCCTGGATCTCGATGTCGGCGGTGGTGCCGCCGATCCCCGCGGACGGCTGGTGCATCATGATCCGCGCGTTCGGCAGGGCGAAGCGCTTGCCGCGCGCTCCCACGCTGAGCAGGAACTGCCCCATGCTCGCGGCGAATCCCATCGCGAGGGTGGAGACGTCGTTGGGGATCAGCCGCATCGTGTCGTAGATGGCGAGTCCGGCGGTCACCGAGCCGCCCGGGCTGTTGATGTACAGGCTGATGTCGGAGCGCGCGTCCTCGGCGGACAGCAGGAGCAACTGGGCGCACACACGGTTGGCGGAGACCTCGTCGACCTGGGTGCCCAGGAAGACGATCCGCTGGGCGAGCAACTGCGCGGCCAGATGGTCGTCGTAGCGGGTCGTGGGGGTGTCGCCCTCCTCGGCGCGCGGTGAGCGGTCCGGGTACAGGCCGGTGCTGAGCGGAGTCATGGGTCCTCCTGGTCGTGACGCGGCGGGTGTCGCCGCTGACTCCACTGTCGGTCCGCGGCAGGCGGCGGACGGGATTTCTCGGCCCGCGGCAGATTCGCCGTCGGCAGAGTCGGCAGAGTCGGCAGAGTCGGCAAAGTCGGCAGAGCGGTCAGGCGCCCGCGCGGAGTTGACGGAAGAAGGCCCGGATGTCGGCGACCAGCAGCTCCGGCTGCTCCATCGCGGCGAAGTGCCCGCCCCGGTCGAACTCCGTCCAGCGCACGATGGTGTCGGTGCGCTCCGCGACATGGCGCAGCGCGACGAAGTTCTCCTCGGGGAAGACGGCGAGCGCGGTCGGCGTCGTCGACGGCTCGGGCGGGGTGCCCCAGTAGTCCGCGTGGGCACGCTCGTAGTAGATCCGCGCGGACGAACCGGCCGTGCCGGTCAGCCAGTACAGCATCACGTTGGTCAGCAGCAGGTCCCGGTCGACGGCGCCCTCGGGTCGGTCCCGCGAGTCCGTCCACCGCATGAACTTCTCCGCGATCCAGGCGAGTTGACCGACCGGCGAGTCCGTGAGCGCGTACGCGAGCGTCTGCGGCCGGGTCGACTGGAGCGCCGCGTACCCCGCCTCCTCGCGGTCCCATTCCCGGCCCCGCCGCCAGGAGTCGAGGGTGCGCTCGCGCTCGTACGGGCTCAGCGCGGCCAGTTCCGCCGCGGTCGGCTCGGTGACGGCGGACGACCCCGGCAGCAGATTGAGATGGACGCCGAACACCCGGTCGGGGTGCGCCCGGCCGAGCTCGCGCGAGACGGCTCCGCCCCAGTCCCCGCCCTGCGCGCCGTACCGCCGGTACCCGAGGCGTTCCATCAGCTCGGCGAACGCGGCGGCCACCCGTTTGAACTCCCAGCCGGTGTCCCGGGTCGGGCCCGACAGCCCGAAGCCCGGGATGCTCGGCACCACCAGGTGGAAGGCGTCGGCCGGATCGCCGCCGTGCGCGCGCGGATCGGTCAACGGCCCCACGACATCGGTGAATTCGACGATGGACCCGGGCCAGCCGTGCGTGATGATCAGCGGGGTCGCCCCCGGTTCCGGTGAGCGGATGTGGGCGAAGTGCAGTCGCGCGCCGTCGATCTCGGTGGTGAACTGCGGCCACGTGTTGAGGCGTTCCTCGGCCGCGCGCCAGTCGTAGGTGTGCCGCCAGTGGCGCACGAGATCCTGGAGGTAGTCCCTCGGAACGCCGTAGGCCCAGCCCGCGCCCGGCAGTTCGTCGGGCCAGCGTGTGGCGTCGAGACGCCGGTCGAGGTCGTCCAGGTCGCTCTGCGGGAAGCCGACACGGAAGGGACGGATGCCGGCGGGGCCGCCGGGGATGCCGGCCGCGTCGCCGGGGCTCCCGGGGGAGTCGCTGAAGATCATGTCCGCGGATGCTATCCCCGCGTGCGGGGCGTCGGGCATCGGTTTTCCCGGTGCGGGAGTGCCTCGTCGGGTCGGTTCGGCGGGTCGGCCCGAGGCGCCGCGGGTGAGGCCGTGCGCGCGCGGCCGATGAGTTTTCGGACGAGGATCGGTCGACAGAGGGACGACGTTTCCGCACGAGGAGGTACACATGCCCGCCGATGGATTCGCCACCTGCCTGTGGTTCGACGGCCAGGCCGAGGAGGCCGCCACCTACTACGTCTCGATGTTCAAGCACTCCCGGCTCGGCCGGGTCGGCCGCTACACCGAGGCCGGGCCCGGCCCCGCGGGTTCGGTCCTTGCCGTGGAGTTCACGGCCAACGGCCAGAAGTTCGTCGCGGTCAACGGGGGCCCGCAGTTCACCTTCGACGAGGCGATCTCGTTCCAGATCCACTGCTACGGCCAGGAAGAGGTGGACCACTACTGGAACAAGTTCATCGAGGACGGAGGCGAGGCGGGCCCCTGCGGCTGGCTGAAGGACAAGTACGGACTGTCCTGGCAGGTCGTACCGGACGGGCTCATCGAGCTGCTCGGTGACGCGGACACGGAGAAGGCCGCCCGTACGGCCCAGGCGATGTACAAGATGACGAAACTGGACATGGCGGCCCTGGAACGGGCGCACGCGGGGGAGTGACCGGAGGCGGAAGAGGCGTCCCGAGGCGGCTCAGGCGGGATCGCCGCGCGGGCGGATCCTGGCCGCCAGCACCGCGACGTCGTCCTCGGCGTGGCGGGCGTCGAGCTTGACGAGCACCTCGTCGAGCAGCTCGTCGACCCCGGCGCCCGGGGGCAGGCGCAGGGCGGCCAGCCGTGCGAGCGACTCGTCGATGTCCTCGCCGCGGCGTTCGACGAGCCCGTCGGTGAACATCACCAGCGTGTCGTCGGGGGAGAGCCGGCGGACCACCTGCTGGTAGCCGCCGAGCCCCGTGCCCAGTGGCGGCCCCACCGGCAGGGGCAGCAGTTCGCCCGTGCCGTCCCCGGCGAACACCACGGGGGGCAGGTGCCCCGCGCCGGCGATCACCGCCGTGCCGCGCGCCGGATCGACACGGACGAGCAGACAGGTGGCCGGCCGCCGGGTGCCGTCCTCGGCCACCGCGGTGTCCAGACGGCGCAGCACCCGGTGCGGCGGGAGATCCGTGGAGGCGACGTAGCGCAGCATCGAGCGGTACGCGGTCATGTCCACGGCGGCGTCGAGGCCGTGGCCCATCACGTCGCCCACGACCAGCAGGGTCCGCCCGAAGTGCAGCCGCACGGTCTCGAACCAGTCCCCGCCCACCAGGGAACCGCCGCCCGCGGGAAGGTAGCGGGTGGCGAGGTCCAGGTTCGGATGCGGGCGGCCCGGCGCGGCGAGCAGCGCCCGCTGGAGGTCCAGGACCGTGCCGCGCAGCGTCTCGTGCCGTCGGGCGTGCCCGAGGTGCACGGCCGTGAGGCGCGCCGCGTGCTGGGCGACGGCCAGGTCGGTGCTCGTGAACGGCGTTCCCTGCCGGACGGCGAGGAGCACCCCGTACCGGCGTCCGTGCGCGAGCAGGGGCACGGCGGCGACCTGGCGGGGCGTCCGGGCGGAGAGGTCGATCGAGGCGGCGATCGGACGGCCCTCGTCGAGTGCCCGGACGGAAAGGGGACGCGGCCCGTCCGGCGGGGTGAGCAGCAGGGTGCGCCCTGCCGTTGCCGCTCGGGTGAACTCCGCGTCCGGGGAGCGGCGGGCGGCCGTCACGTCCGTGGGCAGCAGGTCCACCGCGGCGCTCTCGCACAGACGCCGGCACACGAACGCCGCGAGCTCCTGGCAGGTCGTGGTCTCGTCCAGGGTCGTGCCGATGGACTCGGCGGTCTCCTCCAGGACGTCCGCCGGCACGCGCGCACCGGCCGCCCCGGCGCCCGTCGTCCCGGTACGCGCGCTCCCGGCGCCGGGCGTGCCGGTTTCCCCCCTCCCGTCACCGCCCCGGACCGCCATCGCACCTCCACAGCAGCACACCAGCAGCACACCCTGGGTCCATCCACGCACGGGGGTGGCCGGCCCGCATGCTCAGTCCTGGGGCGGGCGGTCGTTCACCAGGACCGCCGCCCCGTCGAAGCGGCCCGCCTTGAGATCCCGCAGAGCCTGCGGCGCCCGCTCCAGCGGATAGGCGTGGGTCGTGGCGCGGATGCCGTGGCGGGCCGCCAGTCCGAGAAAGTCCCTGGCGTCCTCCCGTGTGTTGGCCGTGACGCTGCGCAGCTCCTTCTCGTAGAAGAGGTCGCTCTCGTAGCGGAGCGGCGGAATGTCGCTCAGATGGATGCCGGCGACGGCCAGGACACCGCCCCGGTCCAGTGCCCGCAGGGCGACCGGGACGAGATCACCGACCGGCGCGAACAGGATCGCGCCGTCCAGCGGTTCGGGCGGCTCGTCGTACGCCCCGCGGGCGGACGCGGCCCCCAGGGAGAGCGCCAGCCGGCGCGCGGCCGGATCACGGGTCAGCACGTGCACGGTGGCGCCCTCGGCGAGCGCGAGCTGCGCGCACAGGTGGTCGCTGCCGCCGAAGCCGTACAGCCCGAGCCTGCCGCCCGGCGGCAGCGCGGCCCTGCGCAGCGCCCGGTGGCCGATGATGCCCGCGCACAGCAGGGGTGCCAGGGCGACGTCGTCCACGCCCTCGGGCAGCCGGTGGGCGAAGGCGGCGGGCACGGTCGTGTACTCCGCGTATCCGCCGTCGGCGTCCCAGCCGGTGTACTCGGACGCGGGACACAGGTTCTCGGCCCCGCGCAGGCAATACCCGCAGGTGCCGTCCGTACGGCGCAGCCAGGCGACCCCGACCCGGTCGCCGGGCACGAATCCGCTCACCGCGCCGCCGGTCGCCGCGACCACACCGACGACCTCGTGGCCGGGGGTCACGTGCGCCCGGTGTACGGGCAGGTCCCCCTCGGCGACGTGCAGATCGGTGCGGCACACCCCGCAGGCGCGGACGTGCACCAGGAGTTCACCGGGCCGGGGCACCGGCACCGGTCTGTCGGTGAGGCGCAGCGGCTCGCCCTCGATCGGCCCCGGTGTCACCACTTCCCACGCCCGCATGATCCCGTGCCCCGTCCCGTCGCCTGCCAGGTCGGCCCGCTCTCCAGTGTCCTGCGGGCCCGGCGCTTCGGCGCGCGGCCCGCTTGAAGCCTGGCTAGCGTGAGCAGCGCAACCGTTCACCGGACAGGAGAAGGTCGGGTCATGGCCGTACAGCCTGAAGGAACGCCCTGCTGGGCGGACGCGATGTTCAGCGATGTCGAAGGGGCCAAGAGCTTCTACGGGGACGTGCTCGGCTGGACGTTCGGCGAGGCGTCCTCGGAGTACGGGAACTACACGCAGGCCTACTCCGGCGGCAAGGCGGTGGCCGCCGTGGTGCCGCCGATGCCGGGCCAGGAGGGCCAGTCCGCCTGGTGTCTGTACTTCGCCTCGCCCGACGCCGCCGCGACCGCCGAGAAGATCAGGAGCGAGGGCGGCGAGGTGCTGATGGAGCCGATGCAGGTGGGCGACTTCGGCACCATGGCGCTGGCCCGGGACCCCGGCGGGGCCGTCTTCGGCGTCTGGCAGGCGGGAGTCCACGAGGGCTTCGAGTCGATCGGCGACCCCGGAGCGTACGCCTGGGCCGAGGTGTTCACCCGCGAGCCGGAGAAGTCCGACGCCTTCTTCCCCGCCGTCTTCCCCTTCACCGCCCAGCAGGTGCAGGACGACGCCGTCGACTTCCGCGTCTTCAACATCGGCGGGAACCCGGTCCTCGGCCGGATGAGGATGACGGACGACTTCCCGCCCGAGGTGCCCTCGTACGTCAACGTCTACTTCGGCGTCGAGAACTGCGACGACGCGGTGGCCAAGGCGACGGCCCGGGGCGCGGTGCTGCGCTTCGGTCCGATGGACAGCCCGTTCGGCCGGTTCGCCGCGCTGAGCGACCCGCAGGGCGCGTCGTTCTCCGTGATCGACATGAAGACGACGCAGGGCGAGATGCCCGGCATGGCGGATGTGTCCTGACGCACGTCCGGCGTCCTCGGAGGTGACCGGGGCCCGTGCCCGTGCGCGGACCCCGGGCGGGGCGTGGCATGATCGGGGCCATGCCTGAACGCGTTGTTGCCGCCTGTGACGGGGCTTCGAAGGGAAACCCGGGACCCGCTGGATGGGCCTGGGTCGTCGCCGACGGGGACGAGGCCCCCACCCGCTGGGAGGCCGGACCGCTGGGCACGGCGACCAACAACGTCGCCGAACTGACGGCGCTGGAACGCCTGTTGACGGCCGTCGCGCCCGAGGTGCCACTGGAGATCCGGATGGACTCCCAGTACGCGATGAAGGCCGTCACCACCTGGCTGCCGGGCTGGAAGCGCAAGGGCTGGAAGACGGCCGCGGGCAAGCCCGTCGCCAACCAGGAACTGGTGGCCCGGATCGACGAACTGCTCACCGGCCGCACGGTGGAGTTCCGCTACGTTCCCGCCCACCAGGTCGACGGCGACCGGCTGAACGACTTCGCCGACCGTGCCGCCAGCCAGGCCGCCGTGGTGCAGCAGGCCGCGGGCAGTGACCTCGGCTCCCCGGAGCCGCCCGCCTCCCCCGACACCCCGAAGTCCTCGGGCGCCGCGCGCCGCCGTCCCGCGGCCGGGGCGTCCCGGCCGGGCACGTCGAGCCGCACCATCAAGGCCAAGTTCAACGGCCGTTGTGTGTGCGGGCGTTCCTACGCCGCGGGCGAGCCCATCGCCAAGAACGCCCAGGGCTGGGGCCACCCGGAGTGCCGGACCGAGGCACAGGGCGGGGCCTGACCCTCCCGGTGATCACGGCCGGCGCGGCCGGGATCAGACGGTGTCGAACGTGTAGTACTTGCTGTGGTCGAGCAGATCGGACGGACGTGTGTCGTTCCACGGCTTCATCGTCTCGCCGATGTCGATGACGTCCGGGGTGCCCGCGAGCGGGAGATAGCCGGAGTCGGGGTGACGCCGCTGCCACTGGGCCCAGAGCCGGTCGATGAAGGCGTGGTGGAGCCAGAACACCGGGTCGTTGGGGGAGACGCCGGTGGACATCTGGCCGCCGACCCAGACGTGCACCCGGTTGTGGAGGTTGACACCCCGCCAGCCTTCGAGGTGGTTGCGGAAGCCGTCCGAGGCGCTGTTCCAGGGCGCCATGTCGTACGTCGACATGGCGAGCACGGACTCGACCTCGGCGCGGGTCGGCAGTTCCCGGACCCCGGTGCCCAGCGACCGGCGCAGGTAAGTGCGCGCGTCCACACGGACGTTGATCGGCCAGTTGCCCGCGGAGGCGGCGAACGGGCCGTCCATCACCCGGCCGTCCAGGCTGCGTCCGGTACCGCCGAGGAAGTCGGGCGCCCACAGCGACGCCCGCGTGGTGCGGTCGCTGCTCCAGTCCCAGTAGGGCAGCGCCACCGAGGGGTCGACGGACTGGAGGGCCCGCTCGAACTCCAGGAGGAATCTGCGGTGCCAGGGCAGGAACGAGGGTGAACGGTGGCCCGTCCGCTCGCCGTTGTCCGTGTCGCCGACGATGAAGGCGTTGTGCGTGGTGACGAAGGTGTCGTACGTGCCGCTGCGCTTCAGCTTCAGCAGCGCGTCGACGAATCGCCGCTTCTCGTCGGCGGTCAGGTTCGCCTGGTTCTTGCGTACGGTCATGTGCGGGACTCCACGATCTGCTTGCGGGGTGGTTCAGTTGGCGGCGAAGGGCACGAGCGGTGCGCCCTGGAGTTCCACGACGGCGGCGCGGGCCGCGTCGCGGGGGGTGGGCACCGGCGCGTAGTGGCTGACGACGCTGATCCAGCTGCCGTCGGCGTTGCTCATCACGTGCAGCTCCACGCCGTCGACGAACACCGCGTATCCGCCCATGTGATGGTGACCGCCGCCGGTCATCGGGCGGCCTTCTATGTGCCGCCCCTTGAAGACCTCGTCGAAGGACTCCGGGCCGCCGTGGTGGTGCCCGTCCATGGAGTGCGACGCCCTGGCCGGTCCGTTCGGTGCCGCGGACGCGGAGGACGTGGTGAGGGCCTGGGCACCTGCGGCCGCGGCGAGCGCGCCGACGGCTCCGAGAGCGCGGCGACGAGTGAGCTCCGGCATGCGGAGACCTCCTGTGATCAGCTGTGTTGATGACCCGATATGCCTATCGGGTCGTCAAAGAGCCGGAGAAATCCGCGCATGTCGGTTGGCTGCGATCCGGACAATCCCGTATATGTCATGCAGGATTGAACAAAGATGATCTTGTTGTCCGGGGTGGTCGCCACCTGTCCGCGGACGGAGATCTTCCGGCGGCGGGGCCCCGTGGTGATGATCTTGCTGCCGCCGCCCCCGGTCGGTGGCGTGGTTCACGCGCGCGATCTGGCGTGAAACACGGGCGTTGCGCCCCCTGCTACCCTTCGTGATCAATTGACCGCATTGTGCAACATAGGGGAGTGCGCGTGAAGATCGCGTGCGTCGGTGGCGGACCCGCAAGCCTGTACTTCTCGATCCTGATGAAGCTCCAGGACCCGTCCCATGACATCACCGTCCACGAGAGGAACCCGGCCGGATCGACCTACGGCTGGGGCGTGACCTACTGGGCGGGCCTGCTCGACAAACTGCGCGAGGGCGACCCGGCGTCCGCGCTCGCCGTCGGCGAGAACTCGGTGAGCTGGACGGACGGCGTCGCCCACGTCGGCACCCGCACGACCGTGGCCCCCGGGGACGAGGGGTTCGGCATCGGCCGCCGCCGGATGCTCGACCTGCTCGCCGAACGGGCCCGGTCCCTGGGGGTCCGCGTCGCCTACGAGAGCGAGATCACGCCCGACCGGCTGCCCGACGCCGACCTCGTCGTCGCCGGGGACGGCATCAACAGCGCTCTGCGCGAACATCACGCCGACCACTTCGGCAGCGAGATCGAGCGCGGCCGCAACCGCTACATCTGGCTCGGCACGACCAAGGTCTTCGACTCCTTCACCTTCTCCTTCGTGGAGACGGACCACGGCTGGATCTGGTGCTACGCCTACCGCTTCGGGGACGACCGGAGCACCCTGGTCATCGAGTGCTCCCCGGAGACCTGGAGGGGCCTCGGGCTCGACACCGCGGGCGAGACCGAGGGGCTCGCGACGCTGGAGAAGCTCTTCGCGAGCCTGCTGGACGGGCACGGGCTGATCGGCCGGGCGCAGTCCGACGGCGCCGCCCAGTGGCTCACGTTCCGCACCCTGACCAACCGGACCTGGCACCGGGGCAACCTCGTCCTGCTCGGCGACGCCGCCCACACCACCCACTACTCGATCGGCGCCGGCACCACCCTCGCCCTGGAGGACGCCATCTGCCTGGCGCGGGCGCTGCGTGGGCACCAGGACCTCGAAACCGCCCTGACCGGCTACGGACGAGAACGCAGGGCCGAGCTCCTGTCCGTGCAGAGCGCGGCCCGCCACAGCGCCCGGTGGTACGAGAACCTGCCCCGCTACATCGGGCTTCCGCCGGCGCAGATGTTCGCCCTGCTCGGACAGCGCCACTCGCCGCTGCTCCCGTACGTCCCGCCGCAGCTCTACTACCGCATCGACCGCGCCGCCGGCCGGCTGGAGGCGCTGCGCCGCCTCAAGCGCTGGCTCGGCCCCAGGGTCGCCCGCGGAGTACAGGCGCGCGCCCGGAGGTAGCGGTGCCCGAGGCCGCCCGCCCCGGAAGCGGATCCCGCTTGGGGTGAATGGCGATTCACCGATAAGGTGAATTGTCATTCACCCCTTTTTCACGTCTACTTCTGGAGTGCCGATGGCGGCCCTGCGCGAGCGGCTCGCGATCCCTGTCCTGGCGTTCGGCGGGATCCTCATGGCCGTCATGCAGACGGTCGTCGTCCCGCTGCTGCCCGATCTGCCCCGGCTGACCGGGGCCTCGGCGGGCGCGGTCTCCTGGATGGTGACGGCGACCCTGCTCGCCGGAGCGGTGCTCACCCCCGTCCTGGGCCGTGCCGGAGACATGTACGGCAAGCGGCGCGTGCTGCTCATGGCCCTCGGGATGATGACCGTCGGCTCGCTGATGTGCGCGCTGACCTCCCAGATCGGCATCCTGATCGTGGCCCGGGCGCTTCAGGGCGCGGCCGCCGCCGTCGTCCCGCTCTCGATCAGCATCCTGCGCGACGAGCTGCCGCCGGAGCGCACCGGTTCCGCCGTCGCGCTGATGAGCTCCACCGTGGGCATCGGCGCCGCCCTCGGCCTCCCGCTCGCCGCCCTCGTGGTGCAGTACGCCAACTGGCACGTCATGTTCTGGGCGACGACCGCGCTCGGCGTCTTCGGCACGGCACTGGCCTGGTGGGCGGTGCGCGAGTCGCCCGTACGGGAGCCCGGCCGCTTCGACACGCCGGGCGCGCTGGGCCTGGCCGCCGGTCTCGTGTGTCTGCTGCTCGCCGTGTCCCAGGGCGGCACCTGGGGCTGGACCAGCCCGAGGATCCTCGCCCTGTTCGCCGCCTGCGCCGCGATCCTCGCCCTGTGGTGGCGCCAGCAGCTGCGCGCCGAACGCCCCCTGGTCGACCTGAAGCTCGCCGCCCGCCCCCGGGTCGCCCTGCCCCACATCGCCGCGCTGCTGACCGGCTTCTCCTTCTACGGCAACTCGCTGGTCACCGCCCAGCTGGTACAGGCGCCCACGGCCACCGGCTACGGTCTGGGCCTGTCCATCGTGGCCACCGGCCTGTGCCTGCTGCCCGGCGGGGTGACGATGCTGCTGCTCTCGCCCGTCTCGGCGCGCATATCCGCGGCCCGCGGCCCCCGGATCACCCTGGCCCTCGGCACGGCGATCATCGCCTCCGGGTACGTCCTGCGGATCGCCGACAGCCGCGACCTGTGGGCGATCATCCTCGGCGCCACGGTCTGCTCGATCGGCACGACCTTCGCCTACTCCGCGCTCCCCACCCTGATCCTGCGTGCCGTGCCCGCCGGGCAGACCGCCTCGGCCAACGGCGTCAACGTGCTGATGCGCACCATCGGGCAGGCCGTGTGCAGTGCCGCCGTGGCCGCCGTGCTCGTGCACCACACGAGCCTGGTCGCGGGCGCGCCGGTGCCGACCCTGCACGGATATCTGCTGGCCTTCGTCATGGCGGGTACCGTCGCACTGGTGGCCTGTGCCGCCGCACTGTCGATACCCGCCGACCCCGCCTCCCGCGAGACCCCGCGAACCGGCCGCCCGACCGGCGCGCCCCGCGACGAGGCGCTCGAAGGAGCCTGAACACCGTGACCACCCCGCACTCCGGTCTCGCGGCGTCCCCTGCCGCCCGGGCCCGGGACCAGGAGGCCGCGCCCGCCCCCCGTCGTGACGCCGAGGCCAGCAAGGCGGAGATCCTGCGGGCGGCCCGGTATCTGCTGGCCCGGCACGCGCACGCGGACATCACGCTCAAGGCCGTCGCCGACCGGGCCGGGGTGAGCCCGCCGCTGATCCTGAAGTACTTCGGCAACAAGGACGCGCTGTTCGCCCGCGTGATGTCCTTCGAGTCCGACGCCGAGGCCCTGCTGGACGCGCCCCTGGAGGAGCTCGGCCGGCACATGGTCCGCCATCTCCTCGAAGGCCAGACCCAGCGCGGTGCCGACCCCGTCCTGAGGATCGTGTTCGCCCCGCTCCAGGGGGAGCAGGGCGAGATCCTGCGGGCCAACTTCCGCGCCCAGGTCAGCGACCGTCTCGCCGGGCGGCTCGGCGGCCGGGACGCGGGGCTGCGCGCCGAACTCGCCGTGAGCACGCTGCTCGGCCTCGGCGTGATGTACGGGATCGCGCGGGGCTCGCATCTGCGCGCCACCTCCGTCGACGACATCGTCGACCGCTACGCGCCCGCGGTGCAGGCCCAGCTCGCTCCGTAGTCGGCCACGCCCCGCGGTTCAGCTCACCCCGTCCGGGCGGAACTGAACGCTGATCCGGGGTCCAGTGGCCCGCGCCGTCTTGGGGATCGCGTGCTCCCAGGTGCGCTGGCAGGAGCCGCCCATGACGATGAGGTCGCCGTGGCCCAGCGGACGCCGGACGGTGTCCCCGCCGCCGCGGGGCCGCAGCAGGAGGTCGCGCGGGGCGCCCACCGACACGATGGCGACCATCGTGTCCTCGCGGGCACCCCGGCCGATCCTGTCCCCGTGCCAGGCCACGCTGTCGCGGCCGTCCCGGTAGCAGCAGAGCCCGGCCGTGGTGAACGCCTCGCCCAGCTCCTCCGCGTAGTGCGCCGACAGCGCGTCCCTCGCCTCGTCGAGGACCGGGTGCGGCAGGGGATCGCCCGCGCGGAAGTACGCGAGCAGCCGGGGTACGTCCACCACGTGCTCGTACATCTGGCGTCGTTCGGCCCGCCACGGGACCTCGGCGGCGAGGTGGGTGAAGAGCTCGTCGGCCCCGCTCACCCAGCCCGGCAGCAGGTCGATCCAGGCCCCGTCGCCCAGCGTCGTGCGCCGGAGCCCGTCGAGCGGGCCCAGACGGAGTTCGTCGGTCTGGTCGAAGAGGGAGCCCTGGAGATGCATGGCCATGGAGCCAGCGTACCCCTGAAATCGAATAAGTGTTCCCTTGTGTGGGTGGGTGCCGTGGTCACCAGGGAACGGGGCCCGCCGCGTCGAAGAAGCCGCCGGTCGGTCCGTCCGGCCCGATGAGCGCCATCCGTACGATGATCTCGGCGCCCTCCTCCACGGTCTGCGTGCCGGTGTTCCCGTTCAGGTCGGTGGCGGTGTAGCCCGGCTCGACCGCGTTGACGCGGATGCCGGGGAACGCCTTCGCGTACTGCACGGTGATCATGTTGACGCCGGCCTTGGAGGCCGGATAGGCGAGGCCCGGGTAGAAATGGGTCGGGCTCGCGGGGTCGCTGATGCGCTCCAGCGAGGCGAGGCCGCTGCTGAGGTTCACCACGACCGGCGCCGCGGACCGCTGGAGCAGGGGCAGGAAGGCGTGGGTGACGCGGACGACGCCGAAGACGTTCGTCTCGAACAGCTCGCGCATCATTCCGGCGGTCACCTCGGCCGGGCCGATCACGGTGTTCCCCTCGCCGCGTCCCTCGACGCCGGCGTTGTTGACCAGGACGTCCAGGCCGCCCTCCGCCTCGACGGTCTTCGCCGCCGCGGCGACCGACGCGTCGTCGGTGACGTCGATGACGAGGGGGCGCGCCCCGAGCCGCTCCGCGGCGCGCCGGCCGCGTTCCGGGTCGCGGCTGCCCAGGTAGACGGTGTGGCCCGCCGCCACGAGCCGGCGGGCCGTCTCGAAGCCGAGACCCTTGTTCGCTCCGGTGATGAGTGTGGTGGTCATGCGTCCAGGGTCCGGCGGTGCGCCGCCCGCAGCCAGGAGTCCGGTCTTCCTGGGACCGGCGGTACCAGGCGGGTCCGGCCGCGGGGGTGCACAGTGGGTGGCATGGTGAACACGGAGTTCGGCCGGGCGGTGCGACGCTGGCGTGACCGGGTCACGCCGGAGGCCGTCGGGCTGCCCGGCGGGGGCAACCGGCGCGCGGCCGGACTGCGCCGCGAGGAGCTGGCTCTGCTCGCGGGCATCTCGGTCGACTACGTCACGCGCCTCGAACAGGGCCGGGCCGCCCATCCCTCGGAGCAGGTCGTCGAGGCCCTGGCCCGGGCGCTGCGGCTGTCCGGAGCCGAACGCGAGCACCTCTTCCAGGTGGCCGGACTGGTGCCGCCGGGCCGGGGCATGGTGCCGGCCCACATCACACCGGGAGTCCACCGGCTGCTCGACCGGCTGAGCGAGACGCCGGTGGCGGTGTACGACGCGGCCTGGACCCTGCTGCTGGCCAACCCGCTGTACGCGGCCCTGCTCGGCGATCCCTCGGGGTGGCGGGGCAACGAGCGCAACGGGGTGTGGCGCAACTTCGTCGGCCCCGCGGGACGGGTGCGGCACACACCCAGGGAGCGGCGGGCGTTCGAGGCGACGCTGGCGGCCGACCTGCGGGCGACCGCGAGCAGGTACCCGACGGACCGGCGCCTCGGGCAGCTCATCGAGGACCTGTGCGCGAACAGCATCCGGTTCGCGGAGCTGTGGGAGTCCGGAGCCGTCGCCCGCCACGAGGCGTCCCGCAAGATCGTCGACCATCCCCAGGTCGGTGCCGTGACGCTGGACTGCGATGTGCTCAGTGTCGCGGGCAGCGACCTCCGGATCATGGTCTACACGGCCGAGCCCGGCACGGAGGACGCCGAACGCGTCGCGCTCCTCGGTGTACTCGGAACGCAGGCCCTGGTGGAGTGAGCCGGCCCTGACCGGCTACAAGTCCCGCCGTCCGGCGAGTGCTTCGTGGATGACGTGGGTGGCGTTGGCCGCGATCACCGGGTTCGTGTCGCGGTAGTAAGGGAGTTGGACGAGGGCCATGGACAGGGCCCAGCCGCGTCCCCGTGCCCAGTCGGCGCCGTCGGCCCCGGCCGCGTCCCGGAAGACGGGCCTGGCCGTGGCGGGCAGCAGGTTCCAGGCCGGGACGAGGTCGCAGGCCGGATCGCCGGTGCCGAGGGTGGCGAAGTCGAGGACGGCCGCGAGGCGGCCCTCGCGGACCAGCAGGTTCATCGGCATCAGGTCCGAGTGGAGCCAGCGGGGCGGGCCCGTCCACCGCGGTGCCGCGAGCGCCTCCTCCCAGGCCGCCGTCGCGGCACCGGTGTCGACGCTGCCGCGCAGGTCGTTGATCGCCGAGCGGGTCTCGGCGTCCACCGCGCTCAGCGGTGTGCCGCGGTGGGCGGGCGGACCGCCGGGCAGGTCCAGGGCGCGCAGGGAGGCGACGAACGCGCCCAGATCGGCGGCCAGTTGTCGTCCGTCGGGCAGGGCGCCGGCCGTCGGAGGGTCGCCGTCGAGCCAGCGCAGGACGGACCAGTGCCAGGGGTAGATGGCGGTGGGGGTGCCGAGGCCGACGATCTCGGGGACCGGGAACGGGAGCCTGGGCGCGAGCCGCGGCAGCCATGCGTGTTCCCTGACCGCGTCGTCGGCGCCGTTGGCGATACGCGGGAGACGGACGGTCAGCTCGTCGCCCAGGCGGTAGAGGGCGTTGACGGTTCCGGCCGACCGCACCCGCCTGAGGGGCAGCCGGGCCCAGCGGGGGAACTGCTCGGCCAGCAGGCGCCGTACGAGCGATGCGCCGATCCGTGTCTCGTCCGCGTGCATCGGGGCTGTGGGCAACTCCTGCCTGCTTTCCACGGGGGAGGGTCCGCCGCCGTCATCCTGTGTCCCGCCCGGACCGCCGCGCAACGTGTTTGAGGCGGGCAGGCAACCTCCCGCACGCGATCGCCGTCTTGATCGGCAACGGGCGCGTGACACGCGGTCCTCCCAGGAACATCCCTTCGGGGAGGGCGACAGGCACGCTATACCCCTTGCGTATACATGCCGTGTATACGTCGAGTGTATAGACGATCGCCGCACGTCACCGCCTTCCAGGAGTCGACTACAGCATCACCGCCGGCCGAACCCGTACGGGGCGGGCGGTGGCGGACGGAAAGGCACTCATGTACGGCAAAGCCTTCGCCCCGGAATACCAGGGCGCCTTGACCACCCTGTCGGTGAACTCCTCGCTGACCGACGTCCTCGCGGCGGGCACGGAGCAACTGCGCGCCGCCGAACGCACCGGCGCCCGCGCCGAGGCCGCCCGTTCCGGCCTCGCGGTCGCCGAGGCGCACCGCAGGCTCGGGCAGGTCGCGGACGCCGACCGGGCCTGGAAGGCGAGTTACCGCACCGCCCGGGAGGCCGGCGACGGCGCCGCGATGGCATGGGCGCTGTGGAGCGGCGGCACCCTGGCCCGCCAGCGCGGAGCGTTCCCACTGGCATGGCGGCTGCTGCGCCTGGCCGCCGAACTCGGCGGGCAGGCGGGGGACGTCGTGGTGCGCGGCTACTCCCTGGCCGGCATGGCGGAGACCGGCCGCATCCAGGGCGACTACGCGGCCGTGACCGCTCTGCACGAGCAGTTGCTGGCCGAGGCGCGCAAGCGAGGCGAGGCCCGGCACACCGTGTGGGCCCTGGAAGGCATCGCCCAGATCCACCGCAACACCGGTGCGTACGACACCGCTTACGCGATGTTCGAGGAGGCCGCCGAGATAGCCGCCGGCGCCGAGGACCGGCGCGGCCACGCCTGGGCACTGCGCGGACTCGCGGACATCGTCTCCGTGCGCGACGGGGACACGGACCGCGCGCTGGAGCTGCTGGGCGAGGCCGAGGTCTCCTGCCGTGCGATGAAACTGTCCGGCGCGCTCGCCTACAACCACAAGATGCGCGGCAACGTCCTCTACCGCGCCGGGCGTTACGAGCAGGCCCGCGAGGTGTACGCGGGCGCCCTCGCCGAGTTCGAGGCGATGAGCGAGCCGCGCGGCACGGCCCTGTCGCGCCTCGGGCTGGTCAAGTCCCTCGCCCGCCTCGGCCGTGGCGGTGCCGAGACCGCCGCCGATCTGGACGAGCTGGCCGTGGCGCTGGAGGGCATCGGACTGCGTCACGCCCACCGGATGGTCGAACGAGCCCGCGCGGAACTCGGGTTGACCACCGGGACCGGCGAGAGGGAGGCCGCGTGAACACGTCGACGGCCCTCGGCATCCCGCCCGTCCCGCCGGTTCGGAGCGTCCCGCCGGCACCGGCCGCCCCGGAGTCGCCGCCCGAGGCCGCCCAGGTCCTGGACCGCTGCCGCGACCTCGTGGCCCCCGTCCTGTCGGAGGCGATCGGCACGCTGCACCCGTGGCTCGCCGAGATGGCCCGGTACGCGCTCGGCCACTGCGAGGTCGGCGGCGCGCCCGCCGACCACGGAGGGGGCAAGGGCGTACGGCAGGCCCTGGCCGTCCTCGGGGCGGAGATCGTCTCGGGTCCGGCCCGGGCGGGGGTACCGGCGGCCGTCGCGGTGGAACTCGTCCACGTCTTCTCGCTGCTCCACGACGACATCATGGACGGCGACACGCTCCGCCGCGGGCGCCCGGCCGTGTGGAAGGCGTACGGCACGGGACCCGCCGTGCTCGCGGGCGACGCGCTGTTCGCACTGGCCGTCGAGACCGTGGCCCTCACACCCCAAGCCGGTACGGCCGTACGGCAGTTGACGGCAGCGCTCAACGACCTGGTGCGCGGTCAGGCCGACGACCTGCTCTTCGCCGAGCGGCCCTGGACCGGGTCCGACGCGGTCGGCCCGGCGGAGTACGAGGCGATGGCCGAGCGCAAGACCGGGGCACTGCTCGGCTGCGCCCTGGCCCTGGGCGCCCGGCTGGCCGGAGCACCGGACCGGGCGGTGACCGCCCTCGACCGCGCGGGCCGCCATCTCGGCGTCGCCTTCCAGATCGCCGACGACGTGCTGGGCATCTGGGGCGATCCGTCGGTCACCGGCAAGCCGGTCCACAGCGACCTGCGGCAGGGCAAGAAGACGTTGCCGGTGCTCGCCGCGCTCGGCGGAGCCGGATACGGCGAACTGGACGAACTCCTGGCGCTCTCCCACTCCTTGGACGAAGCGGGCGTGCGCCGTGCGACGGCCCTCGTCGAGCGGGCCGGGGGACGCGCGGCCGCCGTGCGCGAGGCGCGCCGCCATCTGGCCGCGGCGGACACGCTCCTGGCGGGACTGCCCCTCGCGCCCGGGCCCGCGGCGGAACTCCACACCATGCTGTCCGCCCTCGCCGACCGCACGATCTGACACCTCCGTGCGCGGGATGGTGCGACATCGGTCACATGTGCGCGTTGATCGGACTCGCCAGGCAACCGCCTCATTCCCCCGCACATCTGTCCGGTCGGGACCCGACAGCCCCCGTGGTGCGCAACAGCATCGCGCCGTAAGGCGGTTGGTGATCCCGGCCGCCCCTGTGCAAAGGAACGCAGTGCGTAGACCCCACATACGCCGTGTGGCGATAGCCGTCGCCGTGACGACGGCCGCCACGATCCCCGGTACCGCCTTCGCCTCCGCGCCCGACGGGCCCGCCCGCGTGGCGGTCCAGGCCGCCTCGCCGGTGGCCGCGGCCAGGGCGGCGGCGTTCGCGCACGCCTCGGCCACCGGTGTCACCGACGGGGACACCCTCCGGGCCAAGGACGTGATGACGGACCCGGACGGAAAGCAGCACGTCCGCTTCGTCCGCACCCACCAGGGCCTTCCGGTCCTCGGCGGCGACCTGGTCGTCCACCTCGGCAGGCGGGGCGAGTACCTGGGCGTGACCCGGGCCGCCGACCACGTCGTGAAGCCGTCCACCGTCGAGGCGCGGCTGACGCCCGAGCAGGCCGAGCGGAAGGCCGAGGCCGTGGCGAAGGGCGACGCGGGCACCGCCCAGCTCGTCGTCGACGCCCGCGCCGGCGGCGCCACCCTCGCCTATCAGGTGGTCGTGACGGACAGCGACACCACCGAGGCCGGGCAGTCGAGCACGGTCGTCGTGGACGCCCGTACCGGCGTGGTCCGCAGCAACACCCCGAACAGCGACGAGTTCATCTCGCCGTCCCTGGCCGCGGCGCTGCGCGAGCGCGGCGAGAGCGCGACCCCGCAGACCGGCACGGCCCCCGGTGCCGCCGCGCCGTCCGCCCTCACCGGCGCCGCCGCGGCCCACTACCCGGCCACCGCCACCGGCAGCGGCGCCTCCCTGTTCGCGGGCAAGGTGGCGCTGACCACCACCCGGACCGCGCGGACCAGCTACCTGCTCAAGGACCCGACCCGGTGGAACACCGAGACCCGGGACGCCAAGGGCCAGGAACTGGAGTCCTTCGCCCGGGGCAAGGCGTTCACCGACGGCGACAACAAGTGGGGCACCGGCACCACTTCGGCCCGCACCACCGCCGCGGTCGACGCCCAGTACGGCATCACCCAGACCCTGGACTTCTACAAGAAGACCTTCGGCCGCAAGGGCATCAAGAACAACAGCGCCGGCGCCAAGGGAATGGTCCACTTCGGCAGCAAGGTCGGCAACGCGTTCTGGGACTCGACCTGCGGCTGCATGCTGTACGGCGACGGGGACGGCGATCTGTTCAAGAAGCCGCTGGTCGTCCTCGACGTCACCGGTCACGAGCTGACCCACGGGGTCGTCGACGCGACCGCCGCCCTCGAACCCACCCGTGTGGACAACGACGGCAACCAGTTCGGCGAGCCCGGCGCCCTGAACGAGTCGCTGGCCGACATCTTCGGCTCGAACGTCGAGTTCTCGGCGAACAACCCGAAGAACCCGCCGAACTACCTGGTGGGGGAGAAGCTGGGCCTCGCCCAGAAGTTCCTGCGCCGCCTCGACCACCCGTCCCTCGACCGGCTCGAGGAGACGATCGACTACTGGTCGCCCGCCGCGTACGACACCGAGGTGCACGCCGGCTCCGGGGTCTCCTCGCACGCGTTCTACCTGCTCGCCGAGGGCAGCGGACGCAAGACGATCAACGGCGTGACGTACGACTCGCCGACGTTCGACGGTTCCCGGGTGACCGGCATCGGCCGCACCAAGGCCACCGCCGTCTTCTACCGGGCGCTCACCCGGTACATGGTCTCCACGACCGATTTCCACGACGCACGGACGGCGACGCTCAAGGCCGCCACCGACATGTACGGCGCGAACAGCGCCGAGTACAAGGCGGTGGACGCGGCCTGGGCCGCGGTCAACGTCACGACGGCCAACACCCCGGCCGCCGGACACTGACGGACCCGTCCGACGGGCGACACGCAGGGGCCCCGCCGTCCGGCGGGGCCCCTGCGGCACTTCTCGGATCAGTGCTGCTGCGCCTTCTGCGGCGTCGCCTCGCTGGGGCGTACGACGACGCAGCCCTCGCCCTCCAGCTTCAGCTGCACCGCCTCGCCCGAACCCCCTCGGATCATCGAGCCGATCGACTGCGAGCGGTGCAGCGAGGTGCGCAGCTGCGCCGTCCAGCCGACGACCGCGTCCGTGTCGACGAACACCGGCTGCTGGGAGGAGACGGGAATGACGAGCGGGTTGCCCTCGCATATCAGGCCCAGACTGCCATGACCGGTGAAGACGCTGTTGAACAGGCCGCCGCCGGTGATGCCCGCGCCCTTGACGGTCTTGATCTCGTACGACAGGGAGGCGTCGAAGCACAGGACGTTGC
The DNA here is from genome assembly GCF_037940415.1 of Streptomyces sp. f51. NCBI lineage: Bacteria > Bacillati > Actinomycetota > Actinomycetes > Kitasatosporales > Streptomycetaceae > Streptomyces > Streptomyces sp. f51. The sequence goes on along the minus strand of NZ_CP149798.1, from coordinate 259,091 downwards.
GGCCGTTGACCGTGAACACATCGCCGGGTTCGATGCCGACGATGAAACAGTTCTGTGCCTCGTGCGCGAACCAGGCCTCGCCCTGCCCGCGGACGGTCATCAGCGGGAGTCCCTCACCGGTGACCGCACGCTTGAGCATCCCGCCCACGCCCTGGCCCTTGCGCTCGAACTGGAGACTGCCCCGGTAGGCGACCATCGCGCCCTGGCGCGCGAACATCTCGCCCTGGACCGCGTACTTGATGGACTTGGCGTTCTGGACGGTCATGCCCGCCGCGACGGCGGGCTGCACCATGTGGTCACTGGAAAAGAGATCGCTCTTCATGCGGGCATCCTGTCGCGGAGGGTGAGGCTCCGCCAGGGCCGTGGCGATCTTGCGACGTACGGTGACCGAGTCGCGACACGCGGAGGGCCGGCCCGGGTCAACCGGACCGGCCCGCGGCGGAGTTGTCAGGCGGCGGCGGGGGCCTCGACGTGGCCGTGCAGTCGGTTCAGGACCTCGGAGAGCTGCGCCGCGACCTCGGCGTCGTCGGCGGGGTGCGTCTCGGCGAAGCGCACCACGGAGCCGGGCACGGAGAGCTTGACGTCCTCCAGCACGGTGCCGCCGGCGATGCCCACGGCCTTGCGGGCCTCGTCCTGCGCCCACACGCCGCCGAACTGGCCGTACGCGGTGCCGGCCACGACGACCGGCTTGCCGGTGAAGGCGCCGGCGCCGTACGGGCGGGACAGCCAGTCGATGGCGTTCTTCAGGACGGCCGGGATGGTGCCGTTGTACTCGGGCGAGAAGAGCAGGAAGGCGTCGGCGGAGCCGGCAGCGGCGCGCAGCCGGGCAGCGGCGGCGGGGACGGTGCCCTCGGTGTCGATGTCCTCGTTGTAGAAGGGGATCTCGGCCAGACCCTCGAAGATCTCGACCTCGGCGCCCTCGGGAGCGAGCTTGACGGCCGCCTCGGCGAGCTGGCGGTTGTGGGAACCGGCGCGCAGGCTGCCGACGAGCGCGAGGATGCGTACGGACATGGATATCTCCTGGGGGGATGGAAACGCTGAAACATTGCCGCAACAAAACGGACCGAAGTCCGCTTAAGGTCTACCACTGAAGCGGACCGCAGTCCAGTTGGCCCCGGATGCCGTTACGCTGGCTTCATGTCCCAGCCACTTCCGCCGTTCCCTCAGCGACCGGAATCGCCCGACGAGCCCGTCCTCATGCAGCTCGGCGCGCCCGAGGCCGCCCCGCTGCGCGCCGACGCGGCCCGCAACCGCGCCCGCCTGCTGGAGGCCGCGGCCCGGCTGGTCGAGGAGCAGGGTGTGGCCAGGCTCACGATGGAAGGCGTCGCCTGCGCGGCGGCGGTGGGCAAGGGGACCGTCTTCCGGCGCTTCGGCGACCGCACCGGCCTGCTCATGGCCCTGCTCGACCACACGGAGCAGCGCTTCCAGACCGCCTTCATCAGCGGTCCGGCCCCCCTCGGACCCGGCGCGTCACCGGTGGAGCGCCTGCACGCCTTCGGTTGCCACGCCCTGCGCCAGACCTCCGAGCGGCTCGACCTGTACCTCGCCGCCGAACCCGAGGTCACCCGCCGCTTCGCCTCGGCGCCGTACCGCGTCCGCTTCATGCACGTGTGCATGCTGCTGCGGCAGACGGGCCCGGGACCGGACACGGACATCGAGCTGGTCGCCCAGACGCTGATGGGCTACCTCGACCCCGCGCTGATCGGCCATCTGACCCGCCAGCGCGGCATGCCGGCCGAGCGACTGGAGGCCGGCTGGCGCGACCTGGTGGACCGGAGCGTCGCCCGCCGCCCTGCCTAGCCACCCCGTCCCCGGCGGGCGGACAATGGATCCATGGGGCAACGCCTCGAAAACATCAGCGCACCCGCCCGGCTGGCCCGCCCGGACGAGGGCATCAGCGCCCAGGAACTGGCTCTCGCCGCCCGCAACCACGGACTGCCGCTGGAGGCCCTGCGGTACGAGATCACCCCGCCCGGGCTGCACTACGTGCTGACGCACTACGACATCCCGTTTGCGGAGGAGCCCGACTGGCGCCTCGCCCTCGGCGGCCGGGTGCGGCGACCCCTGCTGTTCGGGGTCGACGAGCTGAAGGCCCGTCCCGCGGTCAGACAGCGGGTGACCATGGAGTGCGCGGGCAACGGCCGCGCGCTGCTGACGCCCCGGCCGGTCAGCCAGCCGTGGCTGGTCGAGGCGGTGGGCACGGCCGAGTGGACCGGGGTGCCGCTGCGGGTGCTCCTCGCCGAGGCCGGGGTCGAACGGGACGCGGTGGACGTGGTGTTCACCGGAGCCGATCACGGCGTGGAGCGCGGGGTCGAGCAGGACTACCGGCGTGCCCTTCCACTGGACGTGGCCCGCGGCGACGAGCCCGAGGTCCTGGTGGCCTACGCGATGAACGGCGCGCCGCTGCCACCCCAGCACGGGCATCCCCTGCGACTCGTGGTGCCGGGCTGGTACGGCATGGCGCAGGTCAAGTGGCTCCGCGGGATCACCGTGACGGACGTGCCGTTCCGGGGATTCCAGCAGTCCGTGGCCTACCGCCTGCGGCAGGAGGCCGCCGAGGAGGGCGAGCCCGTCACCCGTATCGCCCCGCGCGCCCTGCTGGCCCCGCCGGGCTTCCCCGACTTCATGTCGAGGGAGCGGGCGGTCTGCGCGGGCGCCGTCACCGTGACCGGACGGGCCTGGTCGGGATGGGCGCCCGTGACCCGGGTCGAGGTCAGCACGGACGACGGGCACACCTGGCACCCGGCCCGGCTGGACCCACTCGGTACCCACCGCTGGGCCTGGCGCGCGTGGCACTTCACCTGGCGGGCGACCCCGGGGCGCCATGTCCTGAGCGCACGAGCCACCGACGCCGACGGGCACACCCAGCCGCTCGACCAGCCGTGGAACCGCGGCGGCTTCGTGAACAACCTCGTCCAACGGGTCCCCGTGCTGTGTCTGGACGACGACGGCGAGAGGTGAGGCGGCCGACGCCGGGTCGCAACCACGGGCGCGGCAGGCTGGGTTGAGGGGTTGACCCCGGTGGACCGTCACTGGTTCAGTGGCTCATCCACTCAGCCACTCGCCCGGAGGGGGACAACGTGGAGGCTCTGCCCCGCGAGACCATCGTGGACGTCCTGGAGGACCGGCTGCGCACCGACATCCTCGACGGCCGTCATCCGGCGGGGAGTTACCTTCCCCCGGAACGGCGGCTCGCCGACGGCTACGGCGTCACCCGCACCACGCTCAAGCACGCCTTCGGACGGCTCGTGCAGGCCGGTCTGCTGGAGACCCGGCACGGAGTGGGCACCCGGGTGCGCGACTACGCCCGCCTCGGCGGAGCGGACCTCCTGCCCATGCTCGTGCGGCACGACTCCGCCTGGGTGCACGAGGTGTTCGAAGTACGGCGCGGGGTCGGCGCGTTGATCGCCGAGCGGGCCGCCGAACGCGGCACCCGCGCACAGCGGGCCGAGCTGAGCGCGCTGCTCGCGGCCGTTGAGCGGGCCGAGGGCGCCGACGCGGTCCAGCTGGCCGACGTCGAGGTGCACCGCGCCCTGGCCCGCGCCACGGGCAACCGCGTCTACGTCCTGCTCACCAACACCCTCTTCAACGCCTACCTGCCGGTCCGCTCCCTGCTGAAGGGGCCCTTCACCGATCCGGAGACCGCCCACCGCAGGCTCGCGCCGGTCGTGCAGGCCGTCACCGCCGGGGACGCCCATCGCGCGCGGGAGGCGGCCGCCGCCTATCTGCGGGAGACCGAACGCATCATGCTGGAGGGTCTCGCGTGAGGGGCACGGTGTTCACGGAGGCGATGCTCGGAACCGTCCGCCTCGACGCGGAACCGGGGGAGCGGCGCGTCCGGCTCGACCTGCGCGCCGCCGCCGACCGGGTCCTGCTGCCGCACCGGACCACCACGGCCCGCCTCACCGGCCGCGTGCGCATCGCCGGACGCGCCGACGACCCGGGCGCGGAGGGCGAGTTGGAGGTGTCACCGATCGCCCGGCGGCGCATCCGCTACCGCCTCGCGTTCACCGCCGACGGGCGCCGACTCACCCTGGACGGCTGGAAGTCGGTGACCCCCCGCCGCCCGCTCGCCTCGATGACCGTGCTGCCGTTCACCCTGTACGAGGACGGGGCGCCGGTGGGCGAGGGTGTCCTGCGCTTCCCCCTGGCCACCGGCCTGCTGCCCTTCCTGCTCGGCTTCCGCTTCCCCCGCCGCGAGGACCCCGCGGAACACATGGCGCCGCGATGGAACGGAGCCCCGGGCCGCACCGAGGTCTGGTACACCACTCTCACCGACCCGGCGACCGGCACCGGGGTCTGGCTGCACCACGAACTCACCGCACCCGCCGACGGATCCGATCCCTTCGCCCATGGCTGGGCCGCCGTGTTCCCCCGCGACGGCGAGGTACGGCACGCCCGCTTCGGACCCGTCCCCTGGACCCGGCCCGCCGACGGATTCACGGCCGAGGACGTCAACCACGCGGCCGGCCGACTCACCGGCAGCGCCGGCGACTTCCACTGGAAGCTCCTCGAACAGCCGCAGGGGCCACCGCTGTTCACCTTCCCCCGCTGGTCCTGGCGCCGCCCCGTGCTCCCCGCCGCCCAGATGCTCCCGGCCGCCCGCGCCACGTACGACGGCGAACTCTCGTACGAGGGAACGACCTTGAGCCTGCGAGCCGCACCCGGAGCGTCCGCCCGCATCTACGGGCACGGCAACGCGCACCGCTGGACCTGGCTGCACGCCGACCTCGGCGACGGGGACGTCCTGGAGATCGTCGCCGCCGTCTCCACCCGGCCCGCGCTGCGCCGCCTTCCCCCGCTCGTCTTCCTCCGCCTCCGCCGCGACGGCCGCACCTGGCCACGGCGGCCCGAACGCTCGGCGATCGGCCGCCTGGGACTCGGACGCTTCCGGGCCTCCTTCGGCCTGCCCACGTGGACCGTCACCGGCCGGACGGCCCTGCGCCGCATCCGTGTCGAGGTCCACCAGCCCCCCGAGCGGACCCTCACCCTGGAGTACCGCGACCCGGACGGCGCCCGCGCCCTCTGCCGCAACAGCGAGTCCGCCGACGCCCGTGTCGTCCTGGAACGCTGGTGGGGCCACTGGCGCCCGGAAGCCACCTGGACCCTCGACGGCACCGCGCACGCCGAGGCGGGCGACCGATGACCGCCGACGGGCTGGTCGCCGCGCTCCTCGCCGACGACGGCACCACCGCATGGCCCGCCCGCGTCCCGCGCCGCCTCGACTCCGTGCTCGCCGCGCTGCCCCGCCCGGCCCGCGCCGGGGTGCACACCGCCGTGGCCGCCCTGGAGACGTACGCCCTGGCGCGCACCGGACGACGCCTGGCGGCCCTACGCCCCGACGAACGCGAGGCCGTGCTCGGCTCGCTGGCCCCACGGACCCGGCTCGCCCCGCTCCTCGACCTCCTGAAGGTTCCCGTCCTGCTGGCCGCGGGCACCGAACGGACCTGGTCCGCGCCCGCCGCCGTACCCGCCCCGGCGGATCCGCCCCTCGACTGCACCCCGGCCGAGGCATGGCCCGCCCGCACCACCGCCGACGCGGTCGTCGTCGGCTCGGGCGCGGGCGGCGCCATGGCCGCGCGCACCCTCGCCCGCGCCGGACTGAGCGTCGTCGTCCTGGAAGAGGGCCGGCACCACCCGACGGCCTCCTTCGGCCGCCGGGCACCCCTCGACCGTTTCACCGAGCTCTACCGCGACGGCGGCGCCACCGTGGCCCTCGGCAGACCACCGGTCCTGCTGCCGACCGGCCGCGCCGTCGGCGGCACCACCCTGGTCAACTCCGGCACCTGCTACCGCACTCCGGACCACGTCCTGGCCCGCTGGCGCGACACGTTCGGCTTCGCTCCCGCCGACCGCTTCGGACCCCTCCTCGACGAGGTCGAACGCACTCTGCGGGTGGCACCCCAGCCCCTCGACGTCCTCGGCGACAACGGCCTGCTCGCCCTCACCGGCGCCGGACGCCTCGGCTGGCGGGCCGCCCCGCTGCGCCGCAACGCCCCCGGCTGCAAGGGCTCGTGCCAGTGCGTCGTCGGCTGCCCCACCGGAGCCAAGCAGAGCGTGCAGCTGTCCGTCCTGCCCGACGCCTGCGCCGCCGGCGCCAGGATCGTCACCGGCGCCCGCGTCCACCGCATCCTCCTCGACCACGACGCACCGGGCCCGCCCCGTGCCGCCGGAATCCGGGCCCGCCGCCCCGACGGCAGCCACCTGGAGATCCTCAGCCCCCTCGTCGTGGCGGCGGCCGGCACCCTCCAGACCCCGCCCCTGCTGCGCCGCTCCGGCCTCGGCGGACACCCCCGCCTGGGCCGCAACCTCAGCGTGCACCCGGCCACCAGCGTCGCCGGACGGTTCGGCGAGCCGGTGACGGCCTGGCGGGGCGTGCTCCAGAGCGTCGGCGTCGAGGAACTCCACGCCCGGGGGATCCTCGTCGAGGCGACCGCGAGCCCGCCCGGCATGAGCAGCTTCGTCCTGCCCGGCCTCGGCCGGGAACTGCGCCGCGAACTGGACGCGTCCGACCATCTGGCCACCCTCGGCGCCATGATCGCCGACCGCCCCTCGGGGCAGGTCACGGGCCGGGACCGCACGCTCGTCCGCTACGACCTCGACCCGCGCGACGGCGACCGCCTCATGACCGCCGTACGCGCCATGGGCCGGCTGCTGTTCGCCGCCGGGGCGACGGAGGTCCTCACCGGGATCCCCCGCGCCCCCCGCGCCCGCTCACTGGAGGCGCTCGACGACCTGCTCGCCTCGGTGGGCCCGCGCGATCTCCATGTGTCCGCGTTCCACCCGACCGGCACGGTGGCCGCGGGGGCCGATCCCGAGCGTGCACCCGCCGACCCGGAGGGAAGGCTCCGCGGTGTCCGCGGAGTCCTGGTCGCGGACGGGTCGGTCCTGCCGGGCTGCCCCGAGGTCAACCCGCAGCTGAGCATCCTGGCCGCGGCCCTCGCGGTCACGGACGCGTGGCTCGACGGAGCGCGGAAAGGAGGCTGATCCGGGCGCGTGCCACCCCAATGGGCCCCTGCGGTTCGCCGTGGCCGGACACGGCACCGAGCATGAGGGAGTCCGTACGGCAGGAAAAGAGGACGAGCCCCCGTGCCCCCGTACGGCAGGAAGAGGCGAGCCCCATGAGCAGACGTGTTCCCCACGGCCGGAGCGGATCACGGCGTGTCGCTGTCCTGCTGGCCGCGATCGCGTGCGGCTCCGCCCTCGTCTCGTGCAGCTCGGACAACGGAGGCGGCAGCTCCACGGCCTCCGTCACTCCGCGGCCCACCCCGCCGAACGCGTCGAACTTCACCGGGACCCCGCCGTCCGCGATCGCCTCGGCGGCCTCGTCGATCATCGGCTCGGCGAGCGCGCGGGCGTCCTCGGCGGCCGCCTCGGTCTCCGCCAGGGCCTCGGAGTTCGCCGCCTCGGTCTCCGCCGATACGGCCCGCGCCGCCGCCACCGCCGAGAAGCAGCTGAAGAACGTCCAGGGCAGCGGCAACGCGACGTCCGAGGTCAAGATGACCGGCCTGCCGACCTCGGAGACCGGAGGGCTGCGCGCGGTGCTCGTCACCATCACCAACAACAGCGGCAAGACGGCCTCGTACGCCGTGCAGGTCGACTTCAAGAACCCCGACGGCAAGGTCGTGGAGACGGCCTACGTCGGGAAGGAGAACCTCGCACCCGGCAAGAAGGCACAGCCCGTCGTCATCAGCAGGCAGCCCGCGCAGCCCCAGCTCACGCCCGTGCTGGTCAAGGCCCAGCGCTACTGACACACGGCGCACCCGCGTGAGCGGGCTTCCGGGACCGTTCTCCCGGAAGCCCGCTCACGGGACGCGTCAGGGATACGAGACCACGGTCGACGGCACGGTGGAGGTGCCCGACGTCGGCGCCCCCGTGTCGTTGACGACGCGTTCGTACTGCCCGTTGCCGCCGAGCGAGATCACCAGCAGACCGTGGAACTTCACGCCGGGCCGGTTCGGCGCCGAGAATCCGTTGTGCTGGACGATCGTAGGGTCGACGTTGTAGTAGCAGTAGCTGCCCAGACCCCAGCCCTCGTGGGCGGTGACCGCGTCGCCGACCTTGTAGGCCGCGTACCCCTTGACGCTCCCGTTCTGGATCGCGGCCTGGTTCGGAGCGTCGTAGGCCTTCTCGTTCTGGAAGAAGATGGTGCGGCCCCGCTCGCCGTACCACTGCACGTCGTACTTGTTGAAGTGCTCGACGAACAGCCCGGTGGCCAGGACGTCGGCGCCGTTGACGCGGATGCCGTAGTCGGCCCGGTTGGTCTCCCAGCCGACGCCGGTGCCGTGGTCGGCCCGCCACACCCAGGTGTGGTCGATGATCGTGTGGCGGCTGTTGACGACCATGCTGGTCGTGGCCTTCCCCGCGCCGGCCCCGCCGATCCGTACGAACACGTCCTGCACGGTGGTCGGGTTGGCCGAGTGGTCGGCGGAGGCGCCCGCCGGGCCGACCTCCAGCAGGGTGCTGGAGTTGACGGGCCCGGCGTCGATCAGGAACCCGGCGAGCCTGACTCCGTCGACGTCGGCCGTCCGCAGCGCGGTGACGCCGTTGTCGGGGATCAGCGTCGCGTAGCCGAGGCCGAGCACGACGGTGCCCGCGCGGTTGACCTGGATGGGCTGGTCCAGGTGGTAGATCCCCGGCGTCAGCAGCAGGTGGAGCCCCTGGGCGAGCGCCGCGTTCAGGGTCGCTGCGGTCACACCCGGCTTGGCCACGTAGAACTGGCTGAGCGGCAGCGACGTACCGCGCGGGGTGCCGCTGCCCCAGGTCGTGCCGCGCGCGTTGACGCGCTTCTCCGGCAGGAACACCCGGTATTCGCTGCCGTTGAGATACAGGAACGGCTTCTCGCGCGAGACCGGTGTGGTGTCGAGCGTGGTGTACGGCGGGTTCGGGAAGGACTGCGCCGGCGCGCCCTGGACGCCCGAGAACACCATGTTCCAGACGGCGTTGACCCAGCCGCCCACGGAACTGTCGCGGGTGTACCACTGCTGCTGCGAGTACGGTCCGACGGACCCGTCGATCCGGCTGTCGGCGATGTAGCCGCCACTGGCCCAGCCGTAACCGTCCGGCGCGAGGTTGAGACCGCCCTTGACGTGCATACGACGGAACGGAGCGGCCTGCGCCACCGCCCACCGGTTGGTGCCGCTGACCGGGCTGAGGGCGAGGTTCTCCGCCGAACGCCAGAAGTTCTGGGTGGCGTTGCCGTTGAACCAGCCCGCGTCGACCGTGACGTCGCCGTTGATCGTCGTGTCGTCCGGTGACAGGCCGAGGCCCGCGATCGAGGTGTAGAAGCCCAGTTGGGCGTTGAGCCCGCTGTAGGTGCCGGGCTTGAACAGGAACGCGTAGCGGCCCGTCCCGAACTGGGCCGACTCCTGCTGCCGGAAGATCTGGTCGAGTTTCGCCTGGATCCCCGGCGTCGAGGGACTGAACACGATGACGTTCGGGCCCAGATCACCGCCGCCGGGAAGGGCCGCCGCCTTCCGGGAGACCGGGGCGGCCGGGGCGGCCGGCTCCGCGGGGGAGGCGGACGCGGGTGAGGACAGGGCGAGCAGTCCGGGCGCGGCCGCGCCGGCCGCCATCGCTCCGAGGACGGTGCGCCGCGCGACGGTGGAAGGACCGGAGTCCGGGGTGTCTGTGGGGGTTTGGGACATGGGGGGCGACTCTCCTGGTTCAGAAAGTGAACGGTGGGAGGTACGGGGGAGCGCTCTCTCGCCGATGCATGCTTCAGCGAGGTGAACGACACGTCAAGAGTTGTGACCGGACCACCTCGGGCCCTCCTGCCGGAAGAGGTCAAGTGGACCCTGACTTAAGGTGACTTGTCAGTTGATCCGTCTGCCTGTCAGGCGGACGGGACGCCGGAGTTGTGTTCAAGAGGTGAGCGCAGAACGGCCCCGTGATTGTTCGTCAGTTCCCTTGACACCCGCGCGCGGCCGCCACAACACTCCTCGTCGGGAGAGCGCTCTCCCGTTCCCACGGCACATGTGATGGACCGTCACGCGGACGGTCCGGCGGCACCGTGCGCGGCGCCGCCCGGCCGTTCGACCCCCACCGTCCCCATCGACGTGGCAGGAGTCTCCATGGCACGGAGATCGAAGATCGTCTCAGGAATGCTGATGTCCGGCGCGCTCGTGCTGACCTCGCTCGGCCTGACCGGAGTGGCGATGAGCGCCGACCCCGTGTCCGGCCCGGCGGCGTCGGTGACCGGCGCGACGGCCGTCCACGCGGCGCACGCGATGCCCGTCTCCACGCTCTCCTCGCCGGAGGACCCCGACGGCGACGGCTACATCCCGGCGAATCCCCAGGTGACCGGGGTCGTCCCGTCCAAGGCGGAGCCCGCGCACCGGTACTTCCACGAGTTCCAGGCGAACTGCTCGGTGACGCGCACCAGGCCCGACGACCCGATCGTCTATCCGGGCCAGCCGGGCAAGTCCCACGACCACACCTTCCTGGGCAACACCACGACCGACGCGGCGAGCACCACCGCCTCGCTCGACGCCGGTTCGACCAGCTGCAAGGCGCCCGGCGACAGGTCCGCGTACTGGATGCCGACGCTCCTGAAAGGCGGCGCCCCGGTGCTTCCGGTGGGGCCGCAGGTCATCTACTACAAGGCGGGCGTCACCGACTACACCAGCGTGCGGCCCTTCCCGAAGGGACTGCGCTTCGTGGTCGGCAGTCCGATGCAGTCCGCGGCGGACTTCCGCAACCACCGGGGGTTCGTGGAGGGATGGGAGTGCGGCAACAGTTACTTCAACGTCGACTTCCCGCAGCAGTGCCCGAACAGCGCCGACGTCCAGCTCAACATCCGTTTCCAGGCTCCCAGTTGCTGGGACGGCAAGTACCTCGACACCCCCAACCACCAGAGTCACATGGCGTATCCGGTGGTCAACCCCGGCACCAACAACAACATCTGCCCGGACGACCACCCGGTCGCCCTGCCGATGATCGAGTTCAAGATGGCCTTCCCGGTCAACGGTGACATGTCCCAGGTCAGGCTTTCGAGCGGCGCCGGTTACTCCTTCCACTACGACTTCTTCAACGCGTGGGACCCGCCGACGCTCAAGGCGCTCGTCGACCACTGTGTCGTCGGGGGACTCCAGTGCGACGCCCGCGGCTACGACCAGACGCATCCCGAAGCGGGCGCGGCACTCGACGCGAACTACCGCCTTCCCTGACGCGCGGGGACGCGGACGCGTCCCGCCGGTCCGGCGTTCATCGCGGGCCGGCGGGACCACCCGCCTCGCCCCAGGCCCCGGTCGCACCAGCACCGGCACCGGCACCCGAACCGAGGCCGCACCGTCATCCCAGCCCGAATTCCGCGCCCACCCCGTTCCGACCCCCACCCGCATCCCCTCACCCGTACCCCGGACGGACTCTCATGACCGGATCCCGAACCACCCGGCGCCATGTCATGGCGCCCCTCACCGCGGGCCTGCTCGCCGCGGCGGCACTCGTCCTGCCCGCCCAGCGGGCCCACGCCGCCGGCGGCGTCGTCAAGGTCACCGGCTCGCAGGGCAACTGGCAACTGACCGTCGACGGAAGCCCGTACCAGATCAAGGGCCTGACCTGGGGCCCGGCCGTCGCCGACGCGGGGCGCTACATGCCCGACCTGAGGTCGATGGGCGTCAACACCGTCCGCACCTGGGGCACCGACGCCTCCAGCAAGCCGCTGTTCGACGCGGCGGCCGCCCAGGGCATCAGGGTCGTCGCCGGTTTCTGGCTCCAGCCCGGCGGCGGCCCCGGCAGCGGCGGCTGTGTGAACTACCTGACGGACACCGCGTACAAGAACCAGGTGCTCACCGAGTTCCCCCAGTGGGCCGCCACCTACAAGGACAACCCCGGCGTCCTGATGTGGGACGTCGGGAACGAGTCCGTGCTCGGCCTCCAGAACTGCTACGGCGGCGCCGAGTTGGAGCGCCAGCGGGACGCCTACACCACGCTGGTGAACGACATCGCCAAGAAGATCCACGCCGTCGACCCCAACCACCCGGTCACCTCCACCGACGCGTGGACCGGCGCCTGGCCCTACTACAAGAGGAACGCGCCCGACCTGGACCTGTACGCGGTGAACGCCTACAACGCCGTCTGTGACGTGAAGTCGGCCTGGGAGCAGGGCGGTTACACCAAGCCCTACATCGTCACCGAGACCGGACCCGCGGGCGAGTGGGAGGTCCCGGACGACGCGAACGGTGTCCCCGCCGAACCGACCGACCGGGCCAAGGCCGACGGCTACACCCGGGCGTGGAACTGCGTCACCGGGCACAAGGGCGTCGCGCTCGGCGCCACGATGTTCCACTACGGCACCGAGTACGACTTCGGCGGCATCTGGTTCAACCTGCTGCCCGCGGGCGAGAAACGGCTCTCGTACTACGCCGTGAAGAGGGCGTACGGCGGGGACACCTCCCGTGACGACACCCCGCCGGTCATCACCGACCTGACCGTCGAGGGGGACGCGGGCAAGGTGCCGGCCGGGCGGGACCTGACCCTCTCGGTCAGGGCCACCGACCCCGAAGGCGACCCGGTCATGTACGAGGTGCTGGACAACAGCATGTACATCGACCAGAGCAAACAGCTGAACCCGCTGCCCTTCACCGACCTCGGGGGCGGCCGGCTCAGGGTGACTGCGCCGGACCGGCCCGGGGTGTGGAAGTTCTACGTCAAGGTCAAGGACGGCAGGGGCAACGTCGGCGTGGAGACCCGCTCCGTGCGCGTGGTGCCGCCCACGCCGAGCGGCACGAACATCGCCCTCGGCAGGCCCGCCACCGCCTCCTCGTTCCAGACCGGCGGCGGGGACTGCCCCTGCACCGCGGCGAACTCCGTCGACGGCAATCCGAACACCCGCTGGGCCAGCGACTGGAGCGACCCCCAGTGGCTGCGCGTCGACCTCGGCTCCCGTACCTCGTTCCGCCACGTCCAGCTGGTCTGGGAGACCTCGTACGCCAAGGGCTACACCCTTGAGACCTCCGACGACGGACAGAACTGGACGACGGTCCGCACGGTCACCGACGGCAACGGCGGTGTCGACGACCTCGACGTGTCCGGCACCGGCCGCTACGTCCGGGTCCACGGAACCGCCCGAGGCACCGGCTGGGGCTACTCGCTCTACGAGTTCGGGGTCTACAACTGAAACACGACAGAAGGGGAGAGCGCTCTCCCGGGAAAGGGGACGCAGGCGTGCGCAGGACCGGCGACGAGGCGGAGCGTGAGGCGCTCCTCGGCAAACTCACCCTCCGCGAGAAGGTCCGGCTGCTGACCGGCGCGACCACCTGGCGCACCCGCGCCGAACCTGCCCTGGGACTGCGGGAGATGGTCCTCTCGGACGGTCCCGCCGGAGTGCGCGGGCAGTCCTGGGACGAGCGCGATCCCGCCCTGCTCCTGCCCTCGGCGTCCGCGCTCGGGGCCCTGTGGGACGAGGAACTGGTGGAGCGTCTCGGCGGCCTCCTCGCCGCCGAAGCGCGCCGCAAGGGGGTCGACGTGATCCTCGCGCCCACCCTCAACCTCCACCGGACACCGCTCGGCGGGCGGCACTTCGAGTGCCTCTCCGAGGACCCCGAACTGACCGGCCGCACCGGCGCCGCGCTCATCCGGGGAATCCAGGCCCAGGGAGTCGCCGCCACCGCCAAGCACTATGTGGCCAACGACTCCGAGACCGACCGGCTGACCGTCGACGTCCGGGTGTCCGAGCGGGCCCTGCGGGAGGTGTACCTCGCGCCGTTCGAAGCGGCCGTCGAGGCCGGTGTCAGGGTCGTGATGGCCGCGTACAACGGCGTCAACGGAGCCACGATGACCGTCAGTCCACTGCTGGAGAACCCCCTCAAGGGCGAGTGGGGCTTCGACGGAGTGGTGGTCTCCGACTGGGGCGCGGTACGTACCGGCGAACCCTCCGCGCGCGCCGCCCTCGACCTCGCGATGCCGGGGCCGGAGAGCGCCTGGGGCGATGCGCTGGTGAGAGCCGTGGAGGAGGGACGCGTCCCACGCACCACCGTCGACGACAAGGTCCGGCGTCTGCTGCGCCTGGCCGCCGCGTGCGGGGCACTGGGGGAGCCGCGCGAGGGGGACGGGGCAGGTGGGTTGGCGGCGGTCCAGGGCGTGGCGCCCGGGGCGATGGGGCTGATCGACCCGCCTGCGACCGGCCGGGAATTCGGGGCGGAGGCGGTGCCACCTGCGGAGCCTGGAGCGACGGGTCGGACGGGCCTGTCCGCTTCCGGACCGGGAGCCGGGTCGGCAACGGCGCCATCCGCGAAGCCCGGGGTGACGGAGTGCGGCGCTTCGTCCACGACCGGCTCGGGGGGCGGACCGGCGGCGGTGCCGGCCGGGGCGCCTGGGGTGACGGGGTGCGGCGCTTCGCTCACGACCGGCTCGGGGGGCGGACCGGCGGCGGTGCCGGTCGAGGTGCCTGGAGTGGTCGGCCGGGTCGCCGTGCTCGGCACCGGTCGGGGCGAGGCCGCTCGGGTGCTGCTGCGGCGGGCCGTGGCCGCGAGTGCCGTTCTGCTGAGCAACCGTGACGTCCTCCCGCTCGACCCCGCCCGGCTGCGCACCGTCGCCGTGATCGGCGGGCACGCGGTGCTGCCGCGCGTCCAGGGCGGCGGCAGCGCGGGAGTCTTCCCCGAGCGGGTCGTCACCCCGCTGGACGGCATCGCCGCCGCGCTCGGCGACGGCGTGCGCGTCCTGCACGTGCCGGGCCCCACGACCGACGCGCCGCCTGCACCCCTGACCCCGGACCTGTGCACCGACCCGGTCTCCGGCCTGCCCGGCGTCCGGCTGCGTGTACTGGACCCGGCAGGGCGGGAACTCTGCTCCGAACATCGCCTGTCCGGAAGGCAGTTGGAACCGCCGCTGCCGCCCGGCGCGCACACCGTCGAGATCGCCGCCCGCCTGCTTCCGGCGACTTCGGGGTCGTGGACGCTCGGCGTCGGCGGCTTCGGCCGCATCAGCGTCGCCGTCGACGAACACCGTTTGCTGGAGGGGGAGTTCGACAAGGACACCGACGACCCGGCCGTCGTCCATGTGAATCCGCCCGTCCGGAGTGTGTCCGTGTCCCTCACGGCGGGCCGCGCGGTGAGCGTGGTGGCACGCCGTGAACTCGCCCCGGACACAGGCCGGGCCACCGTCGTCACCGCGGCCCCGCCCCGCCCCGACGACCGGGCGGCCCTGAACGACGCGGTACGGGCGGCCCGCGCGGCGGACGCGGTGATCGTGGTCGTCGGCACGACCGAGCACGGCGAGTCCGAGGGGCGCGACCGCGCGGACCTCGGACTCGGCGGACGCCAGGACGAGCTGGTGCGCGCCGTGACCACCGCCGAACCGCGCACGGTCGTCGTCGTCAACAGCGGCGGACCGGTCGAACTGCCCTGGCGCGAGCGGGCCGGAGCCGTGCTGCTGACCTGGTTCCCCGGCCAGGAGGGCGGCACGGGCCTGGCCGACGTGCTGTTCGGCCGGACCGAACCCGGCGGCCGGCTGCCCACGACCTGGCCCGCGGTCCTCGCCGACGCCCCGGTCACCCGCACCCGTCCCGAGGACGGACGCCTCGACTACACCGAGGGCCTGTACATCGGCTACCGCGCCTGGGCGCGCCACGACCGCGCCCCCGCCTACTGGTTCGGGCACGGTCTCGGCTTCACCACCTGGGCGTACGAAGGACTGACCGTCCCCGGCCGTGTCGTGCCCGGCGAACCGTTCACCGTGCGGGTCGCGGTGCGCAACACGGGCCGGCGCCCCGGACGCGAGGTCGTCCAGGTCTATCTCGCCGGACCTCCGGGGCCCCCGGACCACGGGGAACGCCGGCTCGCCGGGTACGCCCCGGTGACCGCCGCGGCGGGCGAGCGGGTCACGGTGCCGGTACGGATACCGTCCCGCGCCCTGCGCCACTGGGACGAGGACGAGCACGCCTGGCGCACGCGGCCAGGCACCTGGCATGTGCTCGCGGGCCGCTCGGCGGGCGCGCTGCCGCTGACGGCCGCCGTGGTGGTCCGTACCCCCGGCTGAGCGCCCGGCGGACAGGGAGAGCGCTCTATCCCGGGACGGGGCGGGCCCGTTAGGGTGCCGCCATGAGCAGACAGGCTCCCACGCTGGAGGATGTCGCGCGGGTGGCCGGAGTCTCCCGCGCGACCGTGTCCCGGGTCATCAACGGGGTCCGCAACGTCGACCCCGGGATCCAGGAGGTGGTGCGCCGGGCCATCGAGCGGACCGGATACGCGCCCAACCGGGCCGCCAGATCGCTGGTGACCCGGCGCAGCCAGACCGTGGCGCTGATCGTCTCCGGCGCGGGCGACACCCCGGGGGACGAGCAGAACGCCTTCGCCGCGCGGGTGTTCGCGGACCCGTTCTTCGGACGGGTCGTCAGCGGCGTGGTGGGGTACCTGCGTCCACGCTCGATGCACCCCCTGCTCATGTTCGCCGAATCGGCGGAGACCAGGAGCCAGGTGCTGGCCGACCTGCGGCAGGGCAGCGCCGACGGCGCCCTCGTCGTCTCCACCCACGCGGACGACCCGCTGCCCGCGCTGCTCGCCGACGCGGGCGTGCCCGCCGTCCTGTTCGCCCGGCCCTCCCGCCCCGTGCGCCTGAGCTACGTCGATCTCGCCCACCGCGAGGGGGCCCGGCTGGCGGCCGAACACCTCCTGAAGCGGGGGTGCCGGCGGATCGTCACGGTCACCGGGCCGCTCGGCGTGGCCGCGAGCCAGGACCGGCTCGCCGGGTTCCGCGACACGATGGCCCGGGGCGGACACCCGTACGTCCCGGTCGCGGAGGGCGGGTTCACGCTGGACAGCGGTATGGCCGCGATGTCGGGTCTGCTGTCCGAACACCCTGATGTGGACGGGGTGTTCGCCGCCAACGACCTGATGGCCCAGGGCGTGTGCCAACTGCTGCGGGAGCGGGGCAGGGCGGTACCGGACGACGTCGCGGTCGTCGGCTTCGACGACTCCAGCGTCGCGGTCACCTGCCGGCCTCCCCTGACCACCGTGCGCCAGCCGGTGGAGGAGATGGCGGGGGCGATGGCCGCCCTCCTCGACGAGCACATCAGGGGCGATCGCAGCGAACCCACGTCGCTGATCTTCGACCCGGAGCTGGTGGTCCGCGCGTCGGCCTAGCGGAGCCGACGGCCTGGAAAAAGGGGTGCGGTCGGCTGAACTGGAGTGATAGGCAGGCGAGGTGACAGACAGTCTTGAGTTTTCCGCCCTGCTGCGTCTGATCGACGAGCGGTCGGCCGCGTTCCGGAGTGCGGTCGCCGCCGCGCCCGGCGTCGACGTGCCGGTGCCGTCCTGCCCCGAGTGGACGTTGTTCGATCTGGTGCGGCACCTGGGTACGGGCCAGCGCTGGTGGGCCGCGATCGTCGCCGCGGGCCCCGCAGAGGCTCCGCCCGCCAAGGACACCGCGGAGGTGCCGCGCGAGCTCGACGCGCTGCTGGCCTGGTACACCGAGTCGAACGAGCTGCTGCTGAGCGCGCTCCGCGAGGCCGGCCCGGACCGCGCGTGCTGGACGTGGTGGGCCGCGGGCGTGTCACCGGCGAACGCCCGGGGCGTCGCCCGGCGCCGGGTGCACGAGGTGCTGGTGCACACCTACGACGCCCAGCTCGCCGCCGGCGCGGTGCAGCCGATGCCGGCGGACGTCGCGATCGACGGCGTGGCCGAGTTCCTCGACACCTGCAACTCCACCCCGGCGGCCTGGCCGCACGAGGCCGCCACCGTCCACTACCACGCCACCGAGGGCCGCTCCTGGCTCCTCACCCTGGACGGCACCGGCGCCTGGCCCGCACCCCTCACGGACGACGCCGCGCCCGCCTCCGTTTCGGCCACGGGCACGGCCGAGCAGCTGCTCCTCTTCGTCTGGGGCCGTCTCACGCTGAGCGACCTGAAGACCGAGGGCGACCAGCGGGTGTTCGAGCGGCTGATCGCCTGGGAGCCCGAGGAGTAGCCGGTCGACACCGCCGCCGGGCGGGCGGTACGGCCTCGTGGCCCGGTCCGACCGCACCGACGTGGACCCGAGCCGGTCGGGCGCGGCGCCCTGCCCGGAGATCGCCGGAGCCGCCGGTGGCGGACACTGGACGGGTCAGGATGGACGAGCCCGGCCGGTCAGGCGGGCCGGCGGCGGAAGGCAGGCGGATGACCCACCCGATCACCGTGGGCGTGGACGGATCACCCGAGAGCAGGGCGGCGCTGGCCTGGGCGGGCCGGGAGGCCGTCCGCCGGGATGTGTCCCTGCGGGTGGTGTACGCCTGGCACTGGCCGCCGCACGACATGGTCGGCGGTGGCGACCGGGAGGACCAGGCGCGCTGGGTCCACGGCATGATCGAGGACGCGACGCGCACGGTCACCGAGCGGCACGCCGGCCTGCCGGTGACGGTCGACGTGATCGACTCCGACGGCGGCGACGTGGTGCGCGCCCTGCTGGACGTGGCGGCCGACACGGGGACCCTGGTCCTCGGGTCGAGCGGATACGGCGCGTTCGTCGGCTTCCTGCTCGGTTCCGTGGGGCAACGGGTGATCGCCGAGGCGCCCTGCCCGGTCGTGCTGGTGCGGTCGGAGGACCGGCCCGGGGACGAGGCGGGCGGCCGGGAGATCGTCGTGGGCCATCAGGGCGGGCCCGAGGACGGCACGGCAGGTCTGCGCTTCGCGTTCGAGACGGCGGCGGCCCGAGGTGCGGCCGTCCGGGCCGTACGGGCGTGGAGTCTGCCGCCGGTGTTCGCCTACAGCCCCGGTTCGCTCAAGATGCTGGACGAGGCCGGCGGCTTGGAGCCGTACGAGCGGAAGGCGCTCGTGGAGGCGCTCCAGCCGTGGCGCGAGCGTTTTCCCGAGGTCCCCGTCACCCAGCACATCGAGATGGGCAGCGCGGGCCAGGTACTGCTCTCCCTCTCCGGCCGGGCGCAGTTGATGGTCGTGGGCCGCAGGGCCGACCGGTCCGCCGTGGGCGCGCGGATCGGTTCGGTGGCCCACGCGGTGATCCATCACGCGCCCTGCCCGGTGGCGGTCGTCCCGCACGACTGACTCGGGCCGGGCCGTCGCTCGCCCCGGGCCAGGGGTCGTACGCCGCGATCCGCCCGGGCCAGGGGTCGTACGCCGCGATCCGCCCGGGTACAGGGTCGTACGCCGCGATGCGCCCAAGCCGGGCGCGGTGGCTAGGTGTTGTCGGCCCGCGACATCCGCAGGGCGAGATCCTGGAGGAGATCCGCCGTCGAGACGTCGGTGCGCCCGGAGTCGTGCAGATCGGCGAGTTCGGAGAAGAGGAAGGCGAAGGCGCCCACCAGCGAGATGGCGGCGGGCAGATAGGCGTCCGCGACCGCCTGCCCCGCCTCCGCGGGACCGGCGTCCCCGGGCACCTCGACGCGCGGGAACACCTCGGTGACGAGCGCGCCCAGGTTGTTCTCGGCCGACTCGACCCCGGCCTCCTCGTCCTGGGCGATCCTGCGCACCATGGCGTTGGTCTCGGTGAGCACGCCGATGGCGCGCAGGATGATCTCCGTCTGTTCCATGCCGTGAGCCTAAACGGGCGAAGCCCCGCTGTGACCAGGATCTTGGTGTCGAGATGGTAGACAGGGCCCATGAACGACAACTCCCGCTCCCGTCAGGCCGGCGCGCGATGACCGCGGGCATCGACACCCCCGACCGCCGGGGCCGCACCGGGCTCGACCGGACGGGTCTCGATCTGAGCGGCAACCCCCGGGTCAGGATCCGCGACGTCAGGCTCCTGTCCTGTCACTGGTACGTGGAGCGGAGCACCACGTTCGACCTCCTGCTCGCCGACGGAACGTGGAGCACGCAGGAGCGCGAGACCCACGACCGCGGCAACGGAGCCACCCTCCTGCTGTACGACGCCGATCGTGAAACCGTGCTGCTGACCAGGCAGTTCCGGTATCCGGTGTATGTCAACGGCCACCCGGACGGGATGCTGGTCGAGACTCCGGGCGGCCTCCTCGACGAGGACGACGAACACCCCGAGGACGCCGTACGGCGCGAGGTCATCGAGGAGACCGGGCACACCGTCGGGGACGTCGAGCACGTCTTCGACGTCTACATGAGCCCGGGTTCGGTCACCGAACGGGTGAGCTTCTACGCGGCCTCCTACGGTCCGTCCACCCGTACCCACGAGGGCGGCGGACTCGACGAGGAGGGCGAGGACATCGAGACGTTCGAACTGCCTTTCCGCGAAGCCCTGTCGATGATCCGCACGGGGGAGATCGCCGACGCCAAGACCATCATGCTGTTGCAGTGGGCCGCGCTGGAGGGGCCGTTCGCCAAGGCGTGACCTCAAAGGCACTGCGAAGGCCGGACTCCCGTCCGGGCCCGGGGAGTTCACCCCCCGCGCGGCGGCCTGCGGGTGGTGAGCAGCAGCGCGATGTCGTCGGGGCGCTCGTTGGCCTTCCGGGCCTCGGCGGTGAGCAGGTCGGCGGCGCGGGACAGGGAAGGACCGCCCGCGGTGAGATGCTGCGGGGGGCCCGCCTCGGCCAGGGTCGAGCGAAGGGTCTCGACCCCCTCGTCGATGTCCGTTCCCGGCCGCTCGACCAGCCCGTCCGTGTAGAGGGCCAGGACCGCGCCGGGCTCCAGCACCAGGTCGGTGACGGGGTAGTCGGCGTGCGGGTCCACGCCGAGCACCACACCGCCGGGCAGGTCGAGAACCTCGGTGCGGCCGTCGGGATGCCGCAGCAGCGGCTGCGGATGGCCGGCCCGCGCGGCCTGCGCGACCCCGGTCAGCGGATCGACCCGGACGTAGCAGCAGCTCGCGAACTGGCCCGGGTCGAGGTCGATCAGGAGCCGGTTGGTGCCGCTCATCACCTCGTCCGGTGAATGGTCCCCGAGGGCGAACGCCCTTACGGCGCTCCGGAGTTGACCCATGGTGGCGGCGGCCTGGACGCCGTGGCCCTGTACGTCCCCGATGACGAGCGCGAGTCCGTCGCCGGCCTCGACGACGTCGTACCAGTCGCCGCCCACGTCCATGCCGACGGTGCCCGGGAGATAGCGGCCCGCCGTCTCGACGAGGGGGTGCGCCGACAGCCGGTGCGGCAGCAGCGCCTCCTGGAGCCCGCGGGCGAGTGCCGCCTCGTTGTCGTAGCGCCGCGCCCGCTCCAGGGACTGCGCGATGAGTCCGGCGAGCGCGGTGAGGACCGTACGTTCCTCGGTGGTGAAGGTCCGCGGCCGGTCGAACCCGAGGATGCACGAGCCGACCGGGCGCCCGGAGGCGATCAGCGGAAGGAAGGCGCGGGCCCCCACGGTGGCGTCGAGGGCGACGCCGGGATAGGCGGCGGCCAGTTGCTCCATCGATTCGAAGAACAGGGCCCGTCCGCTGGTGAGGGTCTCGACCCCGGGCAGCTTGGCGTCCAGGCCGACTCCGTCGAAGGGTGCCAGGAATCCCTGCGGGAAGCCGGTCTCCCAGGCCAGATAGAGCCGGCGGTCCTGGAGGAGATAGATGGCCAGGCGGCGGCTGCCGAAGGCGGGCAGCAGTTCGCGCATCACCACCTCGGACACCTGCCGAGCGGTCACCGCCTCGGTCAGCGCGATGGCGAGGACGATGGGCCGGTACTGCGGTGCCGTGCCCGAGACCGCCGTCTCGGGCTCGTCCGCCTCGGCCCGTAGGGCCCGCGCCGCCTCCATGTCGAACGGTGCGTTCCCGGTGGCGTCCGAGGCCCGCCCCAGGGGAGTGATCTTGCAGGTCACACCGCGGGGCCCGGGATAGACGGAGAAGCTCAGCCAGGTGCCCGTCACCTGTCCCGGAGTCGTCGCGGCGTTGTTGCCCAGCGGGCTGTGGGCCCGGAAGTGCACCGGGTCCGTCGAGAGCAGGGCGCTGCGCAGATGGTCCTCGTAGGCGGGGTGGTCCATCCAGGGCGCCACGTCCCACAGCAGCCGGCCCAGCAGGTCGGCGCGCGGGCGGCCGAGCAGGTCGGCGGCCCGCGGATTCGCGTAGGTGATCAGCCCGATCCGGTCGATCGCGAAGACGCCCTCCGGGAGCTGGTCGGCCGCCCCGTCCGCCGCCGGCCCCGGTCCGGGGTCGACGAGGGCGCCGCTGACGCGGAACGGCGGCACGTCCGTCTCTCCCGCGGTCCACAGTTCGAGCAGCCGCAGCCCACCGCTCCCGGTCCGTACGGGCAGGGGGTGGGGCGGGGGCCGGCCGGCGGCGGTCTCGCGCAGGGCCGCCAGCAGCAGCCGGGGTTCGTCGTGGGCCAGTGCGTCCGCGAAGGCCTCGGGTGTCCCGGCGAAATCCTCCTGGGGGATCCCGAGCAGCGCCCACAGGGTGTCGTCCGCGACGAGCGCGCCGTCGCCGGGATCCCAGGTGAAGCCCCCGACGGACCGGCTGGAGCGGCCGTCGACCGGGGGCCGGGTCCCGAGCGGGTCGGCGTCCCACAGGACCGGGAGCCCGTCCTTGTCGAGCCGGGCCAGGGCGGCTCCGAGCTCCGCGGCGACCGCGGTCATCCGGTCGCGGTCCGGCAGGACCTCGGTGGCGTCCGAGGCGGGCGGGCGCAGCACGGTCAGGACGCCGTACGCGGTGGAGTCGCCCACGACCGGAACGTAGAGGGATCCGAACTGGAACGGCAGCCCGGCCGCGAGCTGCGGATAGCGGCGCATCGTCTCGTTCGGATCGGCGAGCAGCACCTCCACGCCGAGCCGGTGGGCGTCCGCGACCGGGAAGGGCCGGTCCACGTGCATGCGTGACCAGGGCCGGAACAGGGGGCCGGGCAGCCCCGCGAGGACGGCCAGGCGCAGCAGGCCGGGCGTGCCGGAGCGCAGATACACGCCCCCCGCGAAGCCGCGGGCGGCCCGGATCGCGTCCGTCACCGCGTCACTGAGCAGGGAGGTCAGGCTGTCCAGCGCCTGGCCCTCACGCTCGGCGCTCCCTGTCATCGATCTGCCCTCGTCCGCCCGCCGCCAGGGGGGTCAACACAGCAAGAATGCGCCTCCGGGGTCGCACACCGCACCTCGGCGTCCGCCACGGCACCGGCAGGTGAGGCCGTTCCTCCCGGCCGCGCCCGGATCCGCCGAGCGTGACCATACCGGCTCGGACCGGATTCGGGAGCCGTCCGGAAGCCGTTGATTCAGGCGGCTTGAGCGGGCCGCAGCCGTTCGGCGGCGACGGCCGCCACCGCCTCGGCCACCGCGGCCAGGGCCGGGAAATCGAGTTTCCACTGCTGCCAGAACAGTGGGACGTCGACACCGGGTTCCGGGGAGAGACGGACCAGCCGTCCGGCGCGCAGCAGCGGTTCCGCCTGGACCTCGGGCACCATGCCCCAGCCCATTCCGGCCACGACGGCGTCGACGAACCCCTCCGACGTGGGGACGAAATGGCGCAGCGCGCTCGCCCCGGGACCGCCCGCGAGCGAGCGGACGAAGTCGTCCTGGATGTCGTCGTCGCGGTCGAAGGCCACCACGGGGGCGGAGCCGATCAGCTCGCGCAGGGGCGTGCCGGTGGCGGTGCCGAGCCACGCCTCGGCGCAGCCGGGGCTCGCGACGGGCAGATAGCGCATCCGCCCGAGGGCCCGCACCGAGCAGCCGGCCACCGGGTCGGGCGAGGAGGTGACCGCCGCCATGACCGAGCCCTCGCGCAGCAGGGCGGCGGTGTGGTCCTCGTCCCCGCGGCGCAGTTCGAAGCACAGCCGGAGTCCGCCGGGCACCCGGGCCAGCGCGGGCAGGAACCACGTCGCCAGCGAGTCGGCGTTCACCGCGATCGGCAGCCGGGTGGGCTCGCCGGTCCCGGACATGCCGAGCTCGGCGTGCGCGTCGCGCTCCAGGCGGGCGAGGCGGCGCGCGAAACGCACCACGATCTCGCCGGACTCGGTCGGGCGCACCGGTTTCGTCCGCGTCAGCAGGACCCTGCCGGTGCGCTGCTCGAGTGCCTTGACCCGCTGGCTCACCGCCGCGGGCGTCACGTGCAGGGCCGTGGCCGCCGCGTCGAAGGTGCCCTCGTCGACCACCGCGAGCAGGGTGCGCACCTGGTCGAGGGGCAGTTCCGCCATCACGAGTGCTAATGATACGTAAGGATCTTTAGCTGTACTTCCGGCGCTCGGCTTTCTAGCGTCGACGGCATGACAGCAGCACTCACCGCGGCGGTCGCCGGATTCGGCGCCGGTCTCTCCCTCATCGTCGCCATCGGAGCGCAGAACGCCTTCGTCCTGCGCCAGGGAGCGCGCCGGGACGCGGTTCTCGCCGTGGTGGGCATCTGTGCCCTGTCCGACGCGCTGCTGATCGCGCTCGGGGTCGGCGGGGTCGGTGCGGTGGTGGTGGCCTGGCCCGCCGCGCTCACCGCGGTCGCGCTGGTCGGCGGCGGCTTCCTCATCGTGTACGGGGTCCTCGCCGCCCGGCGGGTGCTGAGGCCCTCGGCCCTGCGGGCGGCGACCGGGGCACCGGGTTCCTGGCGCCGGGCCGTCCTCACCTGCCTGGCCCTGACATGGCTCAACCCGCACGTCTACCTCGACACCGTGTTCCTGCTCGGCTCGCTGGCCGCCGACCGCGGATCCCTGCGCTGGACGTTCGGACTGGGCGCGGCGCTCGCCAGCCTGTGCTGGTTCGCGGCCCTCGGGTTCGGCGCACGGCTGCTCGGCCGCCTGCTGGCCCGTCCCGCGGCCTGGCGGGTGCTGGACGGCCTGGTCGCCACGACGATGATCGCGATGGGCGCCACCCTGATCGCCGGCGTCTGATCGCCGACACCCGGCGGCCCCGCCTGATCACCGGCGCCTGATCGCCGCCTGATCACCGGCGCCTGATCACCGGCGCCCGGTCGTCGCCGCCCGGGCGGCACCGCCGGGCCGGCCGTACGCGCCCCGCCCGCCCCGTGCACCAATCCGGTCCCCCGGGGGACACAAGCCGCCCACGCTCGGTCATAGTGATCCCCGGATCGAAAGATGTATCGAGCAACCAGGATGAGCGTGGACACGAGCCAGAGCAGTACGGACAGCGGCGCCGCGACGCCCGACGAGAGCGCGCCGGCCGAGCGGCCCGACCGCTCCGGATGGCGCCGCTGGGCCATGGACACCCGGCCGCTGCGCCGCCCCGCCTACCGCCGGCTGTGGACGTCGACCGCCGTCACCTCCGTGGGCAGCCAGCTCACCGCCGTCGCCGTGCCCAAGCAGATCTACGACATCACCGGCTCGTCGGCCTGGGTCGGCTACGCGAGCCTCGCCGGCCTGCTGCCGCTCGTGGTCTTCGCCCTGTGGGGCGGCGCGATCGCCGACAGCGTGGACCGCCGCAAGCTGCTCCTGCTCACCAACGCCGGCATAGCCGTGACCTCGCTGCTCTTCTGGGCCCAGGCCGTCTCCGGACTGGACTCGGTGCTCGTCCTGATGGTCCTGCTCGCCCTCCAGCAGGCGTTCTTCGGCCTCAACTCCCCGGCCCGCAGCGCGTCCATCGCCCGGCTCGTCCCCGCGGACGAACTGCCCGCCGCCAACGCGCTCGGCGCGACCGTGATGCAGACCGGCTCGGTGGCCGGACCCATGCTCGCCGGCGCGCTCATCCCCCTCATCGGGCTGCCCGAGCTCTACATGATCGACGCCCTCGCCCTGTGCGTCACGCTCTGGGCCGTCCTGCGGCTCCCCGCGCTGCCGCCCCTCACCAAAGCCGCCTCCCAGCGCGCCGGCCTGCGTGAAGTCGTGGCCGGTTTCCGCTACATCGCCCTGCACAAGGTGCTGCTGCTGTCCTTCCTCGCGGACATCATCGCCATGGTGTTCGGCATGCCGCGCGCCCTCTTCCCGCAGCTCGCCGCCGAGACGTACGCCCCGTACGGCGAAGGGCTCGCGCTGGGACTGCTGTTCGCGGCGATCCCCATCGGCGCGGTCGTGGGCGGACTGATGTCGGGCACCTTCTCCCGCGCCCGCAGACACGGGCTCATGGTCATCGTCTCCGTCGCGGCCTGGGGCGCGGCCATCGCCGGGTTCGGGCTCAGCCGCAGCCTGTGGCTCGCCGTGGCCTTCCTCGCCGTCGCCGGGATCGCCGACATGGTCTCCATGGTCTTCCGTGGCGCGATCCTGCTGTCCGCCGCCACCGACGAGATGCGCGGACGGCTCCAGGGCGTCTTCACGGTCGTCGTCGTGGGCGGTCCGCGGGTCGCCGACGTCCTTCACGGAACGGCCGGTTCGGCCTTCGGGGCACCCGCCGCGGTCGCCGGCGGAGGCCTGCTGGTGATCGTGGCGGTGCTTGTGCTCGCTTTTGTCACACCGGCCTTGAGGCGTTACACAATCTGAATCTGAAAAACGACCTTGGTGGTTCTAGAGTGACCGCCATGGTGGACACGCGGCCTACGTCGGCCTTCCACGCGCAGAACATCAGCGCGGACAGCACCTCCCGTCTGGTCGGCGCCCTGGATGCCCAGGACGTCAATGACGGTGTGCAGCGCCTGCGTTCATGGGCGCACGCGGCACTGGCCGTACGACCCGGCGAGCGGGCGCTCGACATCGGCGCGGGCACCGGATCGCAGACCCGGCGGCTCGCCGCCGCCGTGGGCCCCCGCGGCCGGGTGCTGGGCATCGAACCCAACCCCGGACTGCGCGCCGTGGCCGAACAGCGGGGGACCGAGGAACGCAGCGCCGCGCGCTTCGCCGACGCCGACGCCCTCGCCCTGCCGCTGCCCGACGCCACGGTCGACGTCGTGTGGTGCGAGCGGGTGCTCCAGCACCTCGCGGAGCCCGAGAAGGCCGTCTTCGAGATAGCGCGCGTGCTGCGCCCCGGTGGACGGGTCGCCCTCCTGGACACCGACTGGGCGACCACGATCCTGCACCCCGGCGACCCCGACACGATCGCCGCGCTCACCACCGGAGCGCTGTCCGCGGCAGCCGACCCCTACTCCGGACGCAAGCTGGTGGGACGGCTGACCGCCGCGGGACTGGTGGTCGACGACCGAGGCTCGCAGGCCCTGCTCCAGGACCACAAGTCGGTCGCCTGGCCGCTGATCCGCATGCTCGGCGACTCGGCGCTGAGCCGCGGACTCATCATCGAGTCGCAGCGCGACCGCCTGTACGAGGAGCTCACCGAAGCCGCGCGCCAGGGCGGTCTGCACATGTCCGTGACGATGTTCGGGGCCGTGGCGCACCGCCCGGAATGAGCGGTGCTCCCGCACGGCCCACCGTGCGGGACGATCGGGTCCCGACTCGCCGGGCAGCGTCCGGACCGACCGGTTCCGGACGTGCGGCGTAGCGTCCGGATTGATCCGGAATACAATGGAATGGCCGTCGCTGACGGGCTAGTACGCAGATTTCCCCTTTGTATTGGGGGTACGCGAACACCATGTACACCGCGAGCCAAGATCTGATCGCAGCGAGTTCATCGCTGAACGCGGGCGCCGCCTTCATCGGCGGCCTCATCATCGCGGGCGCCCTCGTGTGGGCCGTCCGCATGGGCATCCGGGTGCGGAACCTGGAATCCCGGCCACCCACCGCCGAGGAACAGCCCAGACTGCCCGAGACCGGGGCGGTGCACGAGGAGCGCGAGATGCGGGAACCCGACGAGGTCCCGCACGCTGCGGACGAGAGCGAGCGGCTGATGCCGTACAACATGCACTCCGCGGGTACCAAACACGCCGACGACCAGCACCGCAAGCGCTGGCAGCCGGGTTCCAGCGGATCCTTCGGCAGCGGCGGACCGGGCAGGACCTGACCGGGACGTGAAGGGGCCGACCGCGGCGAGCGGCCGGCCCCTTCACGTGCGCGCACCCCTTCCTCCGTCACGGAAGGTCCGCCGCCGAGTCCTCGGGCGCGAGGTCGGGACGCAGCCGCAGCCACGACGGCTGGCGCAGCAGCCCGGCCCGGGTACGGGTGCTGTAGGCGACCTCGCCGACCAGCCGGGGCAGCACCCACAGTGCCTCGGCGGCTCGCGGGAGGGTGTCGAAAGGGCAGTGGTCCGTCTCGGCGGCCCGCAGCAGCCGGGCGAGATCGGCGCGTTCGGACGCGCTCCAGCCGGTGCCCACGCTTCCGACGTAGCGCAGCCTTCCCGCGTCGTCGCGCTGGCCGACGAGCACGGCGCCGGGCAGCCCCGACAGGCGCCCCTTTCCTGGTACCCAGCCGCCCACCAGGACGTCCGCCGTCCTCAGGTTGCGGATCTTGATCCAGGACCGTGAACGCACACCGGGTTCGTACACCGAGTCGAGGCGTTTGCAGACCAGCCCTTCGAGGCCGCTCGCCCGGGTCGCCCGCAGCGCCTCCTCCCCGTGCCCCACGAGCGCCGTCGGCGTCGACCAGAACGGACCCTGGAGGCCCAGGCTCTCCAGAGTCTGCCGTCGTCGCGCGTACCGCAGGCCCGTGAGATCGCCGCCCAGATGCATGACGTCGAACAGCACGAGATGGGCGGGTGCCCGCTCGGCGCGCCGGGCCGCCCGGTCCGGTGACCTGGCGAGGCCCATCCGTGACTGGAGCAGCTGGAAGTCGCTCCGGCCCTGCTCGTCCAGGACCAGCACCTCGCCGTCCAGGACCGCGGCGGTCGTGCCGAGCGCGCCTCCGAGCGCCCCCAGTTCCGGATAGGCGGCGGTGATGTCCTCGCCGGAGCGGGCCCGCAGCGTCACCCCGCCGTCCCCGTGCAGATAGACCACGGCACGCTGACCGTCCTGCTTCGTCTCGTACGCCCACCGGGTGTCCTGGCCGGCGGCCGGCAGGGTCCCGGGGGTCGCGAGCATGGGCGCGATCAACGGCAGATTCACACCTCACGTGTCGACACACGACCCCTCGCACACGCTTCCGGGCCGCACGTTTCGCCTGATCGGCCGCGCCGCGCCGTGCCGCGGCCGCGCAGCAGTACGGCCGGGCGGTGATCCGGGACGAGGACCGGCGGGTCGTCAGGGAGGCGACCCCTCAGCCGTCCAGCGCCCGCGCGATCAGCGACTGGAGGTACAGACCGCGGTGGGCGTCGAGCTCGCCCGAACGGCCCGCGCGGACCGCGGTGGCGAACTCGCGGCGCAGCACGGGCCAGGACTCCTCGTGGTCGAGTGCACCGGCGTCGAGGACCAGCTCGGGGTGGTGGCCGAACAGCTCGACGCGGGTGATCCCGTGCTCGACCTCGACCGAACCCGACAGCGAGGCCTGGCTCACGGCGCCGCTCTCGTGCTCGCAGGTGAGTTCGAGCCAGCGGCGCGGGTCTCCGGCGCCGCGGACCCGGACGATCGGCCCCAGGGCCGCGTCCAGGAGATCCAGGAGGTGCGGTCCGAGGTCCAGGAGCGCCCCGTGCTCCAGACGCCACGGGGTCGCGAAGTCGCCGCCCAGGAAGGCGCCGCTGATGCCGCATGCGCGCGCGCCCGAGACGTCCAGGGCCCGTGCCTCGGCGAGGAACCGCCGGACGGCCGGGTGGTAGCGGTTCGTCAGGACCAGCTGCGACACCACGCCCGAGGCGTCGATCGCGGCCACGAGCCGCCGCGCCGCCGCCAGGTCGAGTGCGAGCGGCTTCTCCAGAAGCAGGGCCTTGCCCGCCTCGGCGGCCCGCACCGCGAGCTCGGCCTGCACCGCGGGCGGAACCGAGAAGGCCACCGCCTCGCAGCCGTCGAGCAGTTCCTCGAACGTCGCGGCGACCGCCGCGCCGGACGGGGCCGCCGTCTCGCGGGCGGCCTCCGCCCGGCGTGCCCACACCGACGTCAGCACCGTCTCGGGTCCCGCGGCGAGCACCCGGGCGTGCACGGCCCGCGCCCAGGGCCCCGCGCCGACCAGCCCCACCCTGACGGGGGCACGGTTCCAGCTGGGCGAGGTGGTGGTCACGGCATCTCCTTCGCGCTGTACGGGGTCTGACGCGCCGTCGGTCCGCCGGCCGCGCGGGGGAAGGCGGCGCGGCCGGACGCCGGATCCTCGGACGTGTGGACAGACTCCACCACGGCACCCCGCCGTTCGGCCAGCGGTCCGGCCGCCTGCGAACCGCTCCTGGCCCCGCGGGGCACACAGGGGCGCGGGAGACCGGCGCTCGAACAGGGAAAGCGCGCCTCTGTCGGTCCCGGCCCGCCGCGCGCCATCATGCCGGACATGGA
Organism: Streptomyces sp. f51; assembly: GCF_037940415.1. Taxonomy (NCBI): domain Bacteria; kingdom Bacillati; phylum Actinomycetota; class Actinomycetes; order Kitasatosporales; family Streptomycetaceae; genus Streptomyces; species Streptomyces sp. f51. Next base: position 229,190 of record NZ_CP149798.1, on the reverse strand, counting down.
TCCCACACAGGACAAAGCAGACCTCGGGGGCGGTACGGGCCTGCCCGCGCTGCCGGAGGACTGGGCGCGGTGTCTCGCCGTGGCCGCCCACCCTGACGACATCGAGTACGGCACGGCCTGTGCCGTCGCGCGCTGGACCGCGCAGGGCAAGCAGGTGAGCTACCTGCTCGCGACCAGGGGAGAGGCCGGCATCGACGGCCTGCACCCGGACCGGGCCGCGCCCCTGCGCGAGGCCGAGGAGCGGGCCGGCGCCCGGCAGGTCGGCGTCGAGACCGTCGAGTTCCTCGATCACCGCGACGGCGTCGTCGAGTACGGGCTCGGGCTGCGCCGGGAGATCGTCCGCGCGATGCGCCGGCACCGGCCCGAGATCGTGGTGTCCGGCGCGTTCACGGTACGGATGATCGGCGGCATCACCAACCAGGCGGACCACCGCGTCGTGGGCCTCGCCGCCCTCGACGCGGCACGCGACGCCGGAAACCGCTGGATCTTCCCCGAACTCGCCGACGAGGGACTCGAACCCTGGAACGGCATCCGGATGGTGTGCTTCGCCGGAGCGGAAGTCCCCACCCACGGCGTGGACGTCACCGGCGACCCCCTCGAACGCGGCATCGCCTCCCTGGAGGCACACGCCGAGTACACCAAGGGCCTGGGCGACGGCGCCTTCGCACCCCGGCCGTTCCTGACCTGGATGGCCGGGATGGGCGGAGCGGCCCTCGGCGTCGAGTCCGCCGTCCTCTTCGACGTGCACCAGCTCGTCCCGGACGGCCCGCCGCCCTGGGTGTGAACACCCCGGGTCCGACCCCCTGGACGCGACTTGACCCGATCGTGGGGGCCGGGGCGACGGGGGACTCATAGGGTGTGGGCGAGTGATCACCGTAGAACCGGAGGAGTGAACGTGACACCACGCCCGCACGAGGCCGCACGACGCACAACCGTCCTTCGCCGAGAAGCCGTTGTGGCGGCCGTCCCCGTCGCGCTCGCCGCGCTGCTCACCGCGGCGGGCCCCGCCACGGCGGCCGGGACCGTGGGAGCCGCGGGTGCGGGCGACCCGTACTTCCCGCTCTCGGGCAACGGCGGCTACGACGTCCGCCACTACGACCTGACCCTCGGCTACGACCCGCACAGCCGCCATCTGGACGGCAAGGCCGTCATCACGGCCAGAGCGACCCAGCGCCTGACCCGCTTCGACCTCGACCTCAGCGGGCTGAAGGTCACCGGCGTCACCGTCGACCACGCCAAGGCCGCGTTCCGGCGCGACGGCCAGGAACTCGTCGTCACCCCGCGCGAGGCCCTGCGCAAGGGCCAGGAGTTCCGCGTCACCGTCACCTACTCCGGCACCCCGAAGCCGGTCACCGACCCCGACGGCTCCCTGGACGGCTGGATCCCCACGGACGACGGAGCGTTCGTGGCCGGCGAACCCCAGGGTGCGATGACCTGGTTCCCCGCCAACAGCCACCCCACGGACAAGGCGTCGTACGACTTCACGCTGACCGTCCCTAAGGGGCGCACGGCCGTCGCCAACGGCGTCCTGCTCGGGCAGCGGACCGCGAACGGACGGACCACCTTCCGCTGGCGCCAGTCCGAGCCCATGGCCGCCTACCTCGCCACGGCGACCGTCGGCACCTTCAAGGTCGAGCAGTTCACCACCCGCGACGGCCTGAAGGTCTACAACGCGATCGACCCCCGCGAGGCCACCGCCGCCGCGCCGGTCGTCAAGAAGCTGCCGTCCGTCCTGGCCTGGGAGAGCAAGCTCTTCGGCCCCTACCCCTTCCGGGCGGCCGGAGCCATCGTCGACCGCGCGCCCCAGGTCGGCTACGCCCTGGAGACCCAGACCCGGCCCGTGTACGACTCCGCGCCCGACCTGGAGACCCTCGTCCACGAGAGCGCGCACCAGTGGTTCGGCGACTCCGTCACCCTGACCCGGTGGAAGGACATCTGGCTCAACGAGGGCTTCGCCACCTACGCGGAGTGGCTGTACGCCGAGCAGCACGGCGGCAAGAGCGCCCAGAAGGCCTTCGACACGCTGTACGCCACCCCCGCGGGCAAGGACCTCTGGGCGTTCCCGCCCGGCGATCCCGGCAGCGGCGCGCACATCTTCGACACCCCGGTCTACGCCCGCGGGGCCATGGTCCTGCACAAGCTGCGCACGACCGTCGGAGATCCCGTGTTCTTCCGCGTCCTGCGCACCTGGGCCGCCGCCCACCGAGGCGGGCACGGTACGACGGCCCAGTTCATCGCGCTCTCGGAGAAGGAGTCGGGCAAGGACCTCTCCGGTCTCTTCCACACCTGGCTCTTCACGGCGGGAAAGCCCGCCTCGTCCTGAGGCGGGCCTTCCGGGCGACGGCTGCGGTCCGGCTCAGGCGGGCCGCAGCCACACCGTCGCCAGCGGCGGCAGCGTCAGCTCGATGCTGGTCGGGCGTCCGTGCATACCGATCGCCTCGGCCTTCACCGGCTCGGTGCGCGTGATGTCGCTGCCGCCGTAGCGCAGGTCGTCGGTGTTGAGGACCTCGCGCCAGGCGGGAATGTCCTCGGGGACGCCGATGCGGTAGCCGTGGCGGACGGCGGGGGAGAAGTGGGAGACGGCCAGGAGCGGGGTGCCGTCGGCCGCGTGGCGCAGGAACGCGAAGACGTTGTCGTCGGCGGCGTCCCCCACCACCCAGGTGAAGCCGGAAGGGTCGGTGTCGCGCTCCCACAGCGCCGGTTCGCCGCGGTAGAGGGTGTTGAGGTCGCGCACGAGCTCCTGCACCCCGCGGTGGTCGGCCTCGGCACCGTAGGCCGGGTCGAGGAGCCACCAGTCGGGGCCGTGGGCTTCCTTCCACTCGCCTCCCTGGGCGAACTCCTGCCCCATGAAGAGGAGTTGTTTGCCGGGGTGGGCCCACATGAAGGCGAGGTAGGCGCGGAGGTTCGCGCGCTGCTGCCACCAGTCGCCGGGCATCTTGGAGACGAGTGACTGCTTGCCGTGCACGACCTCGTCGTGGGAGATCGGCAGGACGTAGTTCTCGCTGTAGGCGTACACCATCGAGAAGGTCATCTCGTTGTGGTGGTACTTGCGGTGGATCGGCTCGTGCTGGATGTACTCCAGCGAGTCGTGCATCCAGCCCATGTTCCACTTGAGCCCGAAGCCGAGGCCCCCGTCGGAGGTCGGGCGGGTGACGCCGTCCCAGGCGGTGGACTCCTCGGCGATCGTGACGACACCCGGATTGCGGCGGTAGACCGTGGCGTTCATCTCCTGGAGGAACGCCACCGCGTCGGGATTGTCCCGCCCGCCGAACTCGTTGGGGGCCCACTGGCCCTCTTCGCGGGAGTAGTCGAGGTAGAGCATGGAGGCGACGGCGTCGACGCGCAGTCCGTCGATGTGGAACTCCTCGCACCAGTAGGTGGCGTTGGCGACGAGGAAGTTGCGGACCTCACGGCGGCCGTAGTCGAACTCCAGGGTGCCCCAGTCGGGGTGGTCGGCGCGCCGCGGGTCGGCGTGCTCGTACAGGGGGCGGCCGTCGAACTGGGCGAGGGCCCAGTCGTCGCGCGGGAAGTGGGCGGGGACCCAGTCCATGAGGACCCCGACCCCGGCGCGGTGCAGGGCGTCGACGAGGTGCTTGAAGTCGTCGGGGGTGCCCAGGCGGGCGGTGGGGGCGTAGAACCCGGTGATCTGGTAGCCCCACGAGCCGCCGAAGGGGTGTTCGGCGACGGGCATGAGCTGGACGTGGGTGAAGCCGAGGTCGGTGACGTAGGCGGGGAGCTGGTCGGCGAGTTGACGGTAGGTCAGGCCCGGGCGCCAGGAGGGGAGATGCACCTCATACACCGAGAAGGGTGCCTCGTGCAGCGGGCGGCGCTTCGCCCGCTCCTTCATCCACTTCGCGTCCTGCCACGCGTACGACGACCGTGTCACGACCGACGAGGTCGCCGGAGGCACCTCGGTGCGGCGGGCCATCGGGTCGGCGCGCAGGGTGCGGGAACCGTCGGGGCGCGTGATGTCGAACTTGTAGAGCGTCCCTTCGCCCATGCCGGGCAGGAACACCTCCCACACGCCGGACGATCCGAGCGAACGCATCGGGAACCCGGCGGCGCCGTCCCAGTGGCAGAAGTCCCCGCAGACCCGGACCCCTTGGGCGTTCGGGGCCCACACGGTGAACCGCGTCCCCTCCACGCCCTCGTGGGTCATCGGCTCGGCGCCGAGCGCCCGCCACAGTTCCTCGTGGCGGCCCTCGCCGATCAGATGCAGGTCCAGCTCACCGAGCGCGGGCAGGAACCGGTAGGGGTCCTGTGTCTCGAACTCGGTGCCGTCGTACGTCACCACGAGCGTGTACGCGGGAATCCCGTCGAGCGGCAGAACCGCCCCGAAGAACCCGTCGCCCAGGTCCTCCAGCGCGCTGCGCCGCCCGTCCACCACGACCGCGACGCCCTGGGCGTACGGCCGCAGCGCCCGGAACACCACTCCGCCCGGTACCGGGTGGGCACCCAGCACCGCGTGCGGATCGTGATGGGCGCCGGACAGCAGACGCCCCCGATCCGTCGGGTCCAGCGCGGCGTGCTGCGCGGGCGGGGCGGCGGGCTTGGCCCGTCGTACGCGGGTGGATGCGGTGCGGGTCACGGCTTGGGCCTCTCGGAGCGGGGTGGTCGGTGGGTGAGTCGAAACGGTCGTGCCGGTTGCTCGTCGGTGGTGGGGGTGGGTGGTCGGTCGTGGTTGTGGGTCGCGGTGGTCAGGGGCGGTCGGCGAGTCGTCCGACCGCCGCCATGGGCACGGGCAGCCAGTCGGGCCGGTGCCGTGCCTCGTAGAGCACCTCGTACACGGCGCGGTCCGTCTCGTACGCGCGCAGCAGTTCGGGTTCCTCGCGCGGATCCCAGGCGGCCGCGTCGGCGTAGCCGGCGCAGAAGGACTCGCGGCAGCGCTCCGCCCACTCCGGACGCCACGGCTGCCGGGACCGGGCCGCGTAGTCGAAGGACCGCAGCATGCCCGCGACATCGCGTACGGGCGACTGGACACGCCGACGTTCGCTGATCGGGCGCGCCGGTTCACCCTCGAAGTCGATCACCGACCAGCGCCGCCCGGCCCGCAGGACCTGGCCGAGGTGGAGGTCGCCGTGGATGCGCTGGGCGGGGCGGACCGCCGAGTCCAGCACGGCGAGCGCGTCGAACGCCGACCTCAACCCGGTTGCGTGCGGCCGGAGTTCGGGGACGGAACGGACCGCGGCGTCGAGCCGTTCGTGCATCGCCTCCGCGAGCCGCTTGTTGCGGTACGGGTTCGGCGCGTCCACGGGGAAGGCGGTGGCCAGGGCCAGATGCACCTCGGCGGTGGCCCGGCCCAGTTCGAACGCCTCGCCGGCGAAGTCCTGCCGTGAGCCGAGGGATTCGAGGGCCAGCGCCCACCCGTCGGCGGCGTCGCGCAGATACGGCTGGAGGACGCCGAGGGTCGCCTCCTGCGGCTCCGAGGTCCGGAACCACGCGGCAGGCGCGGGTACGCGGTCGCAGCCCTGCCGGGCCAGTGCGCGCGGGACCTCAAGATCCGGGTTGATGCCGGGCTGGACGCGCCGGAAGACCTTCAGTATGAACGCGTCCCCGTAGACCAGGGAGGTGTTGGACTGCTCGGCGTCGAGAAGGCGCGGGGTGAGACCGGACGGCACGGTCACCCGGGGGTCTCCCTCGAACCGCAGCGGTCCCGCCGAACCCGAACGGCGCAGCCGCTCCAGGAGCAGCCCCGCGGCCTTCGGGTCGTGGAAGGCGTCGTAGACGGTGAGCCCGGCCAGCGGGCCGGCGCTCGCCCGGCCGATGAACGCGTGGGCCAGCCGCGGCGGCAGGACCTCCCTGACCCCGAGGAGCAGCTGGTAGCAGTCCTCGGCCGCGGGAGCGCCGGCCGTGCCGTGGGCGGGCGGGCCGAGGTGCTCGGTGCGGACCAGCAGATGCAGACACCCCGGGTACAGCTCGGTCGTCGACAGCAGCGTCACATCCGTCACGGGCCTGCCCTTGCCGGCGAACCAGCGCTGCCGCGGCAGCCAGGCCCGCAGCAGTTCGGCCAGCGAGGTGAGCAGTGGAGCGGGGTCGAGGCCGCTCGGACGCCTCAGAGCGGTGTTCGGCATGACGGCACGTCCTTTCAGGGGCGGGCGGGCTGTCGAGGGGTGCGCGTTCACGATCGCTTGGCGGTGCCGGGCCCGACCGCGGGGCGCAACCGGAACCAGTAGAAGCCGTGGCCTGCGAGGGTCAGCAGGTAGGGGAGTTCTCCGATGGCCGGGAAGCGGACGCCGCCGATGAGTTCGACGGGGTGGCGGCCGTTGAACTCGCGCAGGTCCAGTTCGGTGGGCTGGGCGAAGCGGGAGAAGTTGTGCACGCACAGGACCAGGTCGTCCTTGTACTCCCGCAGGAAGGCGAGGACGGCGGGGTTGGAGGAGGGGAGTTCGGTGTAGGAGCCGAGTCCGAAGGCCTTGTTCTGTTTGCGGATCTCGATCATGCGGCGGGTCCAGTGGAGCAGCGAGGAGGGGGAGGACATGGAGGCCTCGACGTTGGTGACCTGGTAGCCGTAGACGGGGTCCATGATCGTGGGGAGGAAGAGGCGGCCGGGGTCGCTGGAGGAGAAGCCGGCGTTGCGGTCGGGGGTCCATTGCATGGGGGTGCGGACGGCGTCGCGGTCACCGAGCCAGATGTTGTCGCCCATGCCGATCTCGTCGCCGTAGTAGAGGATCGGGCTGCCGGGGAGGGAGAGCAGGAGTGCGGTGAAGAGTTCGATCTGGTTGCGGTCGTTGTCGAGGAGGGGGGCGAGGCGGCGGCGGATGCCGATGTTGGCGCGCATACGCGGGTCTTTCGCGTATTCGGCGTACATGTAGTCGCGTTCCTCGTCGGTGACCATTTCGAGGGTGAGCTCGTCGTGGTTGCGCAGGAAGATGCCCCATTGGCAGTTGCCGGGGATGGCGGGGGTCTTGGCGAGGATCTCGGAGACGGGGTAGCGGGACTCGCGGCGGACGGCCATGAAGATGCGGGGCATGACGGGGAAGTGGAAGGCCATGTGGCACTCGTCGCCGCCGGAGGGGAAGTCGCCGAAGTAGTCGACGACGTCCTCGGGCCACTGGTTCGCCTCGGCCAGCAGCACCGTGTCCGGGTAGTGCGTGTCGATCTCCTTGCGCACCCGCTTGAGGAACTCGTGGGTCGCAGGAAGGTTTTCGCAGTTGGTTCCCTCGACCTGGTACAGATACGGCACCGCGTCCAGCCGGAACCCGTCGATCCCGAGATCCAGCCAGAACCGCAGCGCGGAGATGATCTCCTCCTGGACGGCGGGGTTCTCGTAGTTGAGGTCGGGCTGGTGGGAGAAGAAGCGGTGCCAGTAGTACTGCTTGCGGACCGGGTCGAAGGTCCAGTTGGAGGCCTCGGTGTCGACGAAGATGATCCGGGCGTCCTGGTACTGCTTGTCGTCGTCGGCCCAGACGTAGTAGTCGCCGTAGGGGCCGTCGGGGTCGTTGCGGGACTCCTGGAACCACGGGTGCTGGTCGCTGGTGTGGTTCATGACGAAGTCGATGATGACGCGCATGCCGCGCTGGTGGGCGGCGTCGACGAACTCGACGAAGTCGGCGAGGTCGCCGAACTCGGGGAGGACGGCGGTGTAGTCCGAGACGTCGTAGCCGCCGTCGCGCAGGGGTGACTTGAAGAAGGGGGGCAGCCAGAGGCAGTCGACGCCCAGCCATTGGAGGTAGTCGAGTTTGGCGGTCAGGCCCTTGAGGTCGCCGACGCCGTCGCCGTTGCTGTCCTGGAAGGAGCGGACCAGGACCTCGTAGAAGACGGCGCGTTTGAACCACTCGGGATCGCGGTCCTTGGCCGGGGTGTCCTCGAACGTGTCCGGGACGGGCTCATTGACCATCATGCGGGGGACCCTCCGATCCGCGTTGCCGGGCCGACAGTGAGCACATGTGCACCGCCCGGACCCAGGCGCACAAAGTTGGACCTGCCCCAGTTGTAGGTCTCGCCGGTGAGCTCGTCGCGCACCGGCACGCGCGCGTCCTCGCTCGGAGCGAGTCGCGGCATGTCCAAGGACACTGTGGCTTGCCGGGTGTGGTGGGGGTCCAGGTTCGCCACGACGACCACCGTGTCGTCACCCGTTCGCTTGCTGTAAGCGATCACCGCATCGTCGTCGACCTGGTGGAATCTGAGGTTCCGGATTTCGTGGAGAGCCTTGTGGTGCCGTCTGATCCGGTTCAGTCGGGTGATCAGCGGGGCGATCGTACGGCCCTCGCGCTCGGCCGACTCCCAGTCGCGCGGGCGGAGCTGGTATTTCTCGGAGTGGAGGTATTCCTCGCTGCCGGGGCGCAGGGGGGTGTTCTCGCAGAGTTCGTAGCCGCTGTAGATGCCCCAGGTGGGGGAGAGGGTGGCGGCGAGGACGGCGCGGAGTTCGAAGGCGGGGCGGCCGCCGGTTTGCAGGAACTCGTGGAGGATGTCGGGGGTGTTGACGAAGAGGTTGGGGCGCATGCGGGCGGCGGAGTCGCCGGCCAGTTCGGTGAGGTACTCGGTGAGTTCCTGTTTGGTGTTGCGCCAGGTGAAGTAGGTGTAGGACTGCTGGAAGCCGATCTCGGCCAGGGTGCGCATCATCGCGGGGCGGGTGAAGGCCTCGGCCAGGAAGATGACGTCGGGGTCGGTGCCGTTGATGTCGGCGATCACCCGCTCCCAGAACACGACGGGTTTGGTGTGCGGGTTGTCGACGCGGAAGATCCGTACCCCGTGGTCCATCCAGTGGCGCAGCACCCGCACGGTCTCGCGGACCAGTCCTGGCATGTCCCGGTCGAAGGCGATGGGGTAGATGTCCTGGTACTTCTTCGGCGGGTTCTCGGCGTAGGCGATCGTGTTGTCGGGCCGGTGGTGGAACCACTCGGGGTGCTTCTCCACCCACGGGTGGTCCGGGGAGCACTGGAGCGCGAAGTCGAGCGCGATCTCCAGGCCCAGGGACGTGGCCCGGGCGACGAAGGCGTCGAAGTCCTCCAGGGTGCCCAGCGCGGGGTGGATCGCGTCGTGGCCGCCCTCGGGCGAGCCGATCGCCCAGGGCACCCCCACGTCCTGGGGACCCGCGGACAGCGTGTTGTCGGGGCCCTTGCGGTGGGTGGTGCCGATCGGGTGGACCGGCGGGAGGTAGACGACGTCGAAGCCCATCTCCGCGATCGCCGGCAGCCGCCCGGCGGCCGTACGGAACGTACCGTGCTCCGACGCGTCGCCCCGCCCGTGCTCCGAACGCGGGAAGAACTCGTACCACGCGCCGAACAACGCCCGCTCCCGCTCCACCAGCAGCGGCAACGGCAGGGAACGGGTGAGCCGTTCACGTAGCGGATGCTCCGCCAGTGCGGCCGTCACCCCGGGGTCGAGGGCCGCCGCGAACCGCTCGGCCGGCGGCAGGGCGTCGTCGCGCAGCGTGTCAGCGGCCGCCAGCACCGCGGCCCGGCCGTCGGCGCCGGGCACGCCCGCGGCGGCCCGCTCGTGCAGGGCGGCGCCCTCCTCCAGTACGAGCCCGACGTCGAGCCCGGCGGGGATCTTGATCCCGGCGGTGCGCCGCCACCCGGTCACCGGGTCGCTCCACGCCTCCACCAGGTAGGTCCAGTGCCCCGTCTCCCCCGCGATGACCTCGGCGCCCCAGAGGTCGCTTCCGGGGGCCAGTTCCCGCATCGGTGTCCACGGTCCGGGGGTGCCGTCCGGATCCAGCAGGACGGCGTTCGCGCCGACCACGTCATGGCCCTCGCCGAAAAGGGTGGCGGTGACCTGGAAGGTCTCGCCCACCACCGCTTTGGCGGGCCGTCTGCCGCAATCGACGACCGGCCGTACATCCCTGACGGGTATACGGCCGGTCGTGGTGTGCACGTCCGTGATCGCGTCCATGCGTCTCGCCTCCGCGGTTCTGGGCCCGAGTCGTCGTTGCCGCGAAAGGCCCTTTCGGTGCGGTCCCCGGGGACCGTCGTCTCAGATCCGTGCCGGAACGTCCTGCAAATAGACCTCGGCGGCGATTGCCGCCTCCCGCGCGCAGCGCTTCCCCATCAGGACGCACAGGGTGTATCCGGTGTTCTCGAAATTCCCCCGCACCACGCGGTCGGCCGGAGTCGCGAGCAGCAGGCGTTCCCACGCCCGGTAGCGCTCAAGATGCCTGGCGACCTCGGCTTTGGCAGGCAGCAGCATCACGCTGGTCACCTTCCCGATCTCTCGACCGCGCACGGCTCGCCTGGCCGGCGGATGAGGGCCGTACGCGAAGGGGAGCCGGTCCGTCACGGAGCGACACCCTCACTCATGGTGCCTGTAGGGCGACCGAGCGTCTTGTTGGTTCTTCAACTACATGGGGTGGCGCTCGTGTTGCACGAATGGAGTAGCCCTCTCATGCTGAGGGTGACTCAGGAGCGATCGGTGCTCACGCTTCGCAATCGGGGCCATGTCCCGCAGGGGGCGAGCGCGGAGCGAGAGCTTCGCCGGTGAGGAGCAAACGACGATGAACGCCGCAGTTCCCTGCTACTACCACCTGGACGTGGAGCTCAGTCAGGAAAAGGTGGGACAGGTCAGGCGGATCCTGGCCGCGCACCTCAGGTACTGGAACCTGGAGAATCTCGTCGAGTCCGTCTGCCGCTGCGCGGAAGCGCTGCTCAGCACCATCGAGCAGCACGCGGCCGACAAGAACACGACGATCGAGATGTGGTGGAACGGCCGACGCCTGTTCGCCGCCGTCTCCGACAGCAGCCAGGACATCGGCCCGCACCGGGCACCCCAGGGGTGCCTGGCCCAGATCGCCGCCCTCAGCGACGGCTGGGGCTGCTGCGCCACGGGCGCAGGCGGGAAGATCATCTGGTCCTCGTGGCGGGCCCGTTCCGCCGACCGTGCCCCGCTGGACCCGTCGGTGCCCGCCCCCTGTCTGCGCGTCGCGCGTCCGACGCCGCTGTACGCGGTGCTGCCGGAACCCGCGCTCGCCGCCGGACGCGACGAGAACGAGTCGGTCGCCTCCCGCGTCTGACCGGCGCGGGCCGGGCCCCGCGATCAGGTCGCCGAGCGCGTCGATCCCGTACGGATCGACGCGCTCGGGGTGTTCACGGCCGCCGCCGTCGCGCCGCGCGGCGGCGGGCCCCGGGTCGCCGAGCTAGGCGCTTGGCGCGGGGTTAGGCTGGTCAGTGATCGGGCTGAAGCAGGCATATCGGACCAATCGGCGGGAGCCGGTCCACGGCCTGGACGCCGGGACCTGGAGCCGTCTCCAGATGCGGGGATGCACATGTCCATCACACCGATACAAGCGGCACGCCAGGAACTGTCGGGATTCAAAGGGGCGTTGATCGGCCCGGAGGATGCCGGGTACGACGAGGCCCGCGCCGTCTACAACGCGATGATCGACCGGCGGCCCGCCCTGGTGGCGCGCTGCACCTCCCCGGAGGACGTCGCCCTGATCGTCGGCTTCGCCCGCGACCATGCCCTCCCGCTCGCGGTGCGCGGCGGCGGCCATCACGGAGCCGGGCTGAGCACCTGTGACGACGGAGTGGTCCTCGACCTCTCTCCGCTCAAGGACATCGAGGTCGATCCCTCGGCACGCACGGTACGCGTGGGCGGCGGCTGTCTCCTCGGCGAGGTCGACCGCGCCACCAACGAGCACGGTCTGGCCACACCGAGCGGCATCATCTCCACCACCGGGGTCGGCGGCATCACCCTCGGCGGCGGCCTCGGCCACCTCACCCGCAAGTTCGGACTGGCCGTCGACAATCTGCTGGAGGCCGAACTGGTCCTGGCGAACGGCGAACACGTCCGCGCGAACGCCGACGAGAACACCGACCTCTACTGGGCGATCCGCGGCGGCGGCGGCAACTTCGGCGTCGTCACCTCGTTCGTCTTCCGGCTGCACGAGGTGAACATGGTGGTCGCGGGCCCCACGTTCTGGCCCGTCGAACTCGGCGCCGAAGTCCTCGCCGCCTACCGCGACTTCATTCCCACGGCGCCGCGTGAGCTGGGCGGCTTCTTCCTCTTCGGTTCGGTGCCGCCGGGACCGCCGTTCCCGGAGGAGATCCATCTGAAGAAGGTGTGCGGAGTGCTGTGGTGCCGGGTCGGAGACGACGCGGACGCGGCGGGCCGCGAGATGGCCCCGCTGCTCGACGCCCTGCCCGCGCCCCTGCTGCACGGCCCCGCGCCGATGCCCCACCCGGCCATCCAGTCCGCCTTCGACGGCGTCTACCCGCCCGGCGACCAGTGGTACTGGCGGGCGGCCTTCGTCGACCGGATCCCCGCCGAGGCCGTCGACCTGCACGCCCGGTTCGGTGCGGCGATGCCGACCTGGAAGTCGACCATGCACATGTACCCCATCGACGGCGCCGTCCACGACGTCGGCCCGACGGACACCGCCTGGGGCTACCGCAGTTCCGGCTGGGCCACCGTGTACGCCGGCGTGGATCCCGACCCGGCCAACGCCGAGGTCGTCAAGCGCTGGAGCGTCGACTACTCCGACGCCCTCCAGCCGTACTCCGCGGGCGGCGCGTACGTGAACATGGTGATGGCCGAGGACCAGGAGGCCGTCCGGGCGAGCTACAGCGGCAACTACACACGACTGGCCCAGGTGAAGGCCGACTTCGACCCGGGCAACCTGTTCCGTCTCAACCAGAACATCGAGCCGGCGACGACCGACTGACCGGCTCCCCTCGGCATCGGAACTCTCCGGCGTGCGCGGGGCGGCCGGACCCGGGTTGTTCGGTTGTGGGGGCGTGGTTGAGTGATGCGGATCGTTCCCGGATTGTCGGAACGCCGGTTGCACAGGCGGCCGACGGGCCACCATAGTGACCGGGTGACCTGCCGCACATTCGGCGACGATCACGCTCAACTGTGCTTTGCCGTAACGCAACTGATGTCTCGTCAGGCATGTGTCGAAGCACACCGCACGCGGATGTGAGGCGATACGGGGTGGCCGCCGTGACCGAGGGACAGACAGGCAACGCCGGCAGGGCGGCCGGGGGCAACCGGGTGCTGGGGGCCGCGCTCAAGGAGTCCGGCTGCTCCTACGCCTCCCTCGCCCTGCGGGTCAACGAACTGGGGCGCCGTCAAGGCGCCGACTCCCATTACGACAAGGCGTCCGTCACCCGCTGGCTCCAGGGCCAGCAACCCCGCGGAGCCACACCGGAGTTGATCGCCGCCGTACTCTCCGAACGGCTCGGCCGCGCCATGTCACCCGCGGACCTCGGCTTCCACTCCGATCCTCAGCGCCCGGTCGCGAGCAGAGCGCTCGTCTACGGCGAGGACGTGGCGGAGACCCTGCACACGCTCGCGGAACTGGGCTGCACCGACATCTCCCGGCGCGGCCTGCTCGGCACGGTCCCCTTCGTCGCCTCGGCCCTGACGCACCCCCAACGCGACTGGCTGCTCTGGCTGCTTGAACAGCAGGAGGCGCCCTCCTCGGCCCTGCCCGCGGACGGCGGCCCCGTCGAGCAGGTGCACGCGATGATCGCCGTGTTCGACCAGATGGACAACCACTTCGGCGGTGGCGGGGTCCGCACCAGCATCGTGCACTACCTGTCCACCGAGGTCGTCCCCATGCTCCAGCAGCGCGGCCTGCCCTCAGGACAGCGCAGCCGGCTGTACGCCGCCGCCGCGCGCCTGGCCGCGATGGCCGGCTGGAGTTCGTACGACGCCGGGGAGTACGGCCTCGCCCAGCGCTACATGACCCAGGGGCTGCGCCTGTGCGCCGAGGGCCGCGACCGCGTGCTCGGCGGCCAGATCCTCGCCGGGCTCTCCCATCTCGCCACGAGTCTCGGCCGCCCGGACGAGGGGGTGGCGCTCGCCCGTGCCGGGATCGTCACCGCTCAGGGGGCCGGAAGCCCCCTCGGCCTGATGCGGCTGTACGCCATGTCGGCGCGCGGACACGCGGCGCGGGGCAGCTCCGACGACACCGCCGAGGCGCTGCGGCTGGCGGAACGGCAGCTGGCGGCGAGCAAGGGGGCCGACCAGGAGTCGCCGTGGGTGCGCTATCTGGACCAGCACTACCTCCAGGCCGAGTCCGCCCTGTGCTTCCGCGACCTGGGGCTCGCCCGCCAGGCCGAGCGCACGGCGAGCGAGTCGCTCGGCTCGGGCGCGGACCGGCGCAGGCGCCAGGCCATCAGCCGCTCCGTCCTCGCCACCGCACACCTTCAGCAGGACCGCCTGGACGAGGCGGTCGGCACCGCGACCCTGGCACTGGAGACCCTCGGCGCCGTCCACAGCGAACGGTCGGTGCAGGCCCTGCGCGACTTCCGCAGGCGCCTCGAACCCCGTCGCACCGAACCCGTCGTGCAGGAGTTCGAGCGCCGCTCGCGCGGTGTCCTCGGGGCGGTGGCCTGAGAAACGGAGGGGCGGGCGCGCTGCCATGACCCCGGGGGCGTTGTGCGGCCGGGTCAGTAGCCGTCGGGGGAGGGGGCGTTCTGGGCGCGGTCGACGGGGAGGTGCGCGCCGGATATCCCGCTCGACCAGTCCGACAGCAGGAACGCCACGACCCGGGCGACCTCCTGCGGTGCGACCGGCGCCCCGCCCGACAGCTCCGCCGCCACGAAACGGGCGAACGCCTCCGGCTGCTCCCGGCGCATACGGTCCCAGCGCCGGCCGGGGATGACCATGGAACCGGGGGAGACCGCGTTCACCCGGATGCCGTCAGGCCCCAGCTCGCGGGCCAGCGAGGCGGCCAGCTGGATCTGCGCGGACTTCGCGACCGCGTACTGCGCGGGCGGCCCCGGCTTCCAGCCGGAGATCGAGGAGATCACCACGACGGAGCCCCCGCCCGCGGCCCGCAGGTGCGGGACGGCCGCCCGCACCAGCCGGGTCGCGTGACCGACGTTCACCGCCCAGGTGGCGGCCCAGTCCTCCGCGTCCGCCTCCTCGAAGCCGCCGCCGCGAGAACCGCCCGTGCAGGCCACCACCCCGTCCAGACCCCCGAAGCGGTCCGCCGCGTCCGCCACGAACCGCTCCAGGTCCCCCGGCGCGGTGACGTCGAGCCGCCGGGTCAGAAGACCGGGGCCCAGCGAGGCGGCCAGCGTCTCCAGATCCCGCGCGGTGCGCGCGCAGGTGGCCACCCGCACGCCCTCGGCGGACAGCAGCCGCACGATCTGCTCGCCCAGTCCGCGCGTACCACCGGTCACCAGCACCCGTTTGTCCCGCAGCCCGGCCCGCACGGTGTCGCCGTCAAGGGACACCGTCGCCCCGCCCCCGTTCCCGTTCCTCACAAGATCGAACATACATCCCGCACCACTACGCGCTGACAACCGGACAACCCGAATACCCCCTGGTCGCCGAGGCAGTCCGGCGTGTTGGCTGCACGGGCAGCCGCCGAGACAGCGCCCCCGGGCCGCACCCGAAGGAGGACCGATGCCGGCATCCAGGGCACCGCGCCGCGAGCCGTCGCCCGGGGCGGCCCACGGCGACCTGGCTCCGGGGCGCGGGAGCAGGGTGCCGGAACAGGGGGTGCACCCGGCGGACGGCCAGACGCTGCGCGCCCACGTCCCCGAACGGGCCGAGTCCCCGGCACCGGCCGGGCCCGCACACGCGCGGGCGCTGCCCTCCGATGCGCCGGCGGCGACCGAACCCGTACACGCGCGAGCAAGGCCCTCCAGGGCTCAGGCGGCGGCCGAACCCGTACACGAGCGGCCCCTGCCCGCCGGGACCTGTGGGTCGGCGGACGCGGCCGCGAGCCGGGTGTCGGGGGTGCACGGACTGCGGACCACCGTCCCGGCCCACCCCTCCCGGGTGCCAGGAGTGCGGGCCATGGTCGCCGAGTACCTCACCCGGCTGCGGCTGCCGGCCCGGCGCGTCGAGGACGCCGTGCTCGCGGCCGGGGAACTCCTCACCAACGCGCTCCGGCACGGCAGCCCCGACCGCGGTGACACCATCACCGTCGGCATCGAGTGCGACCCGCGCGAACTGCGGATCTCCGTCGCCGACCGCTCGTCCGCCCTGCCCGAGCGGCGCACGGTGGACGGATGCGAGCAGTCCGGACGGGGACTGACGATCGTCGCCGCGCTGAGCGACGACTGGGGCGTCGCGCCGGCCGACCCGGGCACCACGGGAAAGAAGGTGTGGTTCTCGATGGTGCTTCACGGGGTGCCGTGAAGGCCGTCCCGTCGGGCCCGGCCGGGGACGCCGGACCGGGTCCGCTCGACGAACGGCCCCGGCCTCCGCGCGGAGGCGGGTGGGGCGCCGGGGGAACGTGATGTGCAGCACGCGCGAAATACCCCGTTCGGGTGGCGCGGAAAGATTCTGGCTGCGCACGGCTTGATCACCGATCAAGAAAGGAGAATTCGCTGGCCACGGTATGTGCGTCGCATTTGACACTTCGTTGAGGGCACAGATAGGAACAACTCTCTGAAGTGGAGAGGTGGACTGTGCGCGAGCCGAACGTGGTCGGGGACTGGCAGGAGTACGACGAGCAGGCCGGCCTGCGTGTTCGCGTTCATGGTGTCGAAAAGGCGGAACCCCCGAAGGGGCCCGACGACGCCGCCGACGAACTCACCTACTTCAGATTGCGGGTGACCGTCGAGAACCGGGGAACCGAGCATTTCGGCGTCCACCTGGAGGACGGCCAGATCGATATCCGCGTCGGCGCCGACGGCGAGAGCGCCTTCCTGGACTGGCGGAACTCGCAGTTCATCGAGGGCTACGACGTCTATCCGCTGCGCCGGGCCACCGCGGTCCTGTTCGCGGCCGGTCCCGACGCCGTCCTGAACCGCATGGACATCCAGGTCCAGCTGAAGGTCGACGACGAGTGGACCGAGCGCTACCTCTGGGCGGGCGGCATCGAGAACGACACCCCCCTCGACGCGGGCGCGCGCGCCGACGGGGCCCGGGACAGCCTCGCCGGTCAGGTGAGCAACTTCCTGAGGCGCGAGGCGGAGTCCTGAACCGACCGGCTCGCCGGCCGGGGAGCGTCTGTACGCTCGCATGCGGCGAACCACCCGAAAAGTGACGGGGAGGGTGAACGTCCGATTTCGGGGCGGCGGGCTAAGGTCGCCGGGTGAGTCGAACCGAAGCGCGCTCCGAAGGCGCGGGTCCCTTCACGACCCGGCTGACCTGGCGCCTCATGGACGGGCGTATCGCGGTCTGGGAATCGCGCCGGGCCCGTAAGCGCGGCCTGCTCACCGTGCGGGCCCCGGGGGAGACGGAGGCCCGTTCCCGGCGGGCGGACACCGTGTCCATCGCCCGGCTGCGCCGTCTGAACGCCATCGCCGCGACCGCGTTCACCGTCGGCGGGCTGCTGTTCGCGCTCGGGGCCGGGGTCGCGCAGTTCGGCTCGCACGGCGCGACGGGCGCCTGGATCTACTTCGCGGGCGGTCTGTTCTTCAACACCGGGGGCTACGCGTCCCTCCTCCAGGCGGTGAACGCGCCCCGCCGCGACAGCGAGTCGGACGCGCTGGCCGGGCGGCGCTGGAGGTGGTGGAGCTACGAGCCGGGCCGGATCGACTGGCTCGGCACCTTCCTGCTGTTCGCCGGAACGCTCGTGTTCGGCGTCAACCTGGTGGACTCGCTGATCAGTGGACTCTCGGTCCGGCAGGTGGACCGGCTGATCTGGGCCCCCGACCTGGTGGGCTGCGTCCTGTTCCTGGTCTCGGGGCACCTCGCGATCGTGGAGGTCTGCCACGGGCGTCCGCGCGTCCTGGCCGGCGATCTCGGCTGGTGGATCGTCGCGGTGAACCAGCTCGGATCCGTCCTGTTCCTCGTCTCGGCGCTCGCCGCCTTCACCAGGCCCGCCACCGGCAGCCTCGTGAACGTCGACATCGCCAACTGGGGCACCCTCGTCGGAGCCCTGTGCTTCTCGGCCGGGGGCGTGATCCAGTTCTTCGAGCGGCCCTGAGGGCGGCACGGGCGGTCCGCCGACCCTCTGGGACACGACCTAGCGGTCGCTCGCCGGGTTGCCCTCCACCCACTGGATGAGCAACTGCCGTACGTACGGGTTGCCCTCCTGTGCGGAGTGCGCGAGCCGCTCGGCGCCGGCCCGTGCCGCCCGCCAGGCCGCCGGGGTGTCCTCGGCGTTCGCCTGGTCCGCCGCGGCCAGCGCGTCGGCGGCGAGGAGCCGCAGGTCCTCGGAGAGGTCGTCGTCCGCGGCGGCCCGGTACGCCTCCAGACGCACGGCCGCGAGGGCCGAGGGGGAGGGGGCGGGCCGCGACGGCGGCTGGGCGTATCCGCTCACCGCTATGACCACGCAGAAGGTGGCCACGTCCCGGCGGCTCTCCGACTGGCCCTTGGCGATGGCGGGCGCCAGCCAGTTGGGGGCCCGCCAGTGCGAGACGGCGGTGGCGAGAACGAGGGCAACGGCCAGCAGCGCGAAGGGAATCCAGCCACCGAAGAACCAGGCGATCGGCCCGAGGACCAGGAAACAGACAGCACCGCTCATCCATATTCGGCGGCGGCCGAGTCTCAGGTGTCGTGGATCCATGTGTCTCAGTGTCGCAGGGGTGTCCGGGACGCGCTGAGGGGGCGGGTGATTCACACGCTCCCGTCGTCTCCCGGCCCGCCCGGGGACGGAGGGGCGACCGCCCGTGGACATCGGGCCGCCCGGCCCGTGGACGAACGTGCGCAGGTGGCGTGAACGGCGGTGAACGGGCCCCGTGACCGTGGCGGCGGGTGTGAACGGCGCGTATCGAATGGCCGGAGAAGGCCCTGTCCGCCACGACCGGCCTTACGTACGATTTCGTCGCTCCCGGCCTTCACTGCTCCTTCACAACCGGGAGTGGCTCGCGCCTGCGAATTTGTCATGCGCATGTGTAAACGAGCCGCGCTTGATCCACCGCACTGGTCAGCGACGGTTCCCCGTCCGTTCGGGGAGCCGCACCCCCCATTCATGGCGGCGTGCCCGTGTGCCGCCGCCGGAACACCGACGCAACGGATTGGAGCACCATGGCCGGTGGCCTGTTCATGGGTGGCGCTATCGCCGCCCTGTTCGCCACAGCGCTTCCCCTGTCGAGCCCGTCCTCCGGTATCCAGGACCCGCCCCCGGACAAGATCGTCATCAGTGTCGCCACGGTCAACGGGTCCGGCTGTCCCGCCGGCACGGCGGCCGTCGCCGTCTCCCCGGACAACACCGCCTTCACGGTGACCTACAGCGACTACCTCGCCCAGGTCGGAGGCAACGCCGACCCCACCGCGTTCCGCAAGAACTGCCAGCTCAACCTGATCGTGCATGTTCCGCAGGGCTTCACCTACGCCATCGCCAGCGCGGACTACCGCGGCTTCGCCTCGCTCCAGGCGGGCGCCAGCAGCACCGAGAAGGCCTCGTACTACTTCCAGGGATCCTCGAACACCGCCTCCATCACCCACCCCTTCCGCGGCCCGTACGGCGACGACTGGCAGTCCACGGACACCACGGACTGGGCCCAACTGGTCTGGGCGCCCTGTGGCGTTCAGCGCAACTTCAACATCAACACCGAGCTCCGCGTCAACGCGGGCACCTCGACGCCCGGCAGCTCCAGCTTCATGACCATGGACTCGACGGACGGCGACATCAGCACCGTCTACCACCTGGCATGGAAGGAGTGCCCCGCCGCCTGACCCGCCCCCTCGCGCGCAGATCCCGGGTCGGCTCCACCGCATCGGAGCCGGCCCGGGGCCGTCCTGCCGCGCCCTAGGGCAGTAGCTTGTCCACCGCCGCGGAACCCTCCTCCGCGAGCTTGCGCTCGGCCCAGGCGAGGTTCTGCGGTGTGACGTCGCGACCCGCGGCGAGGACCAGGTCCTCGGCCGTCACCGGGCCCTCCGTCCCGGTGTGCAGCAGCGTGTCGGGGGTCGCCCTGTCATCGGAGGGCACGGACGCGTCGGGCTGGCTTGTTGTCATGGTTTCTCCCTGTTCCACCGGGTCTGTATTCACGCTACGGGCATTCCGTACGCCCCGCGCGACGCGTTCCGGCCCCGGCCCGCCTCCTGGCTGCCGCACGGGGCGAACCCCCGTTCGGCTGCGCTGGAATGTCGGTAATTGTTCGCAAAGGTGATGGTGGAGGAGCTCGCACCACTGCGAATGAACGGAGCTTGGAATGCGTATTCGTCTGATGGCCGCCGCCGGACTTGCCAGCGTCGCCCTGCTGGCCACCGCCGGGACCGCCGCCGCCGACCCCGTACCGGTGGTCGGTGCAGCTGCGAACAGTCCCGGAGTCCTGTCCGGCAACGTCATCCAGATCCCCGTCAACATCCCCGTGAACCTGTGTGGAACCACGGTCAACGTGGTGGCTCTGCTGAACCCGGCCGCCGGAAACACCTGCACCAACAACTGACGGCCGACGGTTCGCGGGTCCGGGCGGTCACCGCCCGGACCCCCGCGGCCCGCTCCGAGCCCGGCGGCACACTCAGCCTCCCGCGTGAGCCGCCGGGCTCACGCATGTCTCCGGACGGCAACGTTGTCGTCCCGACCGGCGGCAAGACCTATCGCTTCACCCGTGTTGAGCCCACACTTCTCCTGAGACACCCGGCGCGCCCCCCGGTCGAGGGGCCGTCGAAGGACGGGGGGCGTACCTGCCCCGGGAACGGCTGGGTCTAAGGTCAGAGGCAGATTCAGAGTGATGGGGGGTGGCCGGCTGTGGTGCAGGACGAAGCCGTGATCGGCTGCACGGGGGAACTGCTCATCGGCACCCGGGGAACCGCCGGTCCCGGCGAGATCCTGGTGCGTGTGAGAGGCGGATCCGAGACCTTCCACGCCTGGTCCCGGGAACCCCTGCCCAAGGGGGCGACCGTGCTGGTGATCGAGTCCAGGGGATGCCGTGAGGTCGACGTCATCGAGTGGGCCGATCCGCTGGACGCGCTCGACGGCGACGCCGTCGGCGCCGGTTGAGAAGGAGAAGCATGTTCGGTTATCGCGTACCCGCTCCCGATGAGGCGATGTTGATCTCGGGTGGCAGGCGGGGACTGGGGGGCGCGCCGTTCCGAGTGGTGACGGGGCACGGCAAGTTCGTGCTGCCCGTCTTCCGTAAGACCCGGTTCCTGACGCTGTCCATGTGCGAGGCGGAGGTCACCGAGACCTGCGTCACGAAGCAGGGCATCTCACTGCACGTCCGTGCCGTGATCGCGTTCAAGGTCGGCAACGACACCGAGAGCATCATCAACGCGGGCCAGCGCTTCCTGTCCGACCAGGACCAGATGTCGGTCCTGACGGGCCGGATCTTCGCGGGCCATCTGCGGTCCATCATCGGTTCGATGACGGTCGAGGAGATCGTCACCGAGCGGCAGAAGCTCGCCGCCGAGGTGCTCGACACCTCGAAGCTGGAGATGGCGAAGATCGGCCTGATAGTCGACTCGCTCCAGATCCAGTCGATCGACGACGGCGACACCGGCTACATCGACGCGATGTCCGCCCCGCACAAGGCGGCCATCCAGCGACAGGCCCAGATCGCCCAGGCGCAGGCCACGCAGGCCTCCGTCGAGGCGCAGCAGGTGGCGGCGCGCAACCAGGCCGAGTACGCCCGGCAGACGGCCATCGTGCAGGCGGAGTACTCGGCCGAGGTGGACCGCGCCCAGGCGCAGGCCGCCCAGGCGGGTCCGCTCGCCCAGGCCCACGCGCAGCAGGAGGTCCTCGCGGCGCAGACCGAACTCGCCCAGCGGGCCGCCCAGTTGCGTCAGCAGCAGCTGGTCGCCGAGGTCGTCAAGCCGGCCGAGGCCGAGGCCGAGCGGATCAAGGTCCTCGCCATCGCCGACGCCGAGCGCATGAAGATCCAGGCCGAGGCGGCCGCCTCGCACGACCGGGTCGCGCTCGACCGTATGCTGATCGACCAGCTGCCGCTGATCGTCAAGGAGGCGGCCGGCGGTCTCGCGGGCGCGAACGTCAACGTCCTCAACGGCGCCGACGGTCTCGGCGAGATCGCTGCCGGGCTGGTCGCGCAGGGCCTGACCATCCTCGACTCGGTCCGCCAGAACCTGGGCGGGCAGAACTCGGAGAACGGTGCCGCGAAGGCGAACGGCCCGCTCGCGCTCCCCGGTTACAGCCGCACGCCGGTCGACGTGGACGGTGACGAGCCCAAGGGTTCCTCGAACTGACGGACCCCGCACCACGGTTCACCGCGTCCGCCGTCCCAACCGGGGCGGCGGACGCCGCCGTTCGGCGCGGCCCCCGGACACCGGCGGGCAGCTTCGGCGCGGTGCCCGGGCGACGGGCTTGTTCGGTGCGGCGCCAGGGCACCGGAGGGCGTGTTCGGTGCGGCACCCGTGCGCCGGCGGGCTTGTCCGGTGCGGCACCAGGGCACCGGAGGGCATGTTCGGCGCGGCACCCGGGCGTCGGCGGGCAGCTTCGCCGGCGGCAGGCGCGCGCGTTCGGTGCGGCACTCCGGCGCGGGCGGGCAGGTTCGGCGGCTGCACGACGCTCCAGTGGGCACGTCGGGATCGGCACCAGGACACCGGCGGCCACCTTCGGCGCGGTGCCAGGACACCAGCGGCCACCTTCGGCGCGGTGTCCGGGCGTCGGCGGGCAGCTTCGGTGGCGACAGGCTCGCACCAGGGCACGCGTTCGGATCATC
Organism: Streptomyces sp. f51; assembly: GCF_037940415.1. NCBI lineage: Bacteria > Bacillati > Actinomycetota > Actinomycetes > Kitasatosporales > Streptomycetaceae > Streptomyces > Streptomyces sp. f51. Next base: position 206,781 of record NZ_CP149798.1, on the reverse strand, counting down.
CGGCCCCAGGGACTCCCAAGTCCCATACACTCGGCCCCAGTTGATCTCGAAACGGCCGCCCCTGGAGGAGCGCATGCCCCGGACACCCTCGCGACGTACCGCACTTCAGGGCCTGGCCGCGGCCGGCGCCGCGGTCGTCGGATTCGATCCCTTCACCCGCAGCTGGGCGGCCACCACCACCCGTGCGAACGGCCTCGCCCGCCTCCCGCGGCTCGACGGCAGCGTGCACACCGACGACGCCTCCCTCGCGGCGGACGCCGACGACTTCGGCCACATCGTCCACCGGCGTCCGGCCGCCGTGCTGCGGCCCGGCTCGGTCCGCGACATCGTCGCCATGGTCCGCTTCTGCAACGAGCACGGACTGTCCGTCGCACCGCGCGGCCAGGGCCACGCCACGCAGGGGCAGGCACAGGTCGACGGCGGCCTGATCATCGAGACCGCGCCGCTCGCGTCGATCGGCCCGGTCGGGCCGGGCGCCACTACGGTCACCGTCGGCGCGGGAGTCCGCTGGAGCCAGGTCGCCAGGGCCACCCTGGCCCACGGACTCACCCCGCCCACCTTCACCGACTACCTCGAACTCTCCGTCGGCGGAACCCTGTCGGTCGGCGGCATCGGCGGCCAGACCCACCAGCAGGGCGCCCAGGTCGACAACGTGACGGAACTCCAGGTCGTCACCGGGGCGGGCGACCTCGTCCGCTGCTCCCCGGACCGCCACCCCGAGCTGTTCCACGCCGTGCTCGCCGGACTCGGCCAGTGCGCGATCATCGTCGGCGCCACGCTGCGCCTCGTCCCCGCGCCCGCGACCGTACGGCACTACCTCCTCCCGTACGACGACCTGCGCACCTTCCTCGACGACCAGCGCCTGCTCGTCGAGGAGGGCCGGTTCGGCTATGTCGAGGGCCAGGTGAGCGCCGACGCCGACGGGGCCTTCCGCGGCTATGTCATCGAAGCCGTCGCCTACGGTCCCCCCGTCGGACCCGCCCCCGACGACACGGCGCTGCTGCGCGGGCTGCGACACGATCCCGCCGGGGTCCAGGTGAGCGACCTCGGCTACTACGACTTCCTCGACCGGCTCGCGGCCTCGGTCGCCGCCCTCCAGGAAGCGGGCCTGTGGGCCTTCGCCCACCCCTGGCTGAACCTGCTGCTGCCGGGCCGCTCGGCGGCGACGCTGGCCGAGTCACTGCTCGCTGACCTCACGCCGGCGGATCTCGGGCCCGGTGTCGTCCTGCTGTACCCGGTGCTGCGCAAGAAGCTGCACGCCCCGCTGCTGCGCATGCCCGACGACCGGGTGTCCTATCTGCTGGCCGTCCTGCGGACGACCCCGCCGGACGACACCGCGACCGTCGACCGTCTCCTCGCGGCCAACCGGGCCGCCTACGACACCGTCCACGCGGCGGGCGGTACCCACTACCCGGTCGGCTCGGTCCCCTTCGACGCGGCGGACTGGCGCGAGCACTTCGGCCCCGCCTACCGACGGCTCGCCGCCGCCCGGCACACCTACGACCCGCGCGGGATCCTCGTCCCCGGACAGGGCGTCTTCTGACGGCGGCGGCCCGCTCCCGGCGTACGGCCCGGCTCGGCGGAAGCCGGGCCGGGGCCTCCGGGCTGCCCGCGGGCGGCCCGGTTCACCAGCGGCCGGGCTCGCTGCCCACGATCGGCGCCGACGGTTCGCCGTCCACCCCTCTCGGGACATCACCGGCCAGCATCACCCGGTGCATGATCCGGGGGTGGTCGAGGTGGGCGGTGTCGCTCGGCGCGAGATGGATGGTGGCCCGGTTGTCCCAGAAGGCCACACTGCCCGGTTCCCACCGGAAGCGGACCGTGTACTCGGGCCGGGTCGCCTGTTCGAGCAGCATGTCCAGCAGCGCCCGGCTCTCCGGGCGGGACACCTGGAGGATCTGCTCGACGTAGTAGCCGTTGACGAACAGGATCCGCTCGCCCGTCTCCGGGTGCACCCGCACCAGCGGGTGGTCGGTGGCGATCTGACGGTCCAGCAGACGACGGAGGTACGCGTCGTCGCCCGGCCGGCTCTGGTAGCCGACCCCGAGCCGGTGCTCGGCGCGCAGGCCGTCGGCGAAGGCCCGTACGGGCGCCGAGAGACCGGCGTACGCGGCGGCCAGGTTCGACCAGGTCGTGTCCCCGCCGTACGGGGGCACGGTCTCGGCGCGCAGGATCGTCGCGGCCGGCGGATCGACCCGGGCGCCGTGGTCGCAGTGCCACCCGCGCAGCAGCGAGTGCCGTCGCCTGCGCAGCCACTCCTCGTGGTCCATGCCGTAGCGCCCGCCCAGTTCGAGCCGGTCGGCCGTCGTCTCCACCTCGGGGAAGTCCTCGGGCGACGCGCTGCCCCGCGACCGGAGGCGTACGGGCGTCCCGAACCGGCGGGCGAAGGCGAGGTGGGAGGCGTGGTCGAGCCGCTGGCCGCGGAAGAACAGCACCTTCCAGCGCAGCAGCGCCGCCCTGAGCGCGCCCACGACCTCGTCCGTCAACGGCTCCGCCAGGTCGACTCCCGTGATCTCGGCGCCGATGTGCCCCGCCGCCGGCCTCACTTCGAGGGATGTCGCCCGGTCCGTCATGGGGCCTCCGTGGCTCGTGGTTCCTTCGCGTCGGCTCCAGCATGACCGTTCGGCCGGGCACCCGACAGGCCGCCTCGCGGGCGCCGGAGGCCGGTCGAACGGGGGAGGGGTGAACCGGTGGCGTGCCGTCGGGGAGCGGGCGCGGGATCGTGAGGGGCGTGTACGAGAGGGGGCGCACACGGGAGGCGCGCGGCGCGCACGGGGTGTGACCGGTGTCCCCACGCCACCGGGCCGCACTCCCTGTCGGCGGGAGGGGCGTGTGCCGAGAATGGGGCACAGTGAACGGGGCCCGCCCTCCATCCGCATAGGGGCGGGCCCCGTTCACTCCGGTCGGGGGCGTCACCGAACACCCCCTGACGCCTCAGCCCTTGTGCTCGCGCAGCGCGGCCAGAGCGCGGTCGGCGTGGGCACTCATGCGCAGCTCGCTGCGGACCACTTCGAGCACGGTGCGGTCCTTCCCTATGACGAAGGTGACCCGCTTCGTCGGGGCCAGGCTGAAGCCCCGCTTCACCCCGAACCGCTCCCGGACGGTCCCGTCGGCGTCGGACAGCAGCGGGAAGCCGAGCGAGTGCCGGTCGGCGAACTCCTGCTGCCGGTCGACCGCGTCACCGCTGATCCCGACGGGACGCGCGCCCGCGGCCGTGAACTCCGTGGCCAGATCGCGGAAGTGGCAGGCCTCGGCGGTGCAGCCGGCGGTGAGGGCGGCGGGATAGAAGAAGAGGACCACCGGCCCCTCGGCCAGCAGTCCGGACAGGCTCCGTTCCACCCCGGTCTCGTCCGGCAGCGTGAAGTCCTCGACCTGGTCGCCCACGTTCACCTGAGATGTCATGACTGTCCCTTTCCGGACCGGGCGACTCCGCGCGCCCACAGTACGAGCGGCACCTGGAGCGGGAGCCGCGCGAGAGCCGCGGCCCTGAGCGGCGCGGGACGGCGGCGCCAGTCCACCGCCATCTGGACGTTGGCCGGGAAGACCCCGACGAAGAACGCGGCGGTGGTGAGCGCCGCGACCCGGCGCGTGCGGGGGAGTGCCACCCCCGCCGCCAGGGCGAGTTCGGCGACACCGCTCGCGTACGTCCAGGTCCGGGGCGAGCCCGGGAGCGCGCGCGGGACGATGGCGTCGAACTGCCGCGGTGCGGCGAAGTGGGCGACGCCCGCGGTGGCCAGAAGGCCCGCGAGCAGCAAGGGAGATCGTTCGGACCGTGGCACGGTTCCTCCTCCGGGGACTGCCGCGGATATTACTTGACGGTAAGTGCCGGTGGTACGGGTGGGACACGTCGGCCGGAAGGGTTCGCGAGCTGTTCGTGTGCCGTCGCCGGCCGGGACGGCTGTGCCGGAGTCCGGTGGATGCGCGAACGTCCAGGTTTGGGCGGGCGATTCACGGTCAGCCGTAGAAAGGACCCGCCCGGGCCGGGAAACGGATGCGAGATCCGCTGCGGCCGGGACCGGGAGGAACCGCGCCGCCGGCGTACCGGCGAAGGGCTGGGCAAGGACGCCCGCTCGGCACGGCGACGGCCCGGACGACACGACCGCCGAGGCCGCCCCGCACCATCCGAGGGCGCCGGCCGGCCGGCAAGGCGGCCGGAGAAGAGTCGAGGCCCATGAGGACAAGGAACATCACCGCGCGCCCGCCGGACGGTCCGGCAGGGGATCGCGCGGCGAGGCCGGTGGAACGACGGCCGGGAACGGAGGAGTGAGGAATGTGCCGGCAGGGTCACAGGTCCGCCACCGACACGGTGGCCGGCGCGCGACACGGGGCCCCGGTGGGTCCCGGGAATCCCGCGGACGTGCGGCAGGCCGTCAGGCGCGCCCTCGCGGGCCGGCCCGGCGAGCCCACCCATGACGTCGAGGACACCGCCGGTGACGCCCTGCTCGTGGCGTCCGAGCTGGTGACCAACGCGATGCTCCACGGCGGTGGTGTCACCGCGTTCGACGTGACACGCACCGAGCGGGCGGTACGGCTGTCCGTGAGCGACCGCAGTGACCGACTGCCCGTGGCGGTCGACCAGTTCGACGAGATCGGCCGTATGCGGGTCGGCGGCCGCGGCTGGATGATCGTCTGCACCCTGGCCAGCGACGTCGTCGTCGCGCGACTGCGGGCCGGGGGCAAGCGCATCACGGCCGAGGTGCCGCTCGCGCCCGGCCCGAACGGCTGAGCCGGGACGGCGTGTCCCACCCCGCCCGCACCGCGGCGGCCCCTTGCCGACGCGCTGGTGCGGTGGGATCAGGCGGAAAGGGCATGGCGGAACGGGCTCGCGTCCCTCGCCTCGCCCACTGCGTTCGCCGGCGTCCGGACGGCCGCCTCGCCGCGCGCCGTGCCGTTCCGGCCGGATGCGTCGCCGCGCCCCGTGACGGTGGCACGGACCGCGGCCCGGACCGTGTACGTGGTCTTCGCCGGATCGACGAGCGGGTCGCCGAGCACGATCAGGCCCGCCGCGTGCAGCGCGTCGCACTCGCCCGTGGGCAGTGCCACATAGCAGCCGCCGCGCCCGGTCGAGGGATCGAACGGAAGCCAATAGCCGTACCGGCGGCGGCCGTTCGCGTGGACGGTGAGGCGGACGGGGAACCGTCGCTGGGTGATCAGACGCAGCACCTCGGCATCCTCGGGACCGAGCGGGGCGCGCGTGCGCGGCAGGGGCCGCAGCATGGTCACCGGCCTCCGATCGGCGCTCGCGGCACGGCACGGAGGTGCGGGGTCGGCGTCATGTGCGGGCGGCCTTTCGACGGACGGACGGGATCGCACGCCACCGGCACGGTGACGCTGTTGCTGACCAGCATTGTTCCGTAAAGGACTGACAATGCGGAGGGGTTGGCGCTCAGTCGTGTCGCACCGATGTGCGGGCGCGGTGGGACCGGGCGGCGAGCTGCCCCTGCACGAAGGGGTCGGCGGCGGGGTCGTACGACCCGGCGTGGTCGGCCAGGGCGTCGGTGATCCGTTCCCACTCGTCCACCTCCGTCCGCGCGTCGGGTGCCGCCGTGCCCTCGGCCGAAGCCTCCTCGGCCGCCTTCCGGGCCTCGCCCAGGGCGGCCTTCGCGCGGTGATGGTTCATCCCGGTGGCGGTACGCCGCACCCGGTCCCACACCGCGTGCTCGCGCTCGGACGGTTCGCGCTCTGGGCTCAAGGCTCCACCTCGATCGTGCGACGGTGAGGGAACGGTTTCCCTCACCGGACCCGTGTGCCCCTGCCGCAGCGAACGACACCTTCGTCCGTACGACGCCCGCGTGGCCGTACGGCAGCCGCGGGTGCCGTGCCTGCCGTCACCACGGCAGGAACGCGTGGACGTCCTTGCCGTCGGGCCGCACGATCACACTGACCTGATCGGACAGCGCGTGGATGAGATGCCAGCCGATGCCGCCCCCGCCCTGGGAGGGGCGGAAGCGGCGCGGCGCGGGCGCGATGGTGCTGCTGTCGTGGAGCGTCACGTGCACACCGCCGATGGTGGGGCGCAGTTGGAGCTCGAAGGGGCCGGGCGCGTACTGGATCGTGTTAGCGGCGAGTTCGGTGACCACCAGCAGGATGTCGTCCCAGTGTTCGGGGGCCGAGGGAGGAGTCGCCCGCGCGAGGGCGCGCAGATAGCCGTCGGCGGCCAGCCGCGCGTCCGTCACATTGCGCAGCTCGCCGCCGAACGCGCTGGTGAGCGTCCCCAGCGCCTCGTACGACGACTTCCCGCTCCGGCTCGGATCGATCTCCATCGTGCCCTTCGTTCGGGTCTCGTCGGCGGAGTGTCCCTCGCCGCGTCCCGACCCGGTCACCTGCGTCGGACCCGGCCCCGTGATGAGGCCCGGTGCTGCCCGCCTCCCGCGCTACGCGGGTGTGTCCTGGGAGCGCCGGCGGGAGCGGCGCCGTGCCAGCGCACGCCGTTCCGCCTCGCTCGTACCGCCCCAGACACCGACGCTCTGGCCCGTGTCCAGGGCCCAGGTCAGGCACTGCTCACGGACCGGACAGCCCTCGCAGACGGCCTTCGCCTCCTGGATCTGGAGCACCGCGGGGCCTGTACTGCCGATGGGGAAGAACAGATCGGGGTCAACGGTGCGGCAGGACGCGCCTTCGCGCCAGTTCTCCATACGAACCTCCTGATCGAATCGAGTGGGTTCTCCGGAATCGGTCCCTTGTCGGGTCACCCTTGATCCGCCGTATGAAACGGGCGGCGCGTGCAAAGATCCCGTGGATATGGGGTGACCGCATGGAGTGGGCGCGTCGTTCGGCCGGATTTGCCGCGGCTCGACGGAGCCGACCGACCCGATCGCCTCGGTGGCACGGACGGGGGTGGCAAAATGGAACCCCAGGTGAAAGCTGCTGTCGTCTCGACGAATGAACGGGTGTCCCATGGCGCAGGAGTCCGGCGAGGTCTGGGAGAAGTTTGCCGTCGCTCTGGCGGACATGGCACGGGATTTGTTGGCGCAGGACTCGGTGCAGGCCACTCTGGACCGGATCGTGGAGCACGCGACCGTGCTGATCAACGGCTGCGACGAGGCCGGCATCCTCACGGTCCGGCGCGGTGAGGTCAGCGCGCTGGCCGCGACCGGTGACGTCGTGCGCATGGCGGACCGGATCCAGCAGGACCTGCGGGAGGGCCCGTGCTTCGACGCGGTGACCGAGCGGGAGCAGCTGTACGCCATCGAGGACCTGCGCCGGCCGCACCCGAAGTGGGCCCGCCTGGCGCCCGAGCTGAGGAAGCTGGGCATGGGCAGCATGATGGGCTTCCTGCTGTTCACCGAGGAGGACGAACTGGGCGCCCTGAACGTGTACTCGCATCGTCCGAGCATGTTCGACGAGTCCGCCCGGACCGCCGGCTGGGTGCTGGCCTCGCACGCCGCCGTCGCCCTGTCCGCGGCCCGCAAGCACCAGCAGCTCGGCCACGCCCTGGAGACCCGGCACGAGATCGGTGAGGCGATGGGCATTCTCATGGAGCGCCACGGTCTGGGCGAGGAGGAGGCCTTCGCGGTGCTGAAGAAGGCCTCCCAGGACCACAACATCAAACTGCGGGAGATCGCCCGCAAGGTCTGCGAGACCGGCGAGCGGCCCCGCTGACCGTGGTACCGAACCCGTACCGGCGCCGTCCGCTAGAGGAACCGGCGCAGGGGGGCGACGGCCAGCTCCTTGGCGCGCTGGACGGGTGACCTGTGCCGCCAGCGGCCCGGATCGATGCTCACGGCGTTCTCCCGGTCGTCGTCGAAGTCCTGGTCGAGGACCGCGGTGAACGTCTCGTCGAGGACGGCGAGCATGACCTCCTCGTCGTGCTCCATCGAGCGGCGGTTGAAGTTGGTGGAGCCGATGAGGGAGGCCACCCCGTCCACCGTCATGATCTTGGTGTGGAGCATGGTCGGCTGGTACTGGCGTATCTCCACGCCCGCGGCCAGCAGCGCGGCGTAATGGTGCTGGCCGGCCAGCTGACAGGCCCGCTGGTCGGTGTGCGGACCGGGCAGCAGGATCTCCACCCGGACACCGCGGCGGGCCGTCGCGCACAGCAGGTCCACGAAGTAGACGTCGGGGGCGAAGTAGGCGGTGGAGAGGCGGAAGCGCTCCTCGGCCGAGCCGAGCATCACCCGGATCAGGGTCTGCATGTCCTGCCAGCCGAAACTGGCGGAACCCCGCACCACCTGCACGGTGGCCGTGCCCGGCTGATCGTGCCCGGTGAAGCGGTCCCGGTCGTCGAAGAGCTCGTCGTGGCACTCCGCCCAGTTCTGCGCGAACGCCGCCGCGATGCCGTCCACGGCGGGCCCGCGCACCTTGACGTGGGTGTCCCGCCACTCGGAGGGGCCGCGGGCGTCGCCGCACCACTCCTCGGCGATGCCCACGCCACCGGTGAACGCGGTGTGCTCGTCGACGACGAGCGCCTTGCGGTGACAGCGGTGGTTCTGCTTCAGGGGCGAGAGCCACAGCGGCTTGCGGAACCACGCGACCTGGACACCGGCGTCGGTCATGGACCGCAGCAGGTCCTCCTCGATCCGCTTCGCGCCGAAACCGTCCAGCAGCAGCCGTACGCGAAGACCCGCGCGGGCCCGTTCCGAGAGGGCGGACGCGAACTCGCGGGCTATCTCCCCGCGCCAGTAGACGAAGGTCATCATGTCGATCGTGTGCTCGGCGGACCGCACCGCGTCGAGCATCGCGGCGAAGATACGGTCGCCGTTGCGCAGCGGAACCAGTTCGTTCCCCTCGGTGGCCGCGATGCCGATGAGCCGCTCCAGGCGTCTGCGGAACCGCTGCTTGCGGCGCATGGCCTCGGCCGGGTCCACCGTCCTGTCCGCCTCGATCTCAGCCGTGGTGGTCGTCCGGGACATCCGCCGCCTCCTCTGTTCCTTGTCGTGTTCCGCCTCGTCGCGCCGGCGGGTGAGAAGCGATGCCCGGGTGGTGGCCCCGCCGGCCCCTGCCCGGCGAGGGCCACCACCCGGGCCGCTCGACCGTGCCGGTCCGGGGTCGCCCGGCCCCGTACGACCGGCACGGGAGCGATGTCGCCGAACCACCCGTCGGGCGTCCGGGACGCGTGCCCTTGTGCCCCCGATCCGCGACGGCAGTCCTCCCCGTCCCACGACGCCGGCCGACCCGCGGCGCGGCCTCGGGCGGGTCCTTGTGACCGGGATGTGAAGGTGGGTGAACCCGGGACATGCGCCGGGGCGCTCCGGGAAGGAGGGGAGACAGCCCGCCCGGCACACCGGACCTACACGGAGGGCGCCGCATCGCGGCGTGGGGGCGGGACGTACGGCAAGGGAGGCGAAGGCATGACCACCGTCGAACCGCCCTGCGACTTCGGCCCCGGTCTCGGTGCGAGGCTGGAGAGGGATCCGCAGGCCGCTGTGCACGCCAGGGGAATGGTCAGAACGTTCCTCGGCGGCCTGCCGCGCACGGTACCGCGAGAAGTCGCCGAGGCCGTCCTGCTCGTGGTCTCCGAGCTGGTGACGAACGTGGTGCGGCACGCGCGCGGCAGGCTGTGCCGCCTGGACCTGAGGGACATGGGCCACGGCGTGGACATCTCGGTCTCCGACGACGATCCCCAACCCCCGCGTCCCCGGCGCCTCGACCTGACCGGACAGGGCGGCTTCGGCTGGCCGCTGGTGCGCCGCCTGTCCTCCGAACTGACCGTGCTGTCACGCCCGGACGGCAAGACCGTACGCGCCGTCGTGCTGTTCTGACACGTCGGCCGCCCGCGCTTCCCGCCTCCCACGATTTCGAGGAACGAGCATCATCCGCGATCCAGCCGTCACCGCCGGCCGCGACGGAACTCCCCGTCCGGGCGGAGGGTTTCCTCGTCCCCACGGTCCGGGGCATCGGCCTCGCGGTGAGGTGTTCAGCCCGGACGGAGCGCGTGGGGAGCGGCGTCCCGGGAAGCGTGTGATGCCCCGTGAGGGATGACGGGGACATGGACCAGGCAGGAGAAGGGCCCCGTCCCGAGGAGGTCGCCGGACGGCTCGTGGACGCGGTCGAGGGACTGATGGAGCTGTGGACCTCGGCCGGCCGGTCGGTCGGCCCGCGGCTGTCCGCACAGCAGTCGAAGGCGCTGAGGGCCGTCGCGCGCCGTCCCGTACCCACCCTCACCGACCTGGCCGAGAGGGTGGGTGTCGCCCTGCCGGCGGCGAGCCGCCTGTGCGACCGGCTGGAGGCCGCCGGCCTGCTCCAGCGGATTCCGCACCCCCACAACCGGCGCGCCCTGAGCCTGCTGCTCACGCCGCAGGGCGGTCGGGCGCTCGCGGAGATCGGCGCGCGGCGGACGCTGGATCTGGCCGCCGTCCTCGCGGCGATGACCCCGCTCCAGCGGACGTCGCTGGAGGACGGACTGCGCGCGTTCGAGGCGGCACGGATTGAGTCGGCGGCCGACCGCCGTCGTCCGGGCGACTAGCGACGCGGCGCGGCCGCGCGGACGAGCGGCGAGTCAGCCCGGACGACGCGCGGCGACACCGCTTCTCCGCGTGGATGAACGGCGGCACGGCCCGGCCGCGTGATGGAGCGCCCTCCAGCGCCCTCCGCCCTCCAGCGCCCTCTGCCCTCCAGCGCCCTCTGCCCTCCAGCGCCCTCTGCCCTCCAGCGCCCTTCGCCCTCCAGCGCCGTCCGCCCTCCAGTGCCGTCCCGCCGGATGTCAGGCGTACGTCCGCCCGGGGGCGTCCACCGTGGCCGCGTCGTCGAGATGGACGAGCAGCAGACACACGTCGTCGTCGCGCTGCGAGTCGCGCAGCATCGGGTGCAGGATCCGGTCCGCGGCGCCCTCCAGATCGCGGTCCAGATCGACCGCCCGCTCGGCGGAGAGTGCCTCGGCCAGCCGCCGTATGCCCGGATCGATGCCCTCTCTCCGCCGTTCCACGAGACCGTCCGTGTACAGGGCGAGCGTGGATCCCGGTGGAATCAGCGCCGTGTGGTCGCGGATCTCCTGGTGCAGCGGAATGCCGAGCATCGCACCGGGCCGGGCGTCCAGGACGCGCACCTCGCCGTCCGGCGCGCGCAGCACCGGCGGCGGGTGCCCCGCGGCTGCCCAGGTGACCTCGGGCTCGTCCGGGTGGAACCGTGCGATGACCGCGGTGGCGTAGAGGTCGGGCTGGAGATGGTTCAGGAACGCGTGCAGGCGGGTCAGGAGCCGTCCGGGTGTGCCCCCGTCCACGGCGTACGCCCGCAGGGCGGTGCGTAGTTGGCTCATCATGACGGCCGCGTGCAGCCCGTGGCCGGTGACGTCGCCCATGACGGCGACCAGACCCCCGTCGGGCTGGCGGAACGCGTCGTACCAGTCGCCGCCGATGTTCAGCCCGTGCGTGGCGGGAAGGTAGCGCGCCGCCAGACTCAGTCCGGGTGTGGCGGGGAGGTCGGTGAGCAGGGCACGTTGCAGGGTCTCGGCGATGTCGCGGTTGTGCTCGAAGCGCTGCGCGTGATCGATCGCGACGCCCGCCCTGCGCGCGAGTTCGACGAGCATCACCGTGTCGTCCGCGCTCCACCCCTCCCGCGACGGCGTCAGCGTCACGACACCGACGGGCGTGTGCCGGCTCGCCAGCGGAATGCACAGCAGCGGCTGCCCCGGGTGGAGCACCGAGGGCGGCAGGTCCTCGACCCCGGGCAGCCGGCCCGGACGGTCGGCCGCGTAGTGCGGGCGGCCGGTACGGGCGGCCGCGACGGCGGCCGCCGGACGGACCACGTGCCCACGGGCCCTGTCCTCGGGGGCGAAGAGCCATACGTCGACGCTCCGGGCGTAGTCCGGCACGAGCAGCCGGGGCAGATGGGCCAGGATCTCCTCGACGTTGAGCGAGGCGGTCAGGGCCGCGCTGGCGTCGGCGAGGAAGGTCAGTCCGCGCCGGGCGTTCTCGGCTTCGGTACGGGCCCGGCGTTCGGCGTCGAACAGCTCGCGCTGGATCCGGCCGGCCGCGTCGAGTTCGGCGTGCAGCGCGAGCACACCCTGGTTGGTCTGGTGCAGTTCCTCCCGGTGGAAGGCGACCAACCGCTCCTGTTCGGCGAGTTCGTCCAGGAGTCGGGCGGCGTCCTCGTCGGCGCTGAGCAGGGCGTCGGCGAGGGCGGCCCTGTCGCGCGGAACGCGGGCCGAGACGCCATCGGGCGGCCCGTCCGCTCCCCGGCCAGGACCGGCCGTGTCCACACTCGCCTGCCAACTCGGGCCGTCGTGCGCCGCGTTCGCCTCGTTCGCCTCCGCGCCGAGGGTCATGGTCAACCGGGCGCGGTGCGGCTCGCTCGTGGGCGCGGCCGTCACGGTCAGACGCCAACCACCCCCTTTGAGGAGACACTGCCGCAGCCGCGCGCTCAGGTCCGTGACCAGGCGGGTGCGCTCCACCATGGGGACGCCGTGCGCCGCGGCGATCCGGGCGGCGGCGATGCGGGCACGGGCGGCGTCGTCGACCGTGGTGATCTGCCAGGTGCGGGTCATGATCGGTGATCCTGCGGAGTGGGGGCCAGCACGGCCACGGTGGTGTCGTCGCGCGCCGGACGCGCGGCACTGCTGGAATCGCGCATGATCACCGCGGCGGTGACGGCGGGGTCCCAGGTGGTGAGATGGGCGAGCGGCGGGGGGACCCAGCGGCTGGGCAGACCGTCGCTGTGGAGCACGAGGAGGCTGTCGTGGGTCCACGGCAGGCTGCTCTGCGGCAGCCGCGCCGGGCGGTGGGCGCCGACGATCCCGGGATGCGACAGCAGGGGAGTCCAGGTGTCGCCGGAACGCAGCCGGGCCCCGACGTTGCCGATCCCCGCGAAGTCGAGGCGCAGGTTCACGAGATCGAGCCGGGCCACCGCGACGGCGGCGCCCCGGGTGTCGTGCAGCGCCGGGTGCAGCGCGCCGAGCAGTTCGGTGGGCGGCAGATGCGCGAGCCGGCGCAGTTCCGCGACGGCGGCCCCGGACGCCCTCGCGGCGGAGGGGCCGTGGCCGAGGCCGTCGGCGAGCAGCAGGGTGACCAGGTCCTCGGAGCGCACACACACCCAGGCGTCGCCGGAGTGCTCGGCGGCCGCGAGAGGAACGTTGACGCCTCCCGCGCGGACCGGTGCGCTCGTGCCGGGGGAGCGGTGTCCCGGCCGGTCCCGGCGGGTCGCGTGGACCCGGGCCAGCGCCACGGTGCCGCGGCCCGGCACGGTGTGCACCTCGAAGTGGTCGGCGATGCGCCGGCACGTGCCGAGTCCCGCGCCGAGGGAGGACGTCGTCGAGAAGCCGTCGCGCGAGGCGGCCGTGAGGTCGGCGATCCCCGGGCCGTGGTCGATCGCGGCGATCTGGAGGGCCGGGCCGTGTCCGGTGCCGGGCGGCGCGAGGTCGGTGTGCACGGTCTCCAGGAGGATCCTGCCGCCGTCCCCGTGCTTGAGCAGGTTCGTGGCCAGTTCGGTGGCCACCAGCACGGCGACCGCGCCGCGGTCGCGGCTCAGTCCCGTGTGCTCGGCGGCGGCCTCGGCCGCGACCCGGACGTCCCGGACCCGGGTCGAGTCGTGGACGGGTACGTCCCAGACGCGTGTCATCGGCTCTCCTCCCGCGGCCGGGGCGCGCCCGCGGTCCAGCAGACGACGGTCACCGCCGTGCCCTCGCCGGGACGCGAGTCGATGGAGAACTCGTGCACCAGGCGGCGGGCTCCGCCCAGACCGAGACCCAGACCGCCGCCCGAGGTGTAGCCGTCGCCGAGGGCCCGCTCGACGTCCGGGATGCCGGGACCCTCGTCGGAGAACGTCAGGCGCAGTCCCCGCGCGGTCCCCGCCCCCACGACCGTGGACTCGACCTGGCCGCCTCCGCCGTGCACCAGTGTGTTGCGCGCGAGTTCACTGGCCGCGGTGACCAGCTTGGTCTGAGCCACGAGTCCGAATCCGAGCCCGGCGGCCGTCTGGCGCACGTGCTGGCGCACCCACGCGAGATCCATGTCGGTACGGATCGGCAGGGAGGCGGTGACACTGCCGGCAGTGTCCGTCACGGGCTCTCCTGGCGTACGGGGTTCTGGTGGAGGCGGGGAGTGGAGGCCGGGGCGAGCAGGCGCAGGGCCTCGTCGGTGTCGAGCGCCGTACGCAGTCCGGGCAGCGTCAGGCCCAGTTCGACCAGGGTGATGGCGACGGCGGGGCGCATGCCGGCGACCACGGTCTGCGCGGCGAGCAGCTTCGCGTGCGCGGCCACCTCGGAGAACACGCGTCCCAGGAAGGAGTCGACGATCTCCACCCCGGAGATGTCGATGACCACACCGCCGACGGAACTGGCCGCGATGGCCTCGCCGATGTCCTGCTGCAACCTCTCGGCCGCCTCGTCGTGCAGGTCGCCGTGCAGCGTGACCAGGAGGATGTCGCCGATCCTCAGGACGGGGAGACGGGGGCCGCAGGCGCCGGGGACGGGGGTGTTCACCGTGAGCTCGGACCGGTGCGGCCCTGGTCGACGACGGAGATCCCCTGCCGGTTCAGGGCGTACGCGAGGGCGTCGGCGAGACTGGCGCGGGTGACCACCGATCCCAGGTCGATGCCGAGGTGGACGATGGTCTGGGCGATCGCGGGCCGGATGCCGGAGACGACACACTCCGCCCCCATCAGACGGGCTGCCGCCACGGTCTTCATCAGGTGCTGGGCGACCAGGGAGTCGACGGTCGGCACACCGGTGATGTCCAGGATGGCGAACCGTGCCTGCTGGCTGACGACGGCGTCGAGCAGGCTCTCCATCACCACCTGGCTGCGCGCGCTGTCGAGGGTGCCGATCAGCGGGACGGCGACCACACCCGTCCACAGCTTGATCACGGGCGTGGCGACTTCCAGCAGCTGGAGGCGCTGCCGGTCGATGAGGTCCTGCCCGGCGCTGAGCGCGGTCTCCAGAACGACCAGGCGGAGCGTTCCCAGCAGCGCCGTGAGGGAGACCGCGCAGGCCTCGGCGAACGCGTGGGGGGAGTCGGCGAGGTCGGCGCTCAGCAGCTCGTAGGCCGCCGGACGCAGCGCCGCCACCTCGGCGGCTATCTGGGCGGACCCGGCACCCGTGCGGGCCCGGGAGGCCGCCATGCGCCCCAGCTGCTCGCGAACGGTGGCGAATCCGGCCGCCCCGAGGTCCTCGGTCCGCTCCGCGGCCGCGACCGCGGCCAGCGCCTCCACGACGGCACGGCCCGCCTCCACGGCCTCGTCCCGGGAGACGGTGAACACGGTGCGGAACAGCGCCTCGTCGGCCCACCGCTGGGCGATCTGTTCCCGGCGGCGACGCAGGAACGCGCCGACCTCCTGGGCCGGCGACGCCTGCTGTACCTCTGCCTGTCGGTCCGCCACGTGTTCTACTCCTCGGTCCGTGCGTCCTCGCGGCCGTGCGGGATCCGCCGCACGTCACGGTTTCTTGTCGTACGACAACTGTAGTCATGCTCCTGGAACGCACGGCACCCGCTCCGCACGCGCGGGGGATCGCCGCCCGGGACCGGCCCGGTTCCTCGGGGTCGCTACTTCCCGGCGCCCGACGGTCCGTGCCAGTCGAGACACACCACCAGGGCGTCGTCCTCCGGCCGGGGCCTGCCCCGGTGACCGGTGAGCTCTCTCAGGACGGCGCGGGGCACCTCCGTCGCGGGCAGCAGCTGGGTGGAGGTGATCGCCATGGCCAGGGCCTGCTCCCCGTACGTCTCGCCGCCCGGCCCCGCGACGGCGTGGACGCCGTCGCTCACGAAGAGGAGCCGGTCGCCGGGCTCCACCCGGAACTCCTGGACGAGGTAGTCGGTCTCCTCGAACATGCCGAGGGGCAGCTGGGCCTCGAAGTCGACGCGTTCGACCGTCCGGCCCCGCAGCCGCAGCATCTGGGGCGACCCCGCGTCGATCACCTGCATGCGGCCGGTGGCCAGCTCGAAATCGAGCATGAGCACGGACAGATAGCGGTCGCCCCGGTACTGGGCGTAGATCGCCTGGTCGGCCAGGGCCGCCTGGTCGTGGAGCGGGATGCCGGCCCGGCGCGCGTTGCGCAGGGCGTTGATGCCGAGATTGGTCAGCAGCGACGCCTCGATACCCTCGCCCATCCCGTTCGTGACGTACAGGGACAGCCGGGAGGCGTCGGCCGACCAGTCGAAGTTGTCGCCGAAGATCGCGTAGGCGGGCTCCAGCTGGGCGCCGAGCTCGTACTCGGGCCGGGAGCAGGAGCGGCCGGGCAGCAACTGCCACTGCATCTCGGCGGCCAGCGTCAGCCGGTCCTTGCGGCGTGCCTGGAGGTAGAGGTCGGTGTCGCGTTCGGCCACGAGCACCTCGTGACTGAGGACCTCCGCGATCTCGGCGAGCTCGTTGAGCGTCTCCTCGTCGCAGGCCGCCGAGGGCAGGGTGACGGAGAGGACGCCGAGCCGGTCGCCGCGCACCGTCACCGGGAGGTGGGCGCGTACCGTCCCCTCGCCGCGTTCCTCGACGAAGGGCTCCTGTGCCCCGAAGGCGCGGCCCTCGGGGCTGGTGTGCACCGGAATGGGCTCCAGGGTGTGCGGAAGCACCGACACGGGCTGGAGCACGGTGAGCCCGTAGTCGGCCATGAAGAGCTCGACGGAGTCCGCCGCGTAGTGATCGCACAGCACGTCACGGACGGCATCCAGCAACTGGTGGGGTGCCGCGGTGCGCAAGGCGCGCTCCGCGGCCACGAATCTGTTCACGATGTCGGGTAGGCCATTCTTCGACTAGTACGATGCCGGATCCACGCTCCGGGTGGGCCGTTCCATCGGGCGTGGGTGCTGGTATCTATTGTTGTGTCCCTGTTGTCGCTTCCGCAGGCTGACAGCGCCAGAGAAGACTGGGAGAGTTAGACGGTGACTTCTTCCGGCCCGCGTCCGCACCCCAACGAGGTGGCGCGCGTGACCGCCGAGGCGGCCGAGCTGCTGGAGATCCTCTGGGGGCGTGCCTCGACGGCGCCCGTGTCGGCCTCCCAGCTGCGGGTCATGTTCATCCTGGAACACGACGAGGGCATCAATCTGAGAACCCTCGCCGACGCGCTCGGCTCCACGCCTCCCTCGACCAGCAGGCTCTGCGACCGGCTCCAGGCCGTCGGGTACGTCGAGCGGGCACCGAGCGACGTCAGCCGCCGGGAGCTCCGGCTGTTCCTCAGCCCCAGGGGCCGGACCTTCCTCGCGGAGCTGCGTGAGCGCCGTGAGCATGCCGTGGAGGCGGTCCTCGAGCAGATGCCGGCCGCCGGGCGGGCGGCGCTCGTGGAGGGGCTGTCGGCGTTCTGCGCGGCCGCGTCCGCGCAGCTCCAGGAGGGCGACGCGGTCGACGTCCGCTCGGCCTGAACGGCACGGCGGCCCGGACCGGTGGACGGTCGTCGCGCACCGGTGCGTCGCGGTCGCCGCACGGGGGCGGACGGTCTCGCCCGGTGCGCCATCTCGGATCCCTTTCTCCAGTACCGGCTGATCACCTTCCTCGTCTGAGGCGATCACTCTGTTGTCTCACGCTTACAGTTGTCAAATGGCAACTGTTGCTCATGCGCCCCCGGCCCCGCCGAAAGGCCCTAGTGGCGGGTCGTGCCCTCGTCTATGCGGACCAGAGCGGTCCTGACGTCGTCCACCGACGGGATGGCGAGGCTGACGCCCGTGAGATCGAGAATGCGCTGGACCACGCGCGCGGGGGACACCAGGCATACGCCGCCTCCCGCGCGCCCGGCGGCGTCGTGGGCCTTGAGCAGGGCGTTGATGCCGGAGGAGTCCATGAACGGGACCGCGGACAGATCGAGCAGCAGGTGCCGTCGGCCGCCGCGGATCTCGTCGGCCAGTCGGGTGTGCAGCTCGGGGGCTGTCTCGACGTCCAGTTCCCCGGCGACGGTGACCAGGGCGATGCCCTCGCCGCACGCGCTCGCGTCGATGGACACAGGAGCCTCTTCGGCCGGCACGGCTACCTCCAAGTTGGAACGTGACCCGTCGGGATCAACCCGGCGCCGGGCGCGCCGGTGAGCAGGTCAACGGTTACCCGCCGAGCCGGGGCGCACACCTTCGGTTCCGGCGCCCGAACCGTTCTCCCGGCCCTCCTCTTCTTGACCCGCCCTTTCCCGAATTACCTCTGACACAGAGGTAATCTCGAAGCGTGAAGGCGGATCCGGAGAACTTCCCCGAGAGCCTGGCGGACGCCCTGGCCGGCCTCCAGCGGCTGATCAGGCGGCGGCTGCGCGCGGGCACGGCGGGACCGAGCCTGCGCGGTGCCGAGGTCGATCTGCTGCGGCTGGTCGTCGACCGACCGGGCATCCGCGTGTCGGAAGCGGCCAAGGAGCTCTATCTGGCCGGCAATTCGGTCTCGACCCTGGTCAACAGGCTGGCCGGGGAGGGCTATCTGGTCCGCGAGACCGACCCGGCCGACCGGCGCGCCGCCCGACTGCTGTCCACCCCCGCGGCCGAGGCCCGGCTGCGCGACTGGCGGCACCGGCGCGGTGTGCTCGTACGCGGCCAGGTGGCCCGCCTCGACGCGGCCGACCGTGCCGCGCTGGAGGCCGCCCTGCCGGCCCTGCGGAAACTGGCGACGCATCTGCACGAGGAGGCCGAGGAGTCATGACACGGCGGCGAAACGGACGCACGGACCCGGCACGGCCGGAGGACCACGAGCCCGAGCCCGAGCCCGGCTCCGAGCCCGGACCCGGATTCCGGGACGACGGCCCCGTCGACGCCGTGTCCTGTGCCGGACTCGTCTACGCCTTCGGCTCGATGACCGCCGTCGACGGTCTCGACCTCGATGTCCGCGACGGCGAGGTGTTCGGACTGCTCGGCCCCAACGGTGCCGGAAAGACCACGGCACTGAGGTGCATCACCACGCTGCTGCCGGTCCCCGCGGGAAAGGTCCGGGTCTTCGGGCACGACGCCACCCGTGAACGCATGGCCGTGCGACGCCTGTTGGGCTATGTACCGCAGCAGCTGTCCGCCGACTCCGGACTCACCGGACGGGAGAACGTGGCCCTGTTCGCCCGCGTCTTCGACGTGTCCCGGCGCGAACGCGCGGCCCGTGTCGCCCAGGCACTGGACGCCGTCGGCCTCGCCGACGTGGCCGACCGGCTCGCCAAGACGTACTCCGGGGGCATGGTCCGCCGACTGGAACTCGCCCAGGCACTCGTCAGCGCGCCCCGGCTGCTGATCCTGGACGAGCCCACGATCGGCCTCGACCCGATCGCCCGCACCAGCGTGTGGGAGCACATCAACGCCGTACGGGCCGCCACCGGCATGACCGTCCTCGTGACGACCCACTACATGGACGAGGCCGACCAGTACTGCGACCGGGTCGCCCTGATGCACCGCGGACGCGTCCGCGCGCTCGGCACACCGGACGAGCTGAGGGCGGGCCTCGGTGAGCGCCGCGGCATCACCGGCGACGGTGAACCGCCCACCCTGGAGGACGTCTTCCGCGACGTCGCCGGCAGTGGACTCGACGACCGATCAGGAGACTTCAGCGATGTCCGAAGCACCCGCCGTACCGCTTCCCGCGTCGGCTGAGCACGTCCGCCCCGGGAGCCTCGACCTGCTCGTGATCCCGCCGAAGGCCCGCACGGGCTGGCGCGTGCTGCCCGCCCGGGTGGCCGCGATGTGCGCGGTCGAGCTCCAGAAACTCCGCCACGACCGCACCGAGCTGTACACCCGGGCGGTCCAGCCGGCCCTGTGGCTGCTGATCTTCGGTGAGACGTTCACCCGGATCCACGCGATCCCGACCGGCGGAATCCCCTACCTCGACTATCTGGCGCCCGGCATCATCGCCCAGTCCGCCATGTTCATCGCCATCTTCTACGGCATCATGATCATCTGGGAGCGGGACGCCGGAATTCTCACGAAGCTCCTGGTCACCCCGACGCCCCGCTCCGCGCTCATCACCGGCAAGGCGTTCGCCGCCGGAGTGAAGGCGCTGATCCAGGCCGTGGTGGTCGTCGTGATCGCCGCGCTGCTCGGCGTGGCGATGACGTGGAATCCGCTGCGGCTCCTCGGAGTGGCCGTGGCCGTCGTGCTCGGTTCGGCCTTCTTCTCCTGCCTGTCCATGACGATTGCGGGCATCGTGCTCACCCGGGACCGCCTGATGGGCATCGGGCAGGCCATCACCATGCCGCTCTTCTTCGGCTCCAACGCCCTCTACCCGGTGGCGATCATGCCCGGCTGGCTCCAGGCCGTCAGCCTGGTCAACCCGCTCAGCTACCAAGTCGACGCCCTGCGCGGTCTGTTGCTCGGAACGCCCGCGCATCTGCCCCTCGACTACGGCGTCCTGGCCGTCGCCGCGGCCCTCGGCATCTGGTCCGCGTCCTCGCTCCTGGGGCGACTGGCCAGGTGAGAACACGCTCAGGCGGAGCGTGCGCGGCGGGAGTCGGCCCACCGAAGGAGTCCGGCTCCGGCCGCGGCGGCGAGGAGTAGGCCGCCGGCGGCCCAGGCCACCAAGTCGGTACGGGATGGGGCGGCCGAGTCCTTCGCGGCCTGCTGGTCGGCGCAGGCCCTCCCGGGCGCGGCGGGGGCGATGCGCAGACGGGCCCATGGTTTGCCGGGGCCGGTCCGGTCGACGTCGTGCCGGTAGACGACGTAGAGGCCGGGTGCGGAGTCGCAGGTCAAGGTGGTGGTGGCGGTCAGGACGGCCTTGGCGCCGCGCAGGACGGGGCGGCCGGTGAAGGCGCGGGAGGTGAGGGTGATGTCTCCGTCCGAGCCCTCGTCGTCGTTGTCCGTGATCGTGATGCGGCTGCCCGCCCGGAAGGTCCGCACGTCCCATGCCGACTGGGGCCATGTTCTGTCCGGAGCCCAGCGCTCCTCCAGCCTGGGCGGGGGCAGTTTCCCCACCTTGCTCCGACAGGCGCTGCGTGCCGCCTCGTCGGCGGGTTCCACGCGCACCCGTGCCCATCGGAACGGATGCTCGTCCGGGCCCACGTCTCCCGCGTCGCGTCGCGTCACCGGGTAGGTGCCGGGGCGGGCGTCGCAGGCGATGGTGACGGTGGTGGTCAGCACCGGATGCATCATGCGCAGCTTCCCCGCCTTGACGAACGCGGGGGAGGCGATCGTCGCTAGGTAAGTGGCATCACTGGCCGCGGAGTCGACCGTCAGTGTGTCGCCGGGATGCACCGAGCGGACACTTCCGAACGGGAGCGAGGGTCCGGGCGGCGAGGCCGAGGCCGGCACGGCTGCCGCGAAGGACAGCAGGAGAGGGAGTGTCGCCCACGCGGTCCTGCGGAGTCGGGTCATCGCCTCGCTCGTCTCTTATTTGGCGATATGTCAGGTAATGATCGATAGTACTGTGCCATTGAACCCGTGTACGACAAAGGGGAGTTCGGGGCTCGCTCACCGTACGACCCCTTGCAAGACGGAAAGGCACCTTGTTGCGTTCCAGACACAGATGGATTCGAGTCCTGGCGCTGGGAGTGGGCGTCGGCGTTCTCGGCACCGGGACGGCATCGGCCGCGACCGGCCGTCCGGCGCCGGCGGCCTCCGCCCCAGTGACGGCCTCCGTCCCAGTGACGGCTTCCGCCTCATTGACGGCCTCCGCCCGAGCGACGGCTTCCGCATTACCGGTGACTCCCGGTTCCGGGCTACAGGTCCCGCCGAAGTCGTCGGCCACCTCGCCGCCGTCGACGGTCGCGGGGGCCGTCGAGCCGGCCGACTCCGGCACGCCCCCGGCGCCCTCGACGCGCTCCGCCGAGCCGACCTTCGCTCCGTCCCCCTCGGACGGGCCGAGTCTGAGCGAGGAGGAGAAGTACTGGACGGCGGACCGCATGGAGAACGCGGTCCCGGTCGACTCCCCGCCGGTCCCCGCTTCGGCCGTGGCGAAGCACGGGCTGCGGGCCGGCGCCGCCGCGCACCGGCCTCCGCCGGCGGGCACTCCCGCCCCTGAGCACTTCCTCGGCCACCCGATGGTGGGCACGTTCTTCTTCGACGGCAAGCCGCTCGGCGGCCCGAAGACATACTGCACGGGCAGCGTCGTGCACACGGCCGCCAAGGACATCGTCCTGACCGCCGGACACTGCGGGCTCGGCCTGAAATCGGCCACCCACCGCATCTTCGTGCCCCGCTACCGCGTCGGCCGGCCCGCCGCCGAGCAGCCGGACGGCGTGTTCCCGGTGTCCCAGCTCTACATTGACCCGCGCTACGAGAGGAACAGCAAGAAGGCGGTCTCCGACCTCGACCTGGCCTTCGCCCAGGTCGGCTCCAACAGCCGGGGCAAGGTTGAGGACGTCACGGGAGCCCTGACCTTCACGCCGACGAGCGGCTATCGCCACAAGGTCACCGTCATCGGCTATCCCGACGACGCTGGGGTCAACCCCGACCACGTGCCGGTCCGCTGCCCCGTCAGCACCTCTCAACTGCCGGGCTTCCGGCAGATGCGCATGACCTGCACCGGGTTCTACGGCGGTGTCTCCGGCGGTCCGTGGATCGAGGACTACAACAGCACCGACGGCACCGGCAAGGTGATCGGCAACACCGGCGGGTACAACGGCGGTGGCAACGACGCCAACGACGACTGGGTGACCTACGCGCCGGTCTACGGCAAGGACGCCCAGGACCTGTTCGCCGACGCCGCAGCGCACCGGAAGGTGGAGGACGACAAGCCGCCGTACCGGCCCTCCGGGGACCCCTGGCTCCCGGGCACGGCCGCCACCTGGCAGAACGCCGGCCTGATGGCCTCGGGCGACTTCCGCCGGACCGGCCACAGCGACATGATCGTGGTCTGGTCCGACGGCGAGGTCACGCTCTACCCCGGCGACGGACACGGCGGCTACGATCCCGAGCGGCAACTGCTGCCCAAGAACTCCACCTGGAAGAACGCCAAGACCGTCACGGCGGGCGACTTCACCGGGTCCGACCAGTTCGACCTGCTGGTCCGCTGGGCCGACGGCGAGGTGACCCTGTACGGCGACGTCGGCTCCAAGGGACTGAACTGGCCCGGCACCCAGATGATCAAACCCAACGACCTCTGGAAGAACGCGACGCAGATCGTCGCGGGCCGCTTCGCCGCCGCGCAGTACGTCACCGATCTCGTCGTGCGCTGGTCCGACGGTGAGCTGACCCTCTACACGAACGTCGGCGCGGGCACCTTCGGGCAGGAGCACCAGCTGAAGCCGAAGAACGACACCTGGCGGAACGCCACGCTCCTGACGGCCGGTGAGTTCTCCGGTGACCAGAAGTGGGACCTCATGGTGCGCTGGGTCGACGGCGAACTCGACGACTACGTCGGTACGACGGCCTCGGGCCTCGGCGGCGAGCGTCGCATCCTGGACCCCAACGGGCTCTGGAAGCACGACGCGGCCATGACGACCGGCGACTTCACCGGCAACGGCCGTACCGACGACCTCGTCATCCGCTGGTCCGACGGCGAGACCACCATGTACACCGACACCCTCCCCAACCAGCTGGGAGCCGAACACACGCTCGTCGCCCCGACCTCCTGAGCAACTCACCGGTGACAGCAGCACGAAGCCCCGGGCCCACACGCCCGGGGCTTCGTGCCGACGTTTCCCGGCGGAGACCGGCTCGGCGTCCTCGCGTCCGGCTAGCCGTTGTCCCTACAGCCGACCGCCGACGGCGCGTCGTGGCACCGCTGATCCTGGTGCGACTGGGCCTCGCCTCCGCCCAGGAAGATCATGGAGATCAGGACGGCCATGGCGGCCTGCGTGACGACCGTCACGACGGCGTCGATCCATGCTGCTGTCACGGCCGCCGCGATGGCGAGGACGCCGACTCCGCCGGCGGCGAACAGATAGCTCCACAAGGGATCCGTCGTGCCGGTCTTCTCCGGGTCGAGTTCGAGACCGGACAGGAACCAGAGTCCGAAGATGACCGCCAGGGCGATCAACTCCAGGAGTACGAGAACGCATCCGGCCGCGATGTCGGCACCCCGGTTCACCCGGCTCCTTCGTCCAGGTCCTGTGGTGGCGTCGAAGGCCGGAGGGGCAACGGGTAAGTCCATGGGCGCCACCCTGTCCTCACACGTGAGGCGGCGCATGAGTACGGGTACTCAGTTCCGTGCCTGGCGGGACGACGCCGGTCACGGATCGCGGTGCCGTCGGCTAACCCATCGTCTTGGCGCCGTCCAGGGATTCGCGGACGATGTCGGCGTGGCCTGCGTGTTGGGTGGTTTCGGCGATGATGTGCAGCAGCACCCGGCGGGCCGACCAGCGTCCTCCCGGTTCCGACCACGGGGCATCCGGGAGCGGTTGTGCGGCGTCCAGGTCGGGCAGGGTCGCGACCAACTCGTCGGTCCGGAGGGCTGCTTCGGCGTAGTCGGCCAGCACGCCGGCCAGTGTCTCGCCGGGCAGCATCCGGAATTCGTCGGCCCGTCGGGCCCAGTCGGCCTCGGTCATCCTGGTGAAGTCGGGCATCGCCGAAGGGCCGTCCAGGATGAACCGCACCCAGTTCCGCTCGACCGCGGTGACGTGCTTGATCAGGCCGCCCAGACACAGCTCGCCCGCGGTGGTCCGCTGCCCGGCCTGCTCGTCCGTGAGGTCGCGGGTGGTGAATCGCAGGAAGCCCCGGTGCTTGGCCAGCACCTCCAGCAAGTCAGCCCGCTCGCCGGTGGCGGTCGGCCCGTCGGCCGGGTCGTGGGTCGTCGGTTCGTCGGCCGTGACGGTCTCGCTCATGGTCGCTGCCCTCCGTTGTTCGTGCTCCGCCGGACGAGAAGGACGCTAGAGGCGCTTTAGGTCGGATGCTGACCTAAATCGGGGGAGGCGTGATTCTCGTCGTCCGAACCATGGCGCACGTCCGAGGGCGTCTCGGCGGACGAACGGCGCGCGGTCTCGATTGGTGGGGCGACGCGGGCAGGCTTAACGTCGATGGAGTGAACATCCACGTTCACCGCCGACCCGCGATGCAGGGCCTTCCCCGATGACGGCCGATCACGTGACATCCTCCGAGTCTGCCGAGTCCCCGCAGCGGGGCCGAGGCAGCGGCATCGCACTCCTCGTCATCGCCTCGTGCCAATTGATGGTGGTCCTCGACATCACCATCGTGAACATCGCGCTGCCGCACATCCAGACCTCGCTCGGCTTCTCGACCGAGAACCTGTCCTGGGTGATCAACGCCTACACCCTGACCTTCGGCGGTCTGCTGCTGCTCGGCGGGCGCTCCGGGGACATCCTCGGCAGACGCCGGATGTTCATATTCGGCGTGCTGCTCTTCGTGTTCGCCTCGCTGCTCGGCGGACTCTCGCAGGAATCATGGCAGTTGCTCGCCGCACGCTCGCTCCAGGGCGTCGGCGGTGCCATCGCCTCACCGACGGCCCTGTCGCTGATCACCACCACTTTCCGTGAAGGACCCGAGCGCAACAGGGCGTTCGGCGTGTTCGCCGCCGTCTCCGCGGGCGGCAGCGCGATCGGACTGCTCGCGGGCGGTGTCCTCGTCGAGTGGCTCGACTGGCGCTGGGTCTTCTTCGTGAACGTCCCCATCGGCCTGCTGATCGTGCTCGCGACCCCGCGCTACATCAAGGAGTCCGAACGGCACCCGGGCCACTTCGACCTCCTCGGCGCCCTCACCTCGACACTCGGCATGGTGCTGCTGGTCTACGGCTTCATCCGGGCCTCGGAGCAGGGCTGGAGCAACCCCCTCACCCTGGCGTCGTTCGGCGCCGCGCTGGTCTTCCTGATCTCGTTCATCGCGGTCGAACGCCGGTCGAGACAGCCCATCACCCCGCTGTGGATGTTCCGCGACCGCAACCGCTCGGGCGTCTACGCGATGATGCTGAGCCTGTCCGCGGCCATCTTCGGGATGTTCTTCTTCCTGACGCTCTTCGTGCAGAACATCCTCGGGTTCAGCCCTCTGAAGGCGGGCTTCGCCTTCCTGCCGGTCAGCGTGATCATCGCGATCGGCGCGGGTGTCGCCTCGAATCTGCTGCCGAGGTTCGGGCCCAAGCCCTTCATGGCCGTGGGCGCGATCCTGGCCGCGCTGGGCCTCGGCTGGCTGACGCTCACCGACGTCAACAGCACGTATCTCGGCAGCATCCTCGGACCCACCCTGGTCTTCGGCTTCGGCATGGGCCTTCAGTTCGTGTCGCTGACGCTGATGGCGGTGTCGGGAGTACAGCCCAAGGACACGGGCGCCGCCTCCGGCATCCTCAACGCCACCCAGCAGGTCGGCGGATCCCTCGGCCTGTCCGTGCTGGTCACGGTCTTCGGCACCGCGAGCCGCAACGAGGCCACGAACCAGGTCGCGAACTTCCTGTCGACCGCGACCCCGGCGCAGAAGCTCCAGTTCCGCAGGACGGGACAGCTCCCCGCGCCCTGGAGCGGACAGGTGCTGACCTCCGGCATCACGGGAGCGTTCGTCGCCGCCGCGGTCTTCGCGGTCTTCGCCGCCCTGGTGGCCCTCATCGTCATCCAGGTGCGCCCCTCCGACCTGGAGCGGCTCCAGGGCGGGGCCGCCGCGATGACACCCGGGGACGGAGCGGGCGACGAGGCCGGCGCGTCGGCCGGCGCCACCCCGATGGGGGACCCGGACCCGGGAGACGGCCCGGCCGACCCCGGCTGAAACACAGCCCCCGGCTGCGACACCGGACCTCGGCCGACACCGGCTTCGGCCGAAACGCCGGTCCCGGCCGACCCCGGCCCCGGCGCATCGGCCCGCCTCGACCGGCACCCCTCAAGGCAGCGGCTGCTCCGCCCAGATGACCTTGCCCTCGGGCGTGTACCGGGTGCCCCAGCGGTCCGTGAGCTGCGCGACCAGGAACAGACCGCGCCCGCCCTCGTCCGTCGTCGCCGCGTACCGCAGATGCGGTGACGTGCTGCTGCCGTCGAACACCTCGCAGATCAGCGTGCGGTCCAGCAGCAGCCGGACTCCGATGGGCCCGTTGCCGTAGCGGATCGCGTTGGTCACCAGTTCGCTGAGGATCAGCTCGGTGGTGAACGCCAGCTCCCCGAGCCCCCAGCGTTCCAGCTGCCGGCTGGCCGAGGCGCGTGCCTCGCCCACGGCGGCCGGTTCGGACGGCACCTCCCAGGAGGCGATCCGGTCCGCGTCGAGCGCGTGGGTGCGGGCCACGATCAGGGCGATGTCGTCGCTCGGCCGGGCCGGCAGCAGGGCGCTCAGCACGGCCTGGCAGGTCTCCTCCGGAGAGCGGTCGGCACCGGCCAGCGCCGTCCGCAGCAGTTCGAGCCCGACGTCGATGTCCCGTTCCCGGTCCTCGACCAGACCGTCCGTGTAGAGCACAAGCCGGCTGCCCTCCTCCAGTTCCAGCTCGGCCGTCTCGAACGGCAGACCGCCCAGGCCGAGCGGCGGACCGGCCGGCACGTCGGGGAAGTCGACGCTGCCGTCCGGACGGATCACCGCGGGCGGCGGGTGTCCCGCGCGGGCGACGGTGCAGCGCCGGGTCGTCGGGTCGTAGACGGCGTAGACGCAGGTGGCGCCCGTGACGGCGGCCCTGGTGTCCTCCGGGAGCTCGTCCTGGTCGATCCGGCCGACCAGCTCGTCCAGGAGCCCGAGCAGTTCGTCGGGCGGCAGGTCGAGCGCGGAGAAGTTGTGGACCGCCGTACGCAGCCGGCCCATCGTCGCGGCGGCCAGCAGGCCGTGGCCGACGACATCGCCCACGACGACGGCGACCCGGGCGCCGGGCAGCGGCAGCACGTCGAACCAGTCGCCGCCGACCCCCGCCTGCGCCGGCAGATAGCGGTAGGCGAGGTCGAGTGCGCTCTGGTCGGGCAGCGAGCGCGGCAGCAGGCTGCGTTGCAGGGTCACGGCCATGGTGTGCTCGCGTGTGTAGCGGCGGGCGTTGTCGATGGAGACCGCGGCGCGGGCGACCAGTTCCTCGGCGAGGGCGAGATCGTCCACGTCGAAGGGGTCGGGCTTCTCGGAGCGCCAGAAGTTGACCACGCCCATGACCAGGGGGCCGACGCGCAGGGGGACGGTGATCAGGGAGTGGATGCCGTAGTCGACGACCTGTGCGGTGCGCTTCGGCTCCTGGGCCAGCCAGCCCGGGGCGCCGCCCAGATCGGGCTCGACCACGGCCTCTCCGGTGCGCAGACTGTGGGCCTGGGGCGAGGACGGCACGAAGCCGATGTGCTCCCCGACCGGGTAGAGCGGCGCGTCCTCCCGGATGCCGCCGTAGGCCGTGCGGCGCAGCCCGGTCCCGGCGTCCGGTTCCTGCCCGTTCAGTACGGCGTCGGCCAGGTCCACGGTGACGAAGTCGGCGAAGCGGGGGACGGCGACGGCCGTGAGTTCCTCGGCCGTCCTGGTGACGTCCAGGCTCGTGCCGATGCGTACCCCGGCGTCGTAGAGGAGTTTGAGGCGTTCGCGGGCGATCTCCGCCCGGCCCGAGAGTGCCCGCAGTTCCGTGGAGTCCCGGAGCGTGGCGACGCTTCCGGCCGGTCCGCCCCGCAGGTGCGTGGGCCGCTGGTTGACGGCCAGGAGCCGGTCCCCGACGAGGTGCACCTCGTCGGTGGCGACGCGCCCGGAGGCCAGCAGCTCGGCGGTGCCCGAGTCCAGGCCGAGTTTCTGGACGTGCTGTCCCTCGGCGTCCGCGGGCAGGTCGAGCAGGCGGTCGGCCTCGTCGTTGGCCAGCAGCAGCTGCCCGTCCGCGCCGACGATCATCACTCCCTCCCGGACGGAGTGCAGCACGGCGTCGTGGTGCTCGTACATCCGGGTCATCTCGTACGGGCCGAGGCCGTGTGTCTGGCGCAGCAGACGTCTGCTGACCAGCGCGGTGCTCGCGGTGGCGAGCGCCAGCGCCACGGCGGCGGCGCCGAGCAGGAGCGGCAGCTGGTGGTCGGCGGCGCCGCCCACGTTGTCCGTGGTGATCCCGGCCGAGACCATGCCGACGACCTTGCCGTCGGGCGCCTTGACGGGGACGGTGGCCTGCACCAGCGGGCCGAGCGTTCCGTTGACCTGCTCGACGACGGAGTGGCCGGCCAGGACCGGTGCGGTGGTCCCGATGAACTTCTTGCCGATCCGGTCGGGCTTGGGATGCGTGTAGCGGATCGCGTCCGTGTTGAGTACGACGATGAAGTCGACGTCCGACGCCTTGCGGGCGGCTTCCGCGCTGGGCTGGAGCAGCGCGGTGGGGTCGGGGGCGCTCAGGGCCGCGCGGGTGCCGGGCGCGTTGGCGAACGTCTCCGCGACGGCGAGCGAGCGGTTGCGGGCCTCCTGGGTGCTGTCATGGCGCACCTGGAGTACCAGCGCGACCACCGCGGCGACGACCAGGAGCAGCACGATGACCACTTGCAGGACGAAGACCTGTCCGGCGACACTCCGCCCGCCGAGGGCGTAACGCAGCCCGTCGGACGGGCCGTGCCCGTGCTTGCCTTCGTGTGGCCCACGCCTGCGGTGCGCTGTACTGGGGCGGCGGGCCTCCTGAGCCCGGGTTCGACCCAATAGTCCGACCATGAGCTATGTCTACACTGCTCGGCGCCCGGTGGCGAGGGGCGTCACGCACGGTGACCGGCCGCAGCGCCGGTGGCGGGTGAGGACGGCGGGACGGCCCGGCGCAGGCCGGGCGGCTCCCCGGTGTGTGGACGCATGATGGAGACACAGTCCTTATTGCACCCAATCGTCGCTTCGGCGCGGAGGCCCTGAATGAAGACCGTGGACCGCTACCGGCTGACCTTCACGCATCCCGGACCCGATGGGGGCATGGTGACGGACGAGGTGGTCGTCGAGCGGACGACCGCCAAGGGACCGGGCGGCCACCCGGTGTACAGCGATCCCACCGGCATCCTTCGCGCCGAGATCAGCTCGTCGGGCGAGGTCCGCATGCTGGCCAGCGGTGCCTATCAGTCGCCGATCAACCCGGCCGTCGAACCGCTTTCCTGACCGGACCCGAACCCGCCCCCGGCGGTCCGAGGCACGCCGTCGGTTCCGGAGATCACCTCCGCGCCCGTCGCGAGCGCGCCGCCGGCCGCCGGCGCCGCGCTCGCCGCGGGCGGCAGCTCCCGTTCGAAGGTCAGGGCCGGACGCCCGTTCAGCTCCGTGCCGCCCGTGACGACGAATCCGGTGCGGGCCAGCACCGCCCGGGACGCGGCGTTGTCGGTGGTCGCGGCGGCGCGCAGGGAGCGCAGCCCGTACGCGCTCGCGGCCAGCGCGCACACCTCGCGTACGGCGGCCGTGGCGAGACCCTGCCCGGCGGCGCGCTCGGCGACGCGGTACCCGAGGACGGCCGAACCCCGTTCCACGTCGACCAGGTTGACGCGGGCCAGTACCGCCCCGGCGTCGTCCACGACGACGTGGAAGTGGGCCTGCCCCGTAACCTGTTCGGCCAGACGCTCGCTCAGGAGGGCGTCGAACCGCGCGAAGAAGTCGTCGCCGCGGTCGGGGATCACCGCGGCGAAATAGGCGCGGTTCTCCCGCTCGAACGAGAGCAGCGCGGGGGCGTGGCCGAGACGGAGGCGTTCGATCCGGGGCATTGCGTCATGCTAGGGATCCGCGTGGCACGGAGCACGCGGATTTCCTTCGCCGGACGACGTGACCTCTCGGCCGTCCTCAGGGCTCGTCGCCCTCCGGGTCGATGTGCGGGAGGATGCGGTCGAGCCAGCGCGGGGTCCACCAGGCACGGGGGCCGAGCAGGGTCATCACCGCCGGGACCATCAGGAGGCGTACGACCGTCGCGTCGATCAGCACGCTCACGGCGAGTCCGAGGCCGAGCATCTTGACCACGATGTTGTCGCTCAGGATGAACGCGGCGAAGACGCTCATCATGATCAGCGCGGCACAGGTGATCACGCGGGCGGTGATCTCCAGCGCGTGCGCGACGCTCGCCTTCGCGTCCCCGCTGCGCAGCCAGAACTCGTGCACCCGGGACAGCAGGAAGATCTCGTAGTCCATGCTGAGCCCGAAGATGATCGCGAACATCATCATCGGCACATAGCTCTCGATGGGCACCTTGCCCGAGACGCCGAGTGCGGGACCGCCCCAGCCCCACTGGAAGACGGCGACGACGACACCGTAGGAGGCGGCGATGGAGAGCACGTTGAGGATCGCCGCCTTCAGCGCGACGAGCAGCCCGCGGAAGACGATCAGGATGATGATGAAGGCGAGCGCCACCACCACGAGGATGATGAGGGGCAGCCGGCTCGCGACGATGTTGCGGAAGTCGACCTGGGCCGCCGTCGTGCCCGTGACATAGCCCTTGGCGTCGTACCCGGACACGGCCTTCGGCAGGGTGTCGTCGACCAGGCGGTTCGTCAGGGCCGTGGTGTCCTTGTTCTGCGGGGACACCTTGGAGTAGACGGTGCCCACCAGTACGTCCCCGTCCTTCGTGGCCGTCAGCGGCGTGACCACGGCCGCCCCCGACACCCCGCCGACCGTCTTCTGCGCCTGTGACGCCAGCGCGGAACGCTTGTCGGACGGGACGTTCGTCTGGTCGATGACCACGGTCAGGGGGCCGTTGGAGCCGGGGCCGAAGGAGTCCGACATGATGTCGAACGCCCGCCGGTCCGTGAACGACGTGGGGTCGGCGCCGTCACCGATGTGCCCGAGCTGGATGGTGAACACGGGGATCGCCAGGATGAGCACCGTGAGCAGGCCGCCGGCCAGGTACCGCCACGGGTGCCGCTCGACCCGCAGCGCGTAGCGGTGCCAGGTGCCGGTGACCTCCGCCCCGGGCTCGGCGTTCGTCTCGGCGATCGGCGTCCGCACGTGATACCGGTCGATGCGCCGGCCGATGAGTCCGAGCAGGGCGGGTACGAGGGTCAGCGCGCCGGCCACCGCCGAGACGACCGTGACGGCCGCCGCGAGGCCCAGTTTGCTGATGAACGAGACCCCGGAGACGGACAGACCGGCCAGCGCGATGATCACGGTGCAGCCCGAGACCAGGACGGCCCGACCGCTGGTGGTCACGGCCCGGCCCGCCGCCCGTACGGGATCGGCGCCGTTGACGAGGTTCTGCCGGTGACGGGTGATCAGGAACAGGGCGTAGTCGATGCCGACGCCCAGACCGATCATCGTGGCGAGCGTCGGCGACACCGTGGCGAAGTCGGTCGCGGCGGCGAGCAGACCGAGGATGGCGAGGCCGCCCACGACGCTGACCAGGGCGGTCACCAGTGGCAGAACCGCCCCGATGACACTGCCGAACCCGACGAGCAGAACGACGATCGCGACCGCGAACCCGATGAGCTCGCTGATCTTGTCATTCGCCGCGGGCCTGGCCAGTTCGCCCAGCGGGCCGCCGTACTCGACGTCGACTCCCGCGGACCGCAGCGGCTGGACGGCGCTGTCCACCCCGTGGAGGTACTCGTCGCCGAGCGTCGAGGGCTGTACGTCGAAGCGGACGGTGATGTAGCCGGTCTTCCCGTCGCTGGACAGCGGTCCGACGTTCTTCTGCTGGGACTGCCCCGAGGGGGGCTGGGACCCGGGCGGCGGCAGCGGGTTCTGCGCCGACAGGACGTGCGGTAGCTTCCCCAGGGAGTCGACGGTCTGGCTCATCTGGGAGCTGAGAGAGGTCAGCGGCTTCTGGGTGTCGCGCAGCACGACCTGGCTGCTGTAGCCGCCCGCGGCCGGATCGTGCGCCTTGAGGATGTCGAGCCCTTCGGTGGACTGCACTCCCGGCAGCTGGAAGTTGTCCGAGTACTGGCCGCCGAACGAGTGGTTGAGCCCTTGGAGCACGCCGAGCGCGACGAGCCACGCCACGATGACGACCACGAAATGGCGGGCACACCACTCGCCCAGCCGCTGAAGCCACCCGGGCCTGGTCGGCCCGCTGGCTGAAGGGGCTTGTGTCGCCGACATGCGCAGCTCCTGCTCCGGGACGACTCCTCCGACTCCGTCATTAAACGACGCGACGATCATCGCGGCCCGCCGAGCGATCCGGCGCGGGGCCGCACAGGCGGAGGCCCGGCCGCGTACGGGGACGGGGACGGGTGGGCTTCGGCCGTACGGGGGCTTCGGCCGTGGGGGCAGGTGGGCTTCGGCGGTGAACGGGTGGGACTCGGCCATGGGTGGGCGTGACTCGGCTGTGAACGGGTGGGCTCCGGCCACGGGTGGGTGCGACTCGGCCGTGAGCGGCTCGGACTCGGCCATGGGCAAGCGGGACTCGGCCATGAGGGGGTGGGACTCGGCCATGGGGTGGCCTCGCCCCCGTCCCGGGGGTTTCGGGGCGCGGGTGTAGGGATAACCCTCGATCCCCACCAAGGCCATGTCATGCCTAGGTCAAGAGTGCCATCCTTGCCCACACCTGTCGGACAGGTCGTCCATGGCCTGCCCACAGCCGCGTTCCCGCGCGCCCCTGCTCAGCTCTTCCCGGACAGCACATCCCGTCTGCCCGGTCTGTCACCGGCCGCCGACCGCGGCCGAAGCAGTAGGAGTACGAGTGAGACGTTTCCCCCGTCAGGCGACCGCGGCCGGAGCCATGGTGGCCACCGCCGCGTTCCTGGCCGTCGGCATACAGACGGTTCCGGCTGTCGCCAAGCCCGCCCCCCACACAACCCCCCTGCGCACGGGGGGACTTGAGGCCAAGCTCACCCCGGCCCAGCACGCGGCGCTGCTGACGAAGGCATCGAAGCAGACCGCCGCGACCGCCGGAACCCTGGGCCTCGGCTCCAAGGAGAAGCTGGTCGTCAAGGACGTCGTCAAGGACAACGACGGCACCGTGCACACCCGTTACGAGCGCACCTACGCCGGACTCCCGGTGCTCGGCGGCGACATCGTGGTCCACACTCCGCCCGCCTCGCAGGCCACCGGCACGGTGAGCACGACCTTCAACAACAAGCACGCCATCAAGGTCGCGAGCACCACCGCCACCGTCACCAAGGCCGCCGCGGGAGCCCAGGCCCTCAAGACGGCCAAGTCGCTCAAGGCGGAGAAGCCCTCCACCCAGAGCGCCCGCAAGGTCATCTGGGCCGGCACCGGTACGCCCCGGCTCGCCTGGGAGACCGTGATCAGCGGGTTCCAGGACGACGGCACGCCCAGCAGGCTGCACGTCGTCACCGACGCCACGACCGGCAAGGAACTCACCCGGTACGAGGGCATCGAGACCGGCACCGGCAACACCCAGTACAGCGGCTCGGTCACGCTGAACACCACGCTGTCGGGATCGACGTACCAGCTGACGGACTCGACCCGCGGCGGTCACAAGACCTACTCGCTGAACAACGGCACCTCCGGCACCGGCACGCTGATGACGGACTCCGACGACGTCTGGGGCACCGGCGCGGGCTCCAACACCCAGACCGCCGGCGCCGACGCCGCCTACGGCGCCCAGACGACCTGGGACTTCTACAAGAACACCTTCGGGCGCAGCGGCATCAAGAACGACGGCGTCGCCGCCTACTCGCGCGTCCACTACAGCACGGCGTACGTCAACGCCTTCTGGGACGACAGCTGCTTCTGCATGACCTACGGCGACGGCACCAGCAGCACCCACGCGCTGACCTCGCTGGACGTCGCGGGCCACGAGATGAGCCATGGCGTCACCTCCAACACCGCGGGCCTGAACTACACCGGTGAGTCCGGCGGCCTGAACGAGGCCACCTCGGACATCTTCGGCACCGGCGTGGAGTTCTACGCCAACAACTCGACCGACGTGGGCGACTACCTCATCGGCGAGAAGATCAACATCAACGGCGACGGCACCCCGCTGCGCTACATGGACAAGCCCAGCAAGGACGGCAGTTCGGCGGACAGCTGGTACTCAGGCGTCGGCAACCTGGACGTCCACTACTCCTCGGGCCCGGCGAACCACATGTTCTACCTGCTCTCCGAGGGCAGTGGCTCCAAGACCATCAACGGCGTCACGTACAACAGCTCGACCTCCGACGGTGTCGCCGTCGCGGGCATCGGCCGCGCCGCCGCCCTTCAGATCTGGTACAAGGCGCTGACGACGTACATGACGTCCAGCACCAACTACGCGGGCGCCCGTACCGCCGCGCTGAACGCCGCGACCGCGCTGTACGGTGCGAACTCCACCCAGTACGCGGGCGTGGCGAACGCCTTCGCGGGCATCGCCGTCGGCAGCCACGTCACCCCGCCGAGCAGCGGTGTGACCGTCACCAACCCGGGCAGCCAGTCCTCGACCGTCGGCACCGCGGTGAGCCTTCAGGTCTCGGCCAGCAGCACCAACAGCGGCGCCCTCACGTACTCCGCGAGCGGACTGCCCACCGGCCTGTCGATCAACAGCTCCACCGGCGCGATCACCGGTACCCCGACCACCGCCGGGACGTACAGCACCACGGTGACCGTCACGGACAGCACCGGAGCGACCGGCACGGCCTCGTTCACCTGGACCGTCAGCACCTCCGGTGGCGGCGGCACCTGCACCTCGGCGCAGCTGCTCGGCAACCCCGGCTTCGAGTCCGGCGCCACCACCTGGACCGCGAGCAGCGGAGTCATCACGACCGACACGGGCGAGGCGGCCCACGGCGGCTCGTACAAGGCCTGGCTGGACGGCTACGGCTCCACGCACACCGACACGCTCTCGCAGTCGGTGACCATTCCCAGCGGCTGCAAGGCCTCGTTCACCTTCTACCTGCACATCGACTCCGCCGAGACCACCACCAGCTCGCAGTACGACAAGCTGACGGTCACCGCCGGATCGACCACGCTGGCGACCTACTCGAACCTGAACAAGGCCACCGGCTACACGCAGAAGACGTTCGACCTGTCCTCCTTCGCCGGCTCCACCGTGAGCCTCAAGTTCAGCGGCGTCGAGGACTCCTCGCTCCAGACCAGCTTCGTCGTGGACGACACCGCCGTGACGACCAGCTGACCCCTCATCGCACGAACGACGTCCCGCGCGCCTCCCAGGCGTGCGGGACGTCCGCGTTCGGCGCGCGTGATCAGAGGGTGCGCGACAGCAGATCGAGCAGCGCCTCCCAGTGCCGCTCGTCGCCCTCCTTCTGGTACGAGTCGGTGTCGGCCTGCGTGTACCCGTGCGGTGCGTCCGGGTAGACCTCGCAGCGGTGCCGGACACCGGCGGCGGTCAGCGCCGCCTCCAACCGCTCGATCTGGTCCTCGGTCAGTGACGGGTCGTTGTCGGCGTGGCCGAAGTACAGCTCGGCGCCGATGTGTTCGGCGGCCAGGTGCGGGCTGTCCGGCTCGTCGGTGGCGAGCCGCCCTCCGTGGAAGCCGGCCGCGGCGGCGACCCGCTCGGGGAAGGCGCCCGCGGTGCGCAGCGCCAGCCGGGCTCCCATGCAGTAGCCGGTGACCGCGACCGGTCCGTCGGTCACCCGGGGGCTGGCCTCCAGCCACCGCAGATACGCACCCGCGTCGCGCACCGACAGCTCCGGCGTCAGCGACTGCATGACCGGGCCGATCCGGGTCCAGAGGTCGGGGAGCGTCTCGGGGCCGATGAACTCGGGGAGGTCGAAGACGGGGGCCCGTCCGTGCCGGTAGAACACATTGGGCACCAGGACCGTGTAACCGGCGGCGGCCAGCCGGTCCGCCATCGACCGCAGGTGCGGGCGCAGACCGTAGGCGTCCTGGTAGAGCAGGACACCCGGGCGGGGAACCCCGTCGGCGGGATGGGCGAGGTAGGCGTCGGCGGTGCCGTCCTCGGTGGGGATGTCCACGGCTGTGCCCTGTACGGAGGTCATGGGTCCGCCTCTCGGCGCGGTCGACGGTGAGCAACTGGACGGCCCGGCGGTCCGGGCCGTGATCATGCTGTCACGCGCCGGCCCGGTCGCCGTCGGCGGTGTCACTCGAACCGAGTGACGTCACCCGCCCCGTGCCGGACGATCTCGGCCTCGCCGCCGGAGAAGTCGATGACGGTCGTCGGCTCGGTGCCGCAGTCGCCGGAGTCGATGACGGCGTCCACCACGTGGTCGAGGAGGTCCTTGATCTCCCAGCCCTGGGTGAGCGGTTTGTCCTCGTCGGGCAGGAGCAGGGTGCTCGACAGCATCGGCTCGCCCAGCTCGGAGAGGATCGCCTGCGCGACGACGTGGTCGGGAATCCGTACCCCGACGGTCTTCTTCTTCGGGTGGAGCAGCCTGCGCGGAGCCTCCTTCGTCGCCGGGAGGACGAAGGTGTAGCTGCCCGGCGTCGCCGCCTTGACCGTGCGGAAGACCGCGTTGTCGATCCGTACGAAGTGCCCCAGCTGGGCGAAGTCCTCGCACATCAGCGTGAAGTGGTGGCGCTCGTCGAGCCGGCGGATCGAGCGGATGCGGTCGATGCCCTCCCGGTTGCCGAGCGCGCAGCCGAGCGCGAAGCAGGAGTCCGTCGGGTAGACGATCAGCCCGCCGTCGCGGACGATCTCCACCACCTGGCTGATGACGCGCCGCTGCGGGTTCTCCGGGTGAACGTCGAAGTACTTGGCCATGGTTCGAGCCTACGGGGTGTTCCGGCCACGGGCCGCCGAGCCGCACCCGACGGCCGGCGCCGGGCCGGGCGGCCTCCCGCCGGGCGGCGCCGGAATTCTCCCCGGTCGCGGCTATGGGAACCTGGAGGCCCTCTCGCTACTCTCCGCCGCATGATTTCCACGGTGGTCTGGGGTACCGGCAACGTCGGCCGCGCGGCCATCCGCGCCGTCGAGGCCCACCCGAAACTGAGACTCGCGGCCGTCCTCGTCCACGACCCCGGCAAGGTGGGCCGCGACGCGGGCGAGCTCGCCGGACTGGGCCAGGGCCTCGGTGTCGCGGCGAGCGACGACATCGACGCGGTCCTGGCCTCGGGACCGGGTGCGGTGGTCTACGCGGCCACCGGCGACATCCGTCCCGACGAGGCCCTCGACGACATCGGCAGGGCGATCCGGGCCGGTGCGGTGGTCGTCACGCCCGCCCTCTATCCGCTCTACGACCAGCGCAACGCCCCGCCCGAGTTCCGGGACCCGGTGCTCGCAGCCGTCGCCGAGGGAGGTGGCTCCCTGTTCGTCTCGGGGGTCGATCCCGGCTGGGGGAACGACGTGCTGCCGCTGCTGGTCAGCGGTCTGGGCACCACCGTCGACGCCATCCGCTGCCAGGAGATCTTCGACTACTCGACGTACGAACAGGAGGAATCCGTACGGTACTTGGTCGGCATGGGGCAGCCGATGGACTACGAGCCGCTGATGCTCGCCCCGTCGATACCGACCATGGTCTGGGGCGGCCAGATCCGGCTCATGGCGAGGGCCCTCGACGTCGAACTCGACGACATCCGCGAGACGTTGGAGCGGCGCCCGCTCACGGACACGGTGACCACCCGGACCATGGGCGAGTTCGCGGCCGGCACCCAGGGCGCGGTCCGCTTCGAGGTGCAGGGGATCGTCGGGGGAGAGCCCCGCATCGTCATCGAGCACATCACCCGTATCCACGCCTCCTGCGCTCCGGACTGGCCCTCGCCGCCCGAAGGCGACGGAGCCCACCGCGTGATCATCGAGGGGCGCCCGCGCATCGAGGTCACCGTCGCGGCCACCGACGAGGGCGAGAACCGCTCCGCCGGGGGAAACGCCACCGCGGTCGGCCGACTGGTCGGCGCCATCGACTGGCTGGTGGACGCGGAACCCGGGCTCTACGACGCACTCGACGTCCCGCTGCGTCCCGCGGCCGGCCGACTCGGAAGGAAGTGAATCCCATGACCCTGCGCATCGACATCCCCGAGGGACAGGAACCGATCGGGTACGTCTGGGGCGAGCTGGTGCCCGGCATCGGCATGGCCGCAGCGAACTTCTCCCTGTCGGTGTACGAGCACACGACGCTCGGCCTGCGCGAGTTCGAGGCCGCCCGGCTGCGCATCGCGCAGATCAACGGGTGCCTGTTCTGTCTCGACTGGCGCACGGAGCGGGACGGCGACAAGGTCGAGGAGGAGTTCCCCGACGCGGTGACCCAGTGGCGTACCACCGATGCCTTCGACGACCGGACGCGGCTGGCCGCCGAGTACGCGGAGCGGTACGCCCTGGATCACCACGGTCTTGACGAGGAGTTCTGGTCCCGGATGACGGCGCTGTACAGCCAGCGGGAGATCGTGGAGCTGACCATGAGCATCGGCTCCTGGCTGGCGTTCGGCCGGCTCAACCACGTACTGGGCCTGGACGCCGTCTGCGTGCTGCCGACCCATTGACCGCGTCCGGTCCGCGGATCGGCCCTAGAGGTCCAGGGCGATGATGTTCTCGATGTTGCGCTCGGCGAGCGCCGTGATCGTGACGAAGGGGTTGACGCTGGTGTTGCCGGGAATCAGCGCGCCGTCGATGACGTACAGGCCCGCATAGCCCTGGAGGCGGCCGTAGTTGTCGGTCGCTTTGTTGAGCACGGCGCCGCCGAGCGGGTGGTAGGTGAGATGGTCGCCCCAGATCTTGTACACGCCGAACAGATCGGTCCGGTAGATCGTCCCCTCCTTCGCGTTGATCTTGTCGAAGATGCTCTTCGCCATGGTGATGGCGGGCTGCTTCCAGGCGGTCTGCCAGTTGAGGTCGACCGCTCCGGTGGAGGCGTTCCAGGTGAACCGGGCGCGGTTCGGGTTCTTGGTGATGGACAGATAGAACGAGGCCCACGTCTCGATTCCGGTGGGCAGCGGTGCGACCTCCGCGAAGGCGCCGCCCGCCGTCCAGTTGTCGATGCCGCCGCAGGGGATGCTGGCCTGGAGCGAGCCGGTCGGATCCCAGATCTGGTTCGCCCGGCCGCACATGACGTTGCCGTTGTCGCCCCAGCCCTGGCCGATCTCGCCGTTCAGGGCGGGCAGGGCTCCGGTGGCCTTCAGCTTGACCAGGAGCTTGCTGGTTCCGACGCTTCCGGCCGCGAAGAACACCCGGTCCGCGGTCACCGTCTTGGTGGCTGTGGCGTCGCCGTTGGTGTTGATCTGGTCGATCACGACCGTGTAGCCGCCCCCGGCCGCGGGCGCGACCGAAGTGACCTTGTGCAGCGGTGAGATGGTGACCCGGCCGGTGGCCGTGGCCTGGGCGAGATAGGTCTTCTGGAGCGACTTCTTGCCGTAGTTGTTGCCGTAGAGGATCTCTCCGGCGAGGGCCGACTTGGGGACGGTGCCCGCGGCCTCCTGCTTCATGTAGTCCCAGTCGTACACGTCGGGCACGAAGACGAAGGGGAAGCCGGACCGCTGGGCCTGCTTACGGCCGACCCGTGCGTACTGGTAGGCGTCGGTGGTGTCGAACCACGCCGGGTCGATCAGGCCCGTGCCGAGCGTGGCGTTGGCGCGCGGATAGTAGGTCGCGTACATCTCGTCGGCGTTCACCGACGGGAGGATGGCGCCGAAGTTCTCCCGCTTCGGGGTGACCGCCATGCCTCCGTTGACCAGGGAGCCGCCGCCGACGCCGCGCCCCTGGTACACGATGATCTGGCCCATCTCCTCGGCGTCCAGGATCCCCGTGTAGCGGGGGAT
Source organism: Streptomyces sp. f51 (assembly GCF_037940415.1). NCBI lineage: Bacteria > Bacillati > Actinomycetota > Actinomycetes > Kitasatosporales > Streptomycetaceae > Streptomyces > Streptomyces sp. f51. Next base: position 166,711 of record NZ_CP149798.1, on the reverse strand, counting down.
GTCCTTGTCGATCGGGAAGCCGAGGAAGTTGCTGAGGGGCTGCTTGGTCCTGGTTCGCAGCCAGTACGAACGCTGGTCCGGGCTGGTCGTGTTGGCGAAGATCTTGCCGTCCGAACCCGGGGTGTCCCAGGCCATGCCCATCTCGACCATCTGCACGTCGACGCCCGCCTGCGCCAGGCGCAGGGCGGCGACGGAGCCGCCGTACCCGGTGCCGATCACCAGGACGGGGACATGTGCTCCGGACGGGATCGAGGTGGCCGCCGTGGCGATCCGGGCGGGGGCCGCGACGGCACGGCCGGCCAGGCTGACTGCTCCAAGAATAGAACCTGTTCCAGCTATGAATCGTCGGCGCGAAACTCCCCTGGAGTCCTGTGTCTGCTGGTTGATGTCACCCACGTGACACTCCTCACTCTCGATGAGTGGGAACAGGTTCTACTGTTACCGGCTCGTTAAGTCACTACATACCGGTTGGTAACTTCTGTCCGATCTTGGGGTGATCGGCGAGCTCTGCTCCGCTTGCCCTTGACTTCACAAGACCCTCGCGCGACATTCCTGACGCTGTGTCAGAACGCGTACGGCGGGGGCCGGCCGGCCCCCGGAGCAACGGAACACCTCACCGTCCCCCGCCCCGCTGGAGTGCCCTGCCATGTCCCTGAGCGCGGACGCCCTCAGACCTCACGCCCCCACCTCGGCCCCGGGCCCTTCGCGGCGCGGGGTGCTGGGCACGGCCACGGGCGCCGCGATCGCGCTCGCCGCGGGCGTCACCGGCCCCGCGGGCTCCGCCGCCGCGGCCGACCTGCCCGCCCTGGGCACGTACGACGTCGTGGTGGTCGGCTCGGGAGCCGCGGGCATGACCGCGGCGCTGACCGCGGCGAAGCAGGGACTGAGCTGCGTGGTCCTGGAGAAGGCGCCCACCTTCGGAGGCTCCGCGGCCCGCTCCGGCGCGGGCATCTGGATCCCCAACAATCCGGTGATCCTCGCCGCGGGCGTCCCCGACACCCCGGCCAAGGCCGCCGCCTACCTCGCCGCCGTGGTCGGACCGGACGTCTCCGCCGACCGGCAGCAGGCCTTCCTCGGCCACGGACCGGCCATGATCTCCTTCGTGATGGCCAACAGCCCGCTGCGCTTCCGCTGGATGGAGGGCTACAGCGACTACTACCCGGAACTCCCCGGCGGCCTTCCCGGCGGACGCTCCATGGAGCCCGACCAGCTCGACGGCACCGTCCTCGGAGCCGAACTCGACCGTCTGAACCCGCCCTACATGGCCGTTCCGGCCGGCATGGTCGTCTTCAGCGCCGACTACAAATGGCTCACCCTCGCCGCCGTGAGCGCGAAGGGCGCGGCCGTCGCCACCGCGTGCCTGGCGCGCGGCACCAGGGCGGCGCTGCTCGGCCAGAAACCGCTGACGATGGGCCAGTCGCTCGCGGCCGGGCTGCGCGCGGGCCTGCTCGCCGCCCAGGTCCCGGTGTGGCTGAACACCCCGCTGACGGACCTGTACACGGAGAGCGGCGCGGTCACCGGCGCGGTGGTCACCCGGAACGGCGCCGCCGGCCTGGTCAGGGCCCGGCGCGGGGTGATCGTCGGCTCCGGCGGCTTCGAGCACAACGCGGCCATGCGCGCCGAGTTCCAGCGGCAGCCCATCGGGACCGCCTGGACCGTGGGCGCCAAGGAGAACACCGGCGACGGCATCCAGGCGGGCCGCCGCGCCGGTGCCGCGCTCGACCTGATGGACGACGCCTGGTGGGGCCCGGCCGTTCCGCTGCCCGACGAGCCCTACTTCTGCCTCGCCGAACGCACCCTGCCAGGCGGCCTGCTGGTCAACGCGGCCGGCGCCCGCTTCGTCAACGAGGCCGGGCCCTACAGCGACGTCGTGCACACCATGTACGACCGCGACCCGGGCGCTCCGGACATCCCGGCCTGGCTGGTCGTCGACCAGAACTACCGCAACCGCTATCTGTTCAAGGACGTCGCGCCGACCCTCCCGTTCCCCGACTCCTGGTACACGTCGGGTGCCGCGTACAAGGAGTGGACGCTGGACGCCCTCGCCGGGCGGATCGGAGTCCCCGCCGCCGCCCTGCGCACCACCGTCAGCCGCTTCAACGGCCTGGCCCTGAGCGGCAGGGACACCGACTTCCACCGGGGCGACAGCGCCTACGACCACTACTACACGGACCCGGCGGTCCTCCCGAACTCCTGCCTCGCCCCGCTGTGGCTGCCCCCGTTCCACGCCTTCAGGATCGTCCCGGGCGACCTCGGCACCAAGGGCGGCCTGCGCACCGACGCCCGCGCCCGTGTCCTGCGCCCGGACGGCACGGTGATCCCCGGCCTCTACGCGGCGGGCAACGCCAGCGCGGCCGTCATGGGGCACAGCTACGCGGGAGCGGGCTCGACCATCGGTCCCGCGATGACGTTCGGGTACATCGCGGCCCTCGACATCGCGGCGGGCTGACGTCGGGGCGAGCTGACGTCCGGCCGAGCTGACGTCCGGCCGCGCTGACGGAGGACGGTCAGCCGTCGGCGCCCCCGCCCCGGTCGCCCCGGTCCTCCTCACCGGTCCCGAGCCGCGGCGACAGGACCAGGATGGAGACGTCGTCGCGGATCGAGGGGCAGAACCGGACGAGGTCCTCCCAGACACGGTCGATCAGCGCGTCCGAGGGCTCCTCGGCGAACGCGGCCAGCCGGTCCGGCAGCGGGTAGAAGGCACCGCCGGTGTCCCGGCTCTCGCTCACACCGTCCGACGCCATGAACAGCCGGTCGCCCGGCTCCAGCTCGACGGTCCGCACCTTCGGCGGGGACAGCTCGAAGAACCCGAGACCCACCGGCGACCCCGGCTCGGTGTCGAGTTCGAGGACCTTCGTCCCGCGCAGGAGCAGCGGCGCGGGGGCCCCGCAGGACACCATCCGCACCGTGGCGGCCCCGGGCGGGAACTCCAGGAGCAGCGCGGTGGCGAACAGTTCGGCGTGATCCACCGAGGAGGAGTCCACCACCAGCCTGCGGTCGAGCCGTGCCGCCGCGGCCTCCAGATCACGCTGGTCGAGCACCGTCTCCCGGAACGCCCCGAGCAGTGAGGCGACCGTCCCCACGGCGGACAGCCCGTGTCCCTGTACGTCGCCCATCAGGGCCCGGACTCCGAACGGCCCGTCACGGACGTCGAAGAAGTCGCCGCCGACCAGGGTCTCCTGCTGCGCGGGCCGGTACAGGCCGGTGCAGCGGACCCTGCCGACGCGGTCGGGCAGCGGTGGGAGCACGGCGAGCTGGGCGGCCTCCGCCACCGAGCGCACGGTGACCAGATGTGCGTCCCTGCGGCTGCGGACCAGGGCCACGAACACGCTCAGCACGGCGATGAAGCTGATGGTGAGCAGATCCGCGTTGCCCGGATGGTTGAGCTGGAGTGCGGGGATGTTGAGCAGGACCACGACGATCACGCCGAAGAACGCCGTGGCCAGGGGGCCGTAGGAGAGGACGGCCAGCGACGGGATGGCGCCCAGCAGGAAGCCGATGTCCAGTGGCTCGCTGCTCGCGATCTCGCCCACGCAGACGCCGACCAGCAGGAGGGGAGGGAGCAGCCGTACCCAGCGCGGAGGGGGCGAGCCGCGCAGCCATCCCCGGCGGTCGTCCCGCTGACCGGGCGTGGCCCTCGTGCCCATCGCACTCCTCCCTCTGCCCCCACGCTCCTCCCTTCGCCGTCGTCGCGCATTTTGATCGGTTGGGGGACGCGGAGGGGCCCGTGCGGACAGGCGGAGCCCCGTCATCACGGGGATGGGATGACGGGGCTCCACAGGTCGGTTGCCCCCTCGCCGGCCTTTCATCCCACCCGCCCACCGCCCCGGCCACGGCTCGCCGGCCGCCCGTGGCCGTCGCCGCCCGGGGAGGCCCGGACCCGCGTCCCGGGGCATGGTGGAGGGGTGACAGGACTGGCCGTGCTGTTCGCCCTCCTCGGGGCCGCCAGCAACGCGGCGGGCACGGCGTTCCAGCGCAAGGCGGCCCGCCGCCTCACCGAAGGCGGCGGACTGCGGCTCATCGTCCGGCTGGCCCGCCAGCCGGCCTGGCTCATCGGGATCGGCGGAGTGATCGGCGCGGCGCTCTTCCAGGCCCTGGCGCTGGCGAACGGGCCGCTGTCGCTGGTCCAGCCCCTGTTCATCCTGGAGCTGCCCTTCGCCCTGATGCTCGCCGTCCCGCTGCTGCACCGCCGTCTGTCGCGCGCGGCATGGCAGGCCGTAGCCGGAGTCGTGGCCGGCCTCGGTCTCGTCCTGCTGTCGGCCGCTCCCTCGGGAGCACGGTCCGAGGCCCCCATGGAGCGCTGGATCCCGGCAGTGGTCGTGTGCCTGGGGGCCGTGGCCGTCGCGGTCGCCGTGGCCCGCCCCGGCCGCCCACCGCTCTTTCGCGCCGCGGTGCTGGGAGCGGCCTCGGCGATCAGCAACGCGCTGACCGCCGCCCTGCTCAAATCGGCCGTGGGCACGCTCAAGAGCGAAGGGTTCGCCGCCTTCCTGGGCGTGTGGCAGACGTACGGGTTCGCCCTGACCGGGATCGCCGCGGTCCTGCTGCTCGAGAACGCCCTTCAGGCCGGTCCGCTGGCCGCCTCGCAGCCCGCCCTGACCATCGGCGACGCGACACTCAGCCTGGTGCTCGGCGTCACGCTGTTCGGCGAGACGGTCCGTACCGGCTGGTGGCTGCTTCCCGAGCTGATCGGCGCCGCGCTGGTCCTGTGGGGAGTCCTGAGGCTGACCCGCGTGGTGCCGCACCTCGCCGACATGGCCCACTGACGACCGCGCGCACGCCCTGGGGCGTGCCGGGGGCGACTGGCCGACACTCGCTCGATTGGTGACTGCCGGGACTGGACAGACCATGGTGGTGACGAGTCGGATCGAGAACGTTCGGGAACTGGTCGCGCGGACGCGGTATGTCGTGTTCGGCTTCGACGGTCCGATCTGTCAGCTGTTCTCCGGCCCCTCGGCGACGGCCGTAGCGCGGGCCCGGCCGGACCGGCTGACGGAACAGGGCCCGCGCGCGGTGCTCACCGAGGTCGAGCACGGCCTCGCGGACCCCTACCGCGCCCTGACCGAGGCGGCCGGCCGGCATCACGGAGGCGAGGCCGCCGCCCGGCTCGACGAGTGGCTCACCCGGGCCGAGCTGGAGGCGGTGCGCACCGCGATGCCGACGCCGTACGCGGACCCGCTGATCCACACCTGGGCGGCGGTCGGGGCGAGGCTCGCCGTGGCGACGGGCACCTCGGCCCGGGCCGTCACCGCCTACCTGGACGGGCGAGGGCTCACGGCCCGGTTCGCCCCGCACATATTCGGCCGTACGCCGGACCCGGGGACGCCCGCCCCCCGCCCCGCGCCGCTGGAGCTGGCCCTGAACGCCCTGGGGGCCGAACCGGACACCTCCCTGATGATCGGCGGCACGCCCGCGGACCACACGGCCGCGCGCCACGCCGGCATCCGCTTCCTCGGCTACGCCCGGCGACCCACCCGGGCGGGAGCGCTGGAGGAGGCGGGCGTCCCCGCCCAGTGCGTCATCGACTCCCTGGAGCCGCTGCTGCGCACCCTGCGGGAACGTTCCTGACCCGATCGCTCCGCCATCCGAGGGGAAAACCGGCCGGAAACTCGTGTGCATGCATCGCCGGGACCGGGGCACCAGCATTCTGAGACAGCTCGGGAAGCTACCCCCCTGGCGAAGCCCGAGCTGTACGGCCCCGCAGGCAGTCACTCCCCCCGGCTGCCCGCGGGGCCGCATCCTTTTGCGCCCTACTCCACCCGGATGCCCACGATGCAGGTGTCGTCGTCGGTGTCCGACCTGCTGTAGGTCAGCAGCCGGTCGAGCTGATGGTCCAGCGTCCCGGGCGCCGAGCGGGCCGCGTTGAGCAGCTGGCGCAGCGACACCTCCAGCGAGCGGTCACGCCGTTCGATCAGGCCGTCGGTGTACATCAGCAGCGTGTCGGAGACCTCGAGCTGCACCTCGTCCTCCTCGAACACCGCCTCGGGGACGGCGCCGAGCAGAATGCCCTTGAGGAGGGGCAGTGGGTCGGAGTCCGCGTCCCGGACCAGGACGGGCGGCAGATGTCCGGCCCTCGCCCAGCGCAGGACGCGGCGGCGCGGATCGTAGATCCCGCAGACCGCCGTGGCGGTGATCCCGCCCGTCAGATGGTGCGCCACGATGTTCAGCCAGGACAGCAGCTGCCCGGGCCCCGCACCCGTCACGGCCAGTCCGCGCAGCGCGTTGCGCAGCACCACCATGCTGGTCGCCGCCTCGATCCCGTGACCCGCCACGTCACCCACGCACAGCAGCACCAGTCCCGAGGACAGCACGACGGCGTCGTACCAGTCGCCTCCGACGAGCTGCTCCGTCTCCGCCGGCCGGTAGCGCACCGCCACATCGAGGCCCGGGACCCGCAGCGGCGCGTGGGCCGGCGGCATGATCGCGTGCTGGAGCTGGAGGGTCAGCCGGTTCCGCTCGTGCGCCTGCTGTTCGGTGTGCGCCAGCTGGTCGCGGGTGACGGCCAGCGCCACCTCGGTCCAGTGCTGCGCCGAGATGTCCTGGTAGGCGCCGCGGACGGTGAACAGCCGGTCGTCGGCGTCCAGCACCGGCTCGGCCACCACACGGATGTGCCGGGTCACGCCGTCGGGACGCTGGAGCCGGAACGCCGCCGTGGCCGGCCGGCGATGGTGCAGGACGGTCCGCAGGAAGCGCCCGATGGTGACGGCGTCGTCGGCGTGGGCGTGCGCGGCCAGCTCCTCCAGCGGGACCGGGGCGCCGGAGGGGGAGCGGCCGTACAGATCGAAGAGCGTCTCGTTCCAGATGGTCTCGCCGGTCAGCAGGTTCTCCTCGAAACCGCCGATCCTGCCGAGCCGCTGGGCGTGCTGGAGCAGACTCGCCAGCCGTGCCGTCTCGTCCTCTATGCGCCAGATGAGCAGCACCGACCCGCCGTGCCGGCTGACGTTGATGTCGGCCACGGCCGACAGCCGCACCTGGTCGACCAGCGCCGTCAGATCCATGCGCCGCGCCCGGAACGGCTCTCCGGTGGCGTAGACCCGCTCGACGCTCTGGAACAGGCCGCTCTCCCCGGCTGCCAGCGGGTAGGCCTCCAGGAGCAGCGCCCCCTGAACGGTCCCGCGCGGCCGGCCTGCCGGATCGAGGAAGCGCCCGTTGGCGTGGCGGATGCGGAAGTCGGCGAGCCGTCCCTGGCCGTCGAGCTGGGGCACCAGGACCAGAGCCGGATCGTGCAGCCCGTCCACCAGGTCGATCAGTTCGCAGACGTCGGCGGTGCCCCGCACGTCCGGGCAGTCGCCCGGCAGCGCGTGGGTCTCCAGCGTGTGCGAGCACAGTTCGGCCAGCGCCTCGACCTGGCGGACGACCTGCGGTGGCTGAGGTACGAGGGGGGAGGGCCACGCGATCTCCAGGACGCCGTGGATCCGGCCCCCGGACCCGGCCGGTACGGCGACCCGCCCGCCGTCCGGATGCTCCGCGTGCCCGATGGACGGCAGTCCGGTGCCCGAGAGCGTGCCCGCCCACTGCGCCGTACGGTCGGACAGCGCACGGCGTGCCATCGTCGCCACGCCCGGGGGGACGTAACGCCAGCGCCGGGCCTCGGCAGCAGAGAATCCGGCGCTGCCCGCCAGGGAGAGCGAACCGTCCGCGTCCGCGGCCCAGATGGCCACCGCGACCGCTCCGAGCGGGGTCAGCGCGTGCTGGAGCAGGGAGTCGGCCACCGCCTGGCTGTCGCCGGCCGCCAGCGCGCCGCTCTCGGCCGCGCGCAGCCGAACGGCGGGCGCGTCGTCCTTCGGCGGTTGCTCCGCCGTGGCGGCCAGGAGGGTGCTGGTCACCTCCGAAAGCCGGTCGTGCGCCGCCTGGTTGATGATCTCGACCGCGAGCTGGAGCTGCGGCACCTTGGCCTGCTCGGCCAACTCGCCGAGCTGGCGGGCGGCCTGCGTGGGGCCGCAGCCGAGCCGCTCGACCAGGATGCCCTTGGCCAGCTCGATCAGGGCCCGGCCGTCGGCCTCCGCCTGGGCGGCCCGCACCTCGCGGCGCAGCCGGTCGACGGTGGCCGCCAGCCGGCCCACCGGAGAGGTCAGGGCCGCGCCCGTGCGGTCGCCGCTCTGCCCGGTCTCCGTGACGTCGTCCGTGGAACCGGGGACGCCGGGGCCGGTGGTCTCGGGACTGTTCATCGTGCGGCCGCTCCTCGGCGGAGGCCCCGGGCGGGGCGGGGGAGGGGCGGCCGCGGCGGACGGCCCGCCGGACGGCCGCGGCGGAGGGTGGCGGGCGTCATGTCACTCCCCGAGCCAGCGCCGGACACACGCGATCAGGTCGTCGGTGTCGACCGGCTTGGTGACATGGTCGCTCGCCCCCGACAGCAGGCTCTTCTCCCGGTCGCCCGGCATGGCCTTCGCCGTCACCGCGATGATCGGCAGGTCGGCGTACCGGGGCATCTTGCGGATCTCGGCGGTCGCGGTGTACCCGTCCATCTCGGGCATCATCACGTCCATCAGGATCAGCGCGACCTCGGGCCGGCTCAGCAGCGTCTCGATGCCCTTGCGGCCGTTCTCCGCGTGCAGCACCTGGAACCCGTGCAGTTCCAGGATGCCGCTCAGCGCGAAGAGGTTGCGGGCGTCGTCGTCGACGACGAGCACCGTACGGCCCTGGAAGGCGTTGTCGATCGGGCGCGCGGGCCGGTTCCTGGCCTCCTCGGCCCGGACCAGCGGCACCACGTCGCCCGGCTGGTCGGCGGACAGGTGCAGCGCGATCCGTTCGCGCAACTCGTCCAGACTGGACAGGAATTCGAGCGACCGCGCGCCCGAGCGGGTCTGGAGGGCCTGCTCGTGGGCGAGATCGACACGGCTGCCGTTGTGGATGAGGACCGGCACGGTCGCCAGGGCCGAGTCACCCTCCACCGCTTCGAGGAACCGGGCCGACTCGCCGTCGGGCATGCCGAGTTCGAGGACGACACAGTGCCAGGGCTCCACGGCCAGGGCGCTCGCCGCCTCCTGCGCCCCGACGACGGTGACGACGTCGACGCTCTCCCGCGCGTCCCCCTCGTCACGGCTGCGCGCCACGTCCCCGACCGCGCTCTCGGCCACCAGCGTCAGCAGCCCCCGCGGCCGTTCCTCGACGACCAGGAGCCGCCGGCGCCGCTGGCGGGGCAGGCCGATCGACCCGGGAACGCCGGACCGCGGCTCCGTGCGCGCCGCCGTGCCCTCGTCCGGCGCCGGCTCCGACGGGCGCCCGCCGGCCAGCAGCTCCTCGAACTCGGGCCGGGCGACCGGGAGGAAGAGTGTGAACGTACTGCCCTGTCCGGGTGTGCTGTCGACGGTGACCGCACCGCCGAGCAGATGCGCGATCTCCCGCGTGATCGACAGACCCAGACCCGTGCCGCCGTACTTGCGGCTCGTGGTGCCGTCGGCCTGCTGGAAGGCGCCGAAGATCGTCTCGAGTTGCTGTTCCGGGATGCCGATACCGGTGTCCTTGACCCGGAAGGCCGCGATCGTGCCGCCGCGCCGAACTCCCGCGGGGATCTCCGCACCTGCCGCCGGTTCGATGCGCAGCTCGACCCGGCCCTGCTCGGTGAACTTGACCGCGTTCGACAGCAGGTTGCGCAGCACCTGCCGCAGCCGGGAGTCGTCCGTGAGCAGGTCGACCGGGGCGCCCGGAGCCAAGCTGACCGTGAACTCCAGGCTCTTCTGCGAGGTCATCGGACGGAAGGTCGCCTCGACGTATTCCAGCAGCTGCCGCAGCGGGACCCGTTCGGGCGTCACGTCCATCTTGCCCGCCTCGACCTTCGACAGGTCGAGGATGTCGTTGATCAGCTGAAGCAGGTCGGAGCCCGCGGAGTGGATGATGCCCGCGTACTCGACCTGCTTGGGCGTGAGATTGCGCGAGGGGTTCTGCGCCAGCAACTGGGCCAGGATGAGCAGGCTGTTGAGCGGGGTCCGCAGCTCGTGGCTCATGTTGGCCAGGAACTCGGACTTGTACTTGGACGCCAGCGACAACTGCTGCGCCCGCGCTTCGAGTTCCTGCCGGGCCTGCTCGATCTGAAGGTTCTTCGCCTCGATGTCGCGGTTCTGGGTCGCGAGCAGTGACGCCTTGTCCTCCAGCTCGGCGTTGGAGCGCTGGAGTTCGTCCTGCTGGACCTGCAACTCCTCGGAGCGTGCCTGGAGTTCGGCGGTCAGACGCTGCGACTCGCCCAGCAGCTCATCGGTGCGGGCGTTGGCCACGATGGTGCTGACGTTGACGCCGATGGTCTCCATCAGCTGTTCCAGGAAGGTCCGGTGCCCCTGCTTGAACCGCGTCACGGAGGCGAGTTCGATGACGCCGAGCACCTGCTCCTCGACGACGATGGGCAGGACCACCAGCGCCGTGGGCGCCGTCCGCCCGAGTCCCGAGGAGATGGTGACGTAGCCCGGCGGCACCTCGTCCACGGTGATCGCCCGGCGGCTGCGGGCCGCCTGCCCCACGAGCGAGCGGCCGAGCGGGATACGGGTGGGACGGCCGTCCTCGTCGGGATAGCCGTACGACCCGACCAGCCTCAGCTCCGTGCCCTTCGCGGTCTCCTCGGCGAGGTAGAAGGCGCCGTACTGCGCGGCGACCAGCGGGGTGAGCTCGTCCATGATGAGGTCGGCCACCACGTCCAGTTCGCGGTACCCCTGCATCAGACCCGAGATCCGGGCCAGGTTCGTCTTGAGCCAGTCCTGCTCCTGGTTGGCGCGCGTGGTCTCCCGCAGCGACTCCACCATGGTGTTGATGTTGTCCTTCAGGTCGGCGACCTCGCCCGAGGCCTCGACCGTGATGGACCGGGTCAGGTCGCCCTCGGCCACGGCGCCGGTGACCTCGGCGATCGCGCGGACCTGACGGGTGAGGTTGCCGGCCAGTTCGTTCACGTTCTCGGTCAGCCGCTTCCAGGTGCCCGAGACGCCCTCCACCTCGGCCTGGCCGCCGAGCCGGCCCTCGCTGCCGACCTCGCGGGCGACGCGGGTGACTTCGGCTGCGAAGGCGGAGAGCTGGTCGACCATCGTGTTGATGGTCGTCTTGAGTTCGAGGATCTCGCCCCGCGCGTCGACGTCGATCTTCTTGGACAGGTCGCCCTTGGCCACCGCCGTCGTCACCAGGGCGATGTTGCGGACCTGGCCGGTGAGGTTGTTGGCCATCGAGTTGACGTTGTCGGTGAGGTCCTTCCAGGTGCCCGCCACGTTGGGCACGTGCGCCTGGCCGCCGAGCCGTCCCTCGGTGCCGACCTCGCGCGCCACGCGGGTGACCTCGTCGGCGAACGCGGACAGCGTGTCGACCATCGTGTTGATGACGTCGGCGAGCGCCGCGACCTCGCCCTTCGCCTCCACGGTGATCTTCTGGGACAGGTCGCCGCGGGCGACGGCGGTGGCGACCTGGGCGATGGACCGGACCTGTCCGGTCAGGTTCGACGCCATCACGTTGACGTTGTCGGTGAGGTCCTTCCAGGTGCCCGACACACCCCGCACCGTGGCCTGGCCGCCCAGGTTGCCCGCCGTGCCGACCTCGCGGGCGACGCGGGTGACCTCGTCGGCGAACGCGGAGAGCTGCTCGACCATCGTGTTGATGGTCTCCTTGAGCTCCAGGATCTCGCCCCGGGCGTCCACGGTGATCTTCTGCGACAGGTCGCCCTTGGCCACCGCCGTGGCCACCTGGGCGATGGAGCGCACCTGGGCGGTGAGGTTGCCCGCCATGAAGTTCACCGAGTCGGTGAGATCACGCCAGGTGCCCTTGACGCCCTTCACGTCGGCCTGGCCGCCGAGGCGTCCGTCGGTGCCGACCTCGCGGGCGACGCGGGTGACCTCGTCGGCGAACGCAGAGAGCTGGTCGACCATCGTGTTGATGGTGTTCTTCAGTTCGAGGATCTCGCCCCGGGCGTCCACGGTGATCTTCTGGGAGAGATCGCCCTGGGCCACGGCCGTGGTCACCTGGGCCACGTTGCGGACCTGGGCGGTGAGGTTGCCGGCCATGAAGTTCACCGAGTCGGTGAGGTCACGCCAGACACCGCCGACCCCGGGAACCTGCGCCTGGCCGCCGAGGCGTCCGTCGGTGCCGACCTCACGGGCGACGCGGGTGACCTCGTCGGCGAACGCGGAGAGCTGGTCGACCATCGTGTTGACGGTCTCCTTCAGCTGAAGGATCTCACCGCGTGCGGGCACGTCGATCTTCTGGGAGAGATCGCCCTTGGCGACCGCCGTGGCCACCTGCGCGATGTCACGGACCTGCGTGGTGAGATTTCCCGCCATGGCGTTGACGGAGTCGGTGAGATCGGCCCAGGTGCCCGAAACGCCCGGTACCTCCGCCTGGCCGCCGAGCGTCCCCTCGGTGCCCACCTCGCGCGCCACCCGGGTCACCTCCGAGGTGAACACCGACAGCTGGTCGACCATGCCGTTGAAGACGGTGGCGATGTCCCCCAGCAGGCCACCGGCCTCGTCGGGAAGCCGCGTGCCGAAGTCGCCGTCGCGCACGGCGGTGAGGCCGGCCAGCAGTTGCCGCAACTCCTGCTCACCCGGCGTCCGTACGGACGTCCCGCTCGCTGCCCTGGTCATGGCCACCCTCGTTCCGCTCCCCTGGAGTCCCGTGACACGGAACTCGGAACCACGCCGGGCCCACGGACGGTCCCCCGTGCCTGCCCGTGGGATTCCCGCAGATCACGGGTCGTCCCGTCATGGAAATACGCCGCAGGCTAACCCAGACAAGCGGGACGGAACAAAGTGCGGGAAGGAATTCTTCGGGGGCCGGAAAACGTCACCCGTGGCAGGAATAACCAGGAGCGAACTGGATACACAGGACCCTCTCGGTCCCGGAGCGGTGTGACCACGTACGCGAAATCCCGTCGGCCCGCCCCCGGAGCGGAGTCCGGGGCGGGCCGACGGGATCGGCGTGGGGCTGTGACGTGCGGGAGGGTCAGGCGACCGAGGGGTCGAGCAGGCCGACGCGCAGGCGCTTGATGATGCGGGTGATCAGACGGGACACGTGCATCTGCGAGATGCCGAGCTCCTCGCCGATCTGGGCCTGGGTGCGCTCCTCGACGAAGCGCAGATGAATGATCCGGCGCTGACGCTCGTCCAGCTCGGCGATGAGCGGGGCCAGGGAGTTGAAGTCCTCGACCAGTTCCAGCGAGGGGTCCTCCTCGCCGATGAAGTCGGAGAGGACCGCCTCGCCGTCCGCGCCGCCGTCGGCCGTGAGCGCGGCGTCGAGGGAGGAGGAGTTGTAGCCGTTCGACGCCTTGCGGGCCTCGATGACCTCTTCCTCGGACAGGCACATCAGCTCGGACAGCTCACGGGTCGTCGGCGTGCGGCCGAGGCGTGTGCGCAGTTCCTCCGTCGCCTTGGCGAGCTCGACGCGGGCCTCCTGCAACCGGCGGGGCACGTGCACGGCCCAGCTGGTGTCACGGAAGAAGCGCTTGATCTCACCGACGATGTACGGGACCGCGAAGGAGGTGAACTCGACCTCGCGGGTGAGCTCGAAACGGTCGATGGCCTTGATCAGCCCGATCGTGCCGACCTGGACGATGTCCTCCATCTCACCCTGGCTGCGGCTGCGGAAGCGTGCCGCCGCGTACCGGACGAGGGAGAGGTTCATCTCGATGAGGGTGTTGCGCGCGTACTGGTATTCGTGCGTCCCCTCCTCCAGAACGGCAAGCCGGTCGAAGAACTGGCGGGACAGCTCCCGCGCGTCCTTCGGGCTGATCTTCAGCGGCTCCGCGATCTGCGGAAGGACGCCCCCCACGGCCGTCTCCGTCTGGTGCGCCGTGTCCGCCGCCCTCACTGCCGTCACGGCTGCCATGCCGTCCACCCCACATCTTCCCAAGGAATTGATGACAGGGCCCGTCTGCCCCGCATCCCACCACTCATGCCACCCGGTTTCCGGAAAACTCGGGGAGGCGTCCGCCCCGCCTCCCGCCGGCCCCGGGTCAGGGGTTCCTTCCTCCCGGCGACACCGTTCGGATGCGGCGAAGTAAAGTGGGTCCGGGGGTGAGTCCGTGGGTGTCGAGCGAGGAGTGGGCCGGGCGCAGACGCGCTCGCCCCTGGCGTACCCGGACACGGGACCGCTCGCCGGACGACGGTCCCCGGGCCCGGCGGTGGTGATAGCATGACGACGGCGGCACCGCACGACGAGCCCTTCGTCCATCCCGCGCTCATCTACCGCGACGACCTCGAGTACGTGCAGGAGATGACCCGCTTCGTCTCCGACGGCGTAGCCGCGGGGGAGCCGGTGGCGGTGGCCGTTCCCGCCCGGCGACTGGAACTCGTCCGTGAGGCGCTGGGCCCGCTCGGCGACGGCGTCCGCTGGATCGACATGTCGCTCGCCGGCCGGAACCCCGGCCGCATCATCCCCTCCGTCCTGCGGGCGTTCGCCGACGCCCACCGGGACGTCCATGTACGGATCATCGGCGAGCCCGTCTGGGCCGGCCGCACCGAGGTGGAGTACCCGGCCTGCGTCCAGCACGAGGCCCTGATCAACCGGGCCTTCGCCGGGCGGGACGTGACCATCCTCTGCCCGTACGACGCCCGTGCCCTCCCCCCGGGCGTGATCGCGGACGCCCACGCCACCCACCCCGTCGTGATCGGCGCCGGGCGGCAGTGCGTCAGCTCGGCCTACGACCCGGACGGTGTGCTGGCCCGCTTCAACCACGAGCTGCGCCATCCGCCGGGGGCGGCGACGGTTCCCTTCGACGCCGAACTCCTGCCCGCCGCCCGCGACTTCGCCCTGGCCGAGGCCCGTGCCTGGGGGATGTCGGCACCCCGGCTCCAGGACCTGAACCTCGTCGTCGCGGAGCTGACCACCAACAGCGTGGTGCACGGCGGTGGTTCGGGGACCCTGAGGATCTGGGCCGAGGGCGAGCAGATCGTGTGCGAGTCGCGGGACACGGGGCGGCTGAGTGATCCGCTGGCCGGCCGGTACCCCGCGCGCCCCGATCAGATCGGCGGACGGGGCCTGTTGCTCGTGCACTTCCTCTCGGACCTCGTCCGGGTGCACAGCGACGACTCCGGAACGACCGTACGCAGCTACATCGACCGCGTCTGACCGGCCGGGCGAAATCGCGCGGACGGCGAGGGGCCCGGACCTGTGCTCCAGGTCCGGGCCCCTCGCCGTCGTACGCCGTCGTGGTCCTCCGCTAGCGCGCGGCGGCCCGCCCGGCCGATCGCGCGGCCTCGTCCTCGGTGCGGGCGCCGGCCTGCGACAGCGCACCGCCCGAACTCTCCAGGTGCGCCCGGACGAACCACTGGAACTGTTCGAGCGCCCGCAGCTGTTCGACCAGAAGGTCCTCGGTCACCGGATCGATCTTGCCGACCTCGGCCACGGCCGCGCGGTGCTCCTCCACGATCCCCGTGTAGACGAGGTCGAGGGCGCCGAGGTGGGCGATGGCGTCGGCGCGCCCGACGCTGTAGTCGTCCCAGGTCCGTTCGGCGACGAGCGCCCCGGGCGTGCCGTGCGGAACCCCGCCGAGCGCGGAGATCCGCTCCGCGGTGTCGTCCGCCAGGTCGCGGACGCGGTCGACCTGTGGGTCGAGCATCTCGTGCACGGCGATGAAGTGCGGGCCCACCACGTTCCAGTGGATGTGCTTCAGCGTGAGGGACAGGTCGTTGAGAGCGTGCAGGCGCATGCTCAGCAGCTCGATGATCCGGCCGCCGTCCTGCGTGCTGACGCCGGGGACCGTGTACTGCGGTGTCGTGGAAGTGGCCATGTTCCTTTCCTTCACACAGATTTCTCGTGCGGTCCCGAGTGCCCTGTCTCCCTCGTGCCACACCACTCCGGTGGGAGGAGAACGGTGCCGGCCGCACGCGAGACGTGGGGGACGGGACCGCGCCGATGAGGAGGCGTTGGGCCAAATAGGTTGTCTGGGCCGGTTGTTGCGAATGAACCACCGCGAACCCGGGCACACGGACGAAAACTCGAGAGAGGAGCCCTCGCCGTGCTCGTGCCCGACCCGAAGGTTGTCCGGAGGCTGCTGACCCGTTACGCGGCCCTGAAGATCGCGTACGCCGAGAAGGAGACGCCGGAGACGGCCCGCGGTCTGGAGGACGTCACCTACACGCTCTGTGTGATGACGGGAACGACCCGCGTGCGGGATGCCGTCGCCGCCGCCGACGCCCTGCTCGTGGCGGGGGAGAGGCGGAAGCAGTCGCCGCAGTCCGGGCCGCTGGGGAGCGGGACGCCCTCCGTCATCCCGTCCAAGGGACTGCCCGTGACCGCCCCGCTCACCCCGGCGCACGAGGTCCGGACGCTGCACGGCCGGGCCGTAGGCATGTCCGGTCCGCTCGGCTGACCCCGCCCCGCGCGTGGGTGCGGGGGCCCGCCACCCGGCCGGGCGGTGCCCCTGCCTGTCCTTCGAACGGCTGAACTACCTAGTCGGATCCCGCTCGTTGTCCTGCTGTGAGCATCGTCGAGGCGGAGATGAGGAATCGATGAGCCGACACAGTAAAGGCCGCAGGCACCGCAAGGTGAACATGACGCCCCGTCCGGTGGGACCGAGGAGGCCGCCGCGTGAGGTGCCGGAGCGCCTGGGCGCGGTGGAACCGCAGGGGGCGAAGGCCGGGCCCCCCATTCCCGGGCAGGACGCGAACGGGGAGCGGGCCGAGGCCGTCATCAGGACGGTGAGCGAGAGCGGTCTGAGCCGTCACGCCGTGCGGACGTGGGAGCGGCTGGCGGAGGCGGGTGCCGGCGGCGTCGAGGTGACCGAACTCACCGAGGCCGTGGGCTTCCGGCGCTCGACCGTGCTCGGGCATCTCAAGGGCCTGGCCGGACTCGGACTGGCCGAGGACCACGAGGACGTGTGGCGGGCGACCGGGCCGGTGGACGGCGCGGTCGCGCCCCGGGGCGCGACCGCCTCGGCCGGGAGCCTCTTCTAGCGGCCGCTCCGTGGCGGCGCTCGCCGGGCGAACCCGCCCGGCCGGCGCCGCCCGCGGGCCCGCTCCGCCCGCCCTGAGGCGTGGCCCGGACCCGCGTGAAGGGTTCCCTCGCCCTGAGGCGTGGCCCGGACCCGCGTGACGGGTTCCCTCGCCCTGATCCGGGAGCCCGGCTTCATTCTCCGTTCGTGTTGAACGGACTGAGTTCGTCGGCGAATCCGAGGATGCCGAAGACGAGCAGGACCACCCCGCAGAAGGCGGACCCCCAGCGGTAGACGGCGGCCAGGTGGTGGTCGAGGGGGAGTTCGTCCCGGAGCTTCATCGCCCGTCCTCTCGTGAACCGGCAGGTGCGGTGTCGCAAGGCGCCCCGGTGTGCGGCCTTTGTCCCCTCTTTCATGGAAGACCGCCACGCGGTTGCAGCCACCGGGCGGGCCGTGGATCCGGCGGACGCGTCGCGCGAGGTGGTGTCGGGCGGCCTTCTCGGGGCATCCGGGCTTCATCGTTCGTCGACCGAACCTTCACGAAGGAGATCCCATGCTCGGCATCGCCGCCGCGGTCCTGCTGTTCATCGCGTTCCTGATCAACGCCGGTGAGATCGCGACCAATCACGTCTTCACGTCCACCAATGTCATGCTGATAGGGCTCGCCCTGCTCGCCCTTCATCTCTCGGGCGTCGGTGCCGGCTGGTCCACGCGCAGCCGCCGCCGCTGACGGGCGCGACTTGCCGTGACGCCGTCCTCCGCGAGATGGTTGTCGGACGGAAACATTCTGTCGGACGGAAAGGTGGTGGGCTCGCGGAGCGGGCCTTGCTCGTGGACACTTCCCAGCAACCCCCCGTCGGCCCACGCGGCGCCACCACGGCCGCCGCGTGGGGTCTCGCTCCCTGTCCCGTGGTGGTCGCCGACCCGTGCGGCGGCGTGGTCGAAGCGAACGCCGCCGCGGCCGCCCTCTTCCCCGACGCGATCACCGGAGCGCGGCTGGAGGACGTGGTCCCCGAGTGGATCGCCGCCGCCCACACCCGGCTGCGGGGCCTCGTGCCCGCTCCCCGGGACCCCGGCGAAGGCGCGATCGTGCACGGCGCGGTCGGCGACCGGACCTTCGAGGCCCACCCCACCCGCACGGACGGCGGCCACGTCGTGTGGTGGCTGGTCGACGACACCGACCGACGCGTGGCGGAGGACGCCCTCAGGGCCGAACGGGAACGCGCCGCCTTCCTGGCCGGAGCGTCCAGCGCCCTGCTGTCGTCCCTGAACGTCGAACGCTGCATGGAGGTGACGGCGGAGCTGGCCGCGGAGCACCTCGCCGACGCCGCCGTCATCGTCGCCCCGCCGCGCGGCCGCAAGGTCCCGCTGACGTTCTGCGGACCGGACGGCGCCGTCGTGCACCGGACGGTGACCGACGACGTACGGCAGCTGCCGGGGCTCAGCGAGGCCCTGCGCGGGTTCCCGCCCGTACCGTCCCGCTGGATCGACCCGGCCCTCGTTCCCGGATGGGCCGTGCCGGAAGGGTTCACGGAACCGGTCGGCTCCGCGGTGGTGACGCCCCTGCCCGGCCACGGAGTGCCCGCGGGCGCCCTGATCCTGCTCCGGTCGAGCCGCCGGGCCGCCTTCACGGAGAGTGAGGAGATCTTCGCCCGGCTCTTCGCCTCACGCGCCGGAGCGGCCATGTCCGCGGCCCGCATGTACGCCGAACAGGCCGCCATCACCGCGACGTTGATGCGCGAGCTGCTGCCGCCCCGGCTGCACGCGGTGCACGGGGTCGAGTTCGCCGGACGGTACCGCCCCGCGGGCCTGGCCGAACGCGTCGGCGGCGACTTCTACGACGTCCACCCGGCCGCGGAGGAGGGAGAGGAATCCCTCGTCGTACTCGGGGACGTCTGCGGCAAGGGACTCGAGGCCGCCGTGCTGACCGGCAAGATCCGCAACACGGTCCAGGCGCTGCTGCCGCTCGCCGACGACCACCAGCGGCTCCTGGGACTCCTCAACGGCGCGTTGATGAACTCCCACCACACCCGCTTCGCCACCCTCGCCATGGCCTCCGTCGTCCGCCGCGCGGGCCTCGTCCGGCTGCGGGTCACCAGCGCCGGGCATCCCGCTCCGCTGATCGTCCGGGCCGACGGCGCGGTCGAGCAGACCGCCACCCGCGGGACACTCATCGGCGCGTTCTGGGACGTGAGCTCCACCACGGTCTCGATCGACCTGGCGCCGGGCGAGACCTGCCTCTTCTTCACGGACGGCATCACCGAGGCCAGGGGAGGGCCGCTCGGCGACGAGCTCTTCGGCACCGGCCGGCTGGAGACGGCGCTCGCCGAGTGCGCGGGCATGCTGGCCGAGGCGGTCGTGGAGCACATCCAGATGCTCGCCGCGCAGTGGGTCGGACGCGGCGGTCACGACGACATGGCCACGGTCGCGATCACCGCACCCCACCACGCGCATCTGAGTGCGGTGAACGGCCGTACTCGGGGCAGGTACACAGGATGACCCCCCATCCCGTCCGGAGACCGGAGGCAATCGACCTCGGTCCCGCCCGTGAACTCCTGTGGTCGGCCGTCCACCAGGGCGACGAGCACGGGGCCGCGGCCGTCGTCCTCGACGCCCTGGAGTCGTCCGGCGAAGCCGAGACCGTCCTGCTCGACCTGATCGCGCCGGTCCAGGCGAAGGTCGGCACCGAGTGGGCGGCGAACCGGCTCACCGTCGCGCAGGAACACACCGCCACCGCCATCCACGAGCGCGTGATCGCCGTCCTCGCCCACCGGCCCGAGTGCCGCGGCGAGACCCCCGGCGGTCCCCGCGTCACGGTCGCCTGCGTCGACGGGGAGTGGCACGCGCTGCCGGCCAGACTCCTCGCGGAGGTACTGAGACTGCGGGGCTGGCGCGTGGACTTCCTCGGCGCGCAGGTGCCCACCCCGCATCTCATCGCGCATCTGCACCGGACGGGACCCAGGGCCGTGGCGCTCTCCTCCTCGATCCCCACCCATCTGCCCACCGCGCACATGGCCGTCACGGCGTGCCAGGCGGCCGGCGTGCCCGTCATCGCGGGCGGCGCCGCCTTCGGTCCGGACGGCCGGTACGCCCGCGCCCTGGGCGCCGACGGATGGGCCCCCGACGCGCGCGGGGCGGCGGCCGTCCTCGAACGGGGCCTCGACCGGCCCGGCCCCCCGGCCTTCCAGCAGACCGTCGACGGGCTGCCGCACCTGGCCGACCAGGAATACACGATCGTCGCCGCGACGACGCACCAGCTCGTCAAGCAGACCCTGGCGGACCTGGAGGACCGGTTCGAGCCGATGCGCCGCTACACCGAACGGCAGCGGCGTCACACCGCCGAGGACCTCGCCCACATCGTCGAGTACCTGGCCACGTCCCTGTACGTCGCCGACGAGCAACTGTTCACCCGGTTCATCCTCTGGACCGCGGACATCCTCACCTCCCGCCACGTCCCCGCGCGGAGCCTGGACCCCGCCCTGGACCTGCTGGCCCTGCAACTCAAGGACTTCCCGCGCGCCTGCCGCACCCTGGCCCACGCGCGGGAGGCGCTCGCGGAGCGAACGCCGCTCACCAAGATCCCCGGCCCCGGAAAGCCCGCATGACCACTTCACATCCCCCCGCCTTCACCGTGACCGTCGACGTCCGGCCCGCCGCACTGGTGATCCACGTCGCCGGAGACCTCGACCACGAGACGTGCGACGAGCTGATGAGGACCGTCGACGAGAACTTCGCCCGCCCGGACGGCCCGGGCGCGGAGTTCCCCGAACTGCGCGTGGACTTCGCCGCTCTCGCCGGCATCGACTCCATGGGCCTGGCCACCCTGCTGATGATCCGGCGCCGTACCGACGCCGCGGGAGCCCGCCTGTACCTCGATCAGCGGCCCCGCACCCTGGACCGGCTGCTGGAGATCACCGGAACGCTGGAGCACCTCACCGCGGTCCGTGACGAGAGCGGCGGCGAACGGAGCCCCGGAACCGGCTGATCCGGGGTACGCCCCCGTCACGCATCCCTGCCGCCGGAGCGGGACTCGCCGGTCGGTCCGCCGCATTTCGCCGAATGCGCGCCGGATAGCGGGGTATTGGGCTCGGCAGAGCGCCCAGCTGACGGAGGAATACATGACGATCGACGGAATCTGGTCCTACGCACCGGAGTTCGGCCACCCCGAGGCCGCCGAACTGGCCGGCTACACGGTCGAGGCCACCGACGGGACCATAGGGCATGTCGACCGGCAGGCCGACCACTCGGGGATGCGGCACCTCGTCGTCGACACCGGCGTCTGGGTGTTCGGCAAGAGCGTGCTGGTTCCCGTGGGCCTCGTCGCCGGCATCGACACGGAGTCCGGGAAGATCACCGTCGCGTGCACGCGCGACGAGGTGAAGTCGGCGCCCGTGTTCAGGACCGACCGGGAGACCTCGGACCCCGCGTACCTGTCCAGCGTCGGAACCTACTACCGCGGTCTCCCGCCGAGGCAGCCCGCGTGAACCGCCGCGCGGTGACACACGGGGACGTGCGCGCTGCGGCCGGCCGCAGCGTCCCGGGAACCCCGCCGCCTCGCCGGAGCGGCCGACGTCGCGGGAGCGCAAGGGAGAGAGTGTGCGCATGTCCGACGGTGCGGGAGCCACCGTGACGCGGGCGACGGGCGAGGACGCCTTCGTCGTACGCGCGCACGCGGCCGGGGCGGCGGCGTGACTCCCGGACCCGGCGACCGGGCGATGAGCCCGGCCAACCCGACGCCCCTGGCCGGTCCCGGCCCGGGAGCGAGCGGAGCGATCACCAGCGCCGCCGACGCACGGGACCACGTCCGGATGCTGCTGCGCGCGCACGGCCGGACGGGCGGCGCGAACCCGGACGCGGTCATCGACCTGCTGCTGGTGGTCTCGGAACTGGTCACCAACGCCATCCGGCACGGCGAGGGCCTCGCCGGATTCGACGCGGTCCTGACCGACGAGGGCGTCCGGCTCGCCGTGCGCGACCACAGCGACACCGTCCCCGACCAGGCCTACGGCACGGGAGAGATCCCCCACACCGACCGGACCAGCGGCTACGGCTGGCCCCTGATCATCCGGCTCTCCGACGCCGTCACCGTCGAGCCGTGCCCCGGGGGCGGCAAGACGATCCGCGTGTTCGTCCCTCTGGGCTGACCCGGTCCCACGCGCACCGCGCCCCAGGTGAGCAGGCGTAGGGGCGGTCGCGCGCGGAAGAAGAGCCTCGACCGGCTTCGCCGCACACGGGGAGCCGGGAACGCCGGTCCGACCGGCGCGGAGAGGTGAGGCATGAACAGACCGATCGTCACGAGACTCCAGGAAGCGCGAGGCGGCAACGCACCGTGCGGAGGCCGGGCAGGGACCGGCGCCGGCCACCGGCGGACCGCGCATGTCCGCTGAGTCCCGGCCGAACCGCGTCATCGGAGTGGTCCGCCCGGCGCGGCCCCGCCGGCACGGCCCACGGACGACCGCCTTCTGGTGGCCGGCCCTGCGCCGCACGCCGGTCTCGATGTGGAACGACGACGTGTCCGACTGGGCGGCCGCCCTGACGTACTACGCGATCCTGGCCGTCCTTCCGGCGATGCTGGTCATGGTCATCGCCTTCGGACTGATCAGCCCCGGTACCGCCGAGCAGTTCATCGCGCACGTCACGGCGTACGCGCCGGCACAGTCGGGGGCCGAACTGCACCAGGCGCTGGGCCAGATGCTGCACAGAAGCTCCGCCGCGTGGCTGCTGCTGGTCACCGGCGCGGCGAGCGCCCTGTGGTCCGCGTCGAGCTACCTGGCGGTGTTCCGTCGGGCCCTGCACCGCATGCACGACGCGGCCGACCACCGCTCGGCCTGGCGCACCGCGCCCCGGCTGGTGCTGACCGCGCTGGCCCTGCTCGGGCTGCTCGTCGTGAGCGCGCTCGTCCTGCTCCTGACCGGCCCCGTGGCCGAGGCCGCGGGCCGGGTCCTCGGTGTGGACCGCACGGTGGCCCTGGCCTGGAACCTGCTCCGCTGGCCGCTGTTGATGTGCCTGGTGGCGCTGCTGGTCCTCGTCGTGTTCCACACTGGGCCGCCGGCCGCCCGCCGGCGTCGGCACACCCTGCCGGGCGGCCTGCTGGCCGCCTTCCTCTGGCTCGCCGTCTCGGCCGGTTTCGCGCTGTACGCCTCCGTCTTCGGCACGTACGGCAGGCTCTACGGCTCGCTCGCTGGCCCGGTCGTGTTCCTGGTGTGGCTGTGGCTGTCCAACCTCGCGCTGCTGGCCGGGGCGCAGTTCACGGCCGAACTGAACAGGGCCGTGGCGGCGGACCGGACAACAGTGTGAGGTTCGCAGGTTTGTTCCGGCCGGGACGGCGCACACGGAGTGAGGAACACATCTTGTACGGACGGACGATGGAGGAACTGTGGGCATCATCGCTTGGATTCTGATCGGGTTGCTTGCCGGTGCCATCGCCAAGCTGCTCCTGCCGGGCAAGGACCCGGGCGGCATCATCATCACGATGCTGATCGGCGTCGCGGGAGGCCTGCTGGGCGGATGGCTCGGCAAGGTGATCTTCGGCGTCGACTCGATCGACGGGTTCTTCGACCTGTCGACCTGGATCGCCGCCATCGCGGGATCGCTGATCCTCCTGATTCTGTACCGGGTGCTGACGGGCAACAGCCGGTCGCACCGCCACGCGTGACGGAGCCCCGGCCCGTTCGACGCGTCACGACTCACGGCCTGGGGCCGGCACCGGAGTTACCGGTCGCCGGCCCCAGGCCGTTCGTCGTGCGGCGGCTCGGGGCCCCGCGACCGGCCCCCGGCGCCGGGTCCCGGAGAGCGCGCGGGGGCTTCTCCCCGCCTTTCCCCGCGATGTCCCACCTGTCATGATCACCGGAGAGTACGGGCCCGCCCGGTCACGGGATCCCGCCGCCGGAAGCCGTTCCGGACCGGCCGGCGCGGGCCGCGACGCAGTCAGTGAGGAGCCCGAGTGACGTACGACGTCGGCACCCTGCGTGCCGAGATCCCCGCCCTGAGGTCCGGTGTCGCGCACTTCGACGGGCCGGGCGGAACCCAGACCCCGGCCCGGGTGGCCGGGGCGATCGCGGAGGCGCTCACCGGCCCGCTGTCGATCAGGGGCCGGCTGACTCCGGGCGAGGTGAACGCGGAGAACCTCGTCCAGGGGTTCCGGCAGGCCATGGCCGACCTGGTGGGCGGCCATCCGTCCGGGGTCGTCTTCGGCCGCAGCGCCACCCAGCTCACGTACGACGTCGCCCGGACGCTCGCGAAGGACTGGGCGCCCGGCGACGAGGTCGTCGTCAGCCGTCTCGACCACGACTCCAACATCCGGCCCTGGCTCCAGGCGGCCGAGCGGGCCGGAGCCCGGGTGCGCTGGGCGGACTTCGATCCGGTCACGGGTGAACTCCCGCCCTCCGCGGTGGACGCCGTGCTGACCGAGCGCACCCGGCTGGTCGCCGTCACCGCCGCCTCGAACCTGCTCGGGACCGTGCCGGACGTCGCCGGGATCGCCCGTCTGGTCCACCGCGACCCGCGGGCGCTGCTGTACGTCGACGGCGTGCACCACGCGGCGCACGCCTTCGTGGACGTCGACCGGCTCGGCGCCGACTTCTACGTGTGCTCGCCCTACAAGTTCCTCGGCCCGCACCACGGTGTCCTGACCGCCTCGCCGCAGCTGCTGGAGCGGCTGCGCCCGGACAAACTGCTGCCGTCCGCCGACACCGTCCCCGAGAGGTTCGAACTGGGCACGCTGCCCTACGAGTTGCTCGCCGGCACGACCGCCGCGATCGACGTGCTCGCCGGGCTCGCGGGCGACACGGCAGGCGGGCGCAGGGGCCGGCTGCGGGCGGCCTTCGCGGCGATCGAGCGCCACGAGGGGGCGCTGCGCGGGCGGCTGGAGGCGGGCCTGGCCGAACTGCCCGGTGTCACGGTCCGCTCCCGGGCGGCCGAGCGCACGCCCACGCTGCTGCTGACGTTCGACGGCCGGAAGGCCGCCGACGCCTCCGAGTTCCTGGCGGCCCGCGCTGTGCACGCGCCCGCCGGATCGTTCTACGCGCTGGAGGCGTCCCGGCATCTCGGCCTCGGCGACACCGGGGGCCTGCGCGTCGGACTCTCGCCGTACAACGACGAGGACGAGGTCGACCGGCTCCTTCAGGGCCTGGCGGACTTCCTGCGCTCGTAGGCCGGTCGGAGGCCGGTCCTGGGCCGTGCCCCGGCCGTGCCTCAGGAGCGGGCCGGAGCCTTCGTGCCGGGGGCCCGGTCGTCCGGCGCGGTGATCAGGCGCAGTGCCTCGGCGAGGTGCCCCGGACGAAGGAGTCCGGGGCCCGGCTCGGTGCCCCAGCCCGGTCCGCCGAGCACGATCCGGCTCCGTGTCCGTGCTCCCCGTACACCCCAGCGCGTCGCGGCGAGATGGCGGGCGAGCGGGAGGTTCGCCGTGGACCAGGACTGGGACCACAGGACCACCGCCGGGGGTCCGACCCGGCGCACCGCCGCCAGGAGGGCCTCGGGCGGGACGGCCGCGCCGAGCATCAGCACCGGTACCCGCCGTTCCGCCAGCGCCGCGTTGAGCGCCTCCAGGGACAGGGTGTGCAGCTCACCCGGAACGCAGGCCAGCAGCACGGGTGACGCCGAGGCCGGCGGTTCGTGCCCCGCCGCGGACACGTAGACCCGCAGCAGGGTGGCGGAGACGTGCCAGGACATGAGGCGCTCGACCTCGACGTGACGGTCCCCCGAGGACTCCCATCGGCGGCCCACCTCCCGCAGGGCGGGCACCATCACCTCCTCCCACGCCTTGGTCAGACCATGGGTCGTGACCGCCGCCGTCAGCAGTTCCTGGACGGCGTGGGCGTCCAGCCGGACGGCGGCCCGGGCGAGGCCCCGGCATTCCTGGGCCACGTCTCCCGGCGTCCCTTCCGCGGTCCGGACGCCCGTCCCGGCGCGCGCCGTGGTCCGGGCCCGGGAGGCGAGGGCGGGCGAAGCCGCGACACGGCCGCGAGCGCCCTCCTTCGCGGCACGGGCCGCCTCGGCGGGCGGCAGGCCGGCGGCGGTCAGCCGGCACATCTCCTGGAGCATGGCCACGTCGTCGGGCGTCCAGCGGCGGTGGCGGCCGTCCACCCGTACCGCGGGCCCCAGACCGTACCGCCGGTCCCAGGAGCGCAGCGTCGTGGGCGACACCCCGAGCCGGCGCGCCAGGAACCCGGTGGTGACGCCCACGGCCGCGGTGTCCGTCCCCTCGTCGGTCCTCATTTCCACGGCTCCGCTCCCGGGCGAGTGGTGGACCGTGTTCCGCCGGAAGCCGTGTCCCGGCCACGGGCGACGGGCGTTGATGCAGGTCGGCGGCACATGACGGGCCTCACCTCGGTCTCGGAGCCGTCAGTCGCCCGGCCGGTCCGCCGGGCTCACTGCTCATTCGCCGCAAAGCCGCCCCCTGGATGCAGGCGCGGGGACCGGGTCCGCCGTGTGTCAGCGGCCGCCCCTGGGACCGTCGAGGAGACCGTGCAGGACCGTCTCGGGGTCGGTGAGGGCCGAGTGCGCCAGGGCCCGTTCGTACCCGTCGTCGCCGAGGAGGGAGCGGGCCGTGTCCTCGTACCGCTCCCGGACCGGGCCCAGCTCGGGGGTGCCGCGCTGGGGGTGGCCCACCGCGCTCCAGTACGTCTCCCCGGCGCCGTACGCGGCGACCGCCCGTTCGCCCGCGCCCTGCGCGGCCAGGGCGGAGGCCAGCAGGTCCAGGCCCAGCGCGATGCCGAAGCTGTCCCCGATGTGCCGCTTGCCGTCCAGCATCGACAGGGCGTGGGCGGTGGCGTCCTCCGCGCGGTCCTCGAAGAGGCCGATGAGTGCCAGTTGGTAGTCGGTGTACGAGCGTGTCCACCACTCGCCGCGGGCGACACAGCCCCCTCGCAGCTCCTCCGCCTCCCGGCGTGCCTCGTCCAGCAGCCCCTCGGCGGTGAGGGCGAACACCCGGACCAGGTGGCACAGGATGTGCCCGGGGGAGGTGAACGCCGTCCCGCCCGCGCCCCGCAGAGCGCGCTCGACCTCCTGTCTCGCCGCCATGGGCCGCCCCAGCAACAGGTGGGTCAGACCGAGGAGATAGGCGGCGTCCAGCGCTCCGCCGACGTCCTCCTGGACCTCCGCGCGGTCACGGCAGAACACGGCCAGCCGGCCCGCCTGCTCGTGCTCGCCGCGCAGGACCCGGGTGATGCCCAGCGCCCACAGCGCCCTGGTCCTGACCGGACCCGAGGCGGCGGACAGCGCCAGCGCGTCCTCCAGGTACGCCGCCGCTTCCCTGAGATGTCCGCAGCAGCTCCACGGGAAGGCGAGCAGTCCGATCAACTCCAGCGCGCTGTCCGGCCGTTCGGAGAGCAGGTGGTCGAGCGCCGCGCACAGGTCGGCGTGCGCCGACCGAAGCCGCCCGTACCAGCGCGCCTGCCGTTCCCCCAGCCAGCCGTCCTGGGCGTCGCGGGCCGTCCCGAGGAAGTGCGCGGCGTGCCGGTCGGCCGACGCACGGCCCTCGCCCAGCCGGTCGAGCCACATACGGCCGTACTCCCGGACGGTGTCGAGCATCCGGTACACGCCGTCGGCGTGCGACAGCACCGACTTGCGCGACAGGCCCGTCAGCGCCCGGTCGACGTCGTCCCCGCCGAGCGGGCCTCCGGCGCACACCGCGCGCACGGTGGCCGCGTCCACCGGCTCGCGGAACACCGACATCCGTGCCCACAAAAGGCGTTCGGGGGGTTCGCACAGCTCGTGGCTCCAGCCGATCGTCGTCCGTACCGCGCGGTGGCGCGGCGGCCCGGCGAGCGTGCCCTCCGCCGTGATGTCCAGGCGCGTGCCGAGCTCGAACTCGACCTCCTCGACCGTACGGTGCGCCAGTTGTCCGGCGATCAGCTCCACCGCGAGCGGCATGCCTTCGAGCCGTGCGCACAGGCGGGCGACGGCGACCAGGTCCGCCGGGGAGGACACCGGGGCACCGGCGGCGGCCGCGCGCAGACGGAACATCTCCACGGCGTCCGTGTCGGACGGCAACGGCCCTACGGCGACGACGTGTTCACCGGTGACACCCAGCGGCTCCCGGCTCGTGACCAGGACGGTCAGGCGCGGGCAGGCCCTGACGAGCCGGGCGACCACGCGACGGCACGGGCCGACCAGGTGCTCGCAGGAGTCCAGGACGAGCAGGGCGTCCCGGTCGGCCAGCCAGTCGGTCAGGGAGTCCAGTTCCGGGTGGGTCGTGTGGTCGGCGAAGTCCACGGCGTCGGCCACGGAGGCGACGAGCAGCCGGTCGTCGGGCAACGGCCACAGATCGGCCCACGCCACCCCGCGTTCTCCCGCGCGCAGCATCCGGTCCGCCGCCTCCAGCGCGAGCCGGCTCTTGCCGACCCCGCCGGCCCCGGTCAGGGTCACGACCCGTTCCTCGCGCAACGCGCGGTCGAGGTGGGCGAGTTCTTCCCGGCGTCCGACGAACCCCGGAGGAACGGTCGGCAGGTTTCTCAGCACACGCACAGTCTTTCGGCCCGGGCCCCGCTGTGTGCCGACTTGACCGAGTTGGTACCGGCTCGGCGCACCGGCGGCGAGCGCTCCGGCGGGCCGTCGGGTGCGGGCGCCGCTCGTGCGACCGCCCCTCAGACCACCGCTTCGACGGCTCGCGCCCGCTGCGGTGCCATCGCCCAGCGCACCGCCGAGGTGAAGGCGCAGCCGAGCGGACGGACGCACACGCTGTCCACCAACGGAAGCCGGGGCAGCCGGAGTTCGGACGCCGCCCACGTGGGCAGCAGGGACACCGCGTTCGCGGCGAGCACCCCGTAGGGCAGCCGGGCGACGAGCGGCACCGGCGGGTTCAGCAGCAGGAACCGGGCGGCGTCGCGGGCTTCGGGCGTCGCCCGCGCCTCGGCGCGGTACGCGTTCAGCCGCTCCGCGAGTTCGGCGCGGTCCGTGGGCGGGTCCAGGACGCCCAGCGCGGAGGCGACGCGGGCCGTGTCCGCCACGTACGCGTCGTAGTCGGGTCCGGACAGCGGCCGCGCGCCGTAGCGCCGGTGCGCGCGCAGGAAGCTGTCGACCTCCGCGACGTGGACCCAGCCGAGAAGGTGCGGATCCGCGGCGTGGTACGGCGTCCCGTCCGAGGTCGTACCGCGCACGCGCCGGTGCACCGCCCGTACCCGGTCGCAGGCCTCCTGGGCGCTGTCGGCCGTTCCGTACGTGGTCACGGCGAGGAAGGTGCTGGTGCGCTGGAGTCTGCCCCAGGGGTCGCCGCGGAAGCCCGAGTGCGCGGAGACGGCGGCCATGGCGAGCGGGTGGAGCGACTGGAGCAGCAGTGCGGAGAGGCCGCCGATGAACATCGACGCGTCCCCGTGCACCGTGCGGATCGGGCGGTCGGGTCCGAACCAGCGCGGCCCCGGCGTGCCGTGGATACGGGCGCGGTTCTCCGGCCCGTCGGGGCCCGCGACCCGTGTGAACAGGGCGCTGCCCAGTCGTTCCCGTACTCCGCCGCCGTTCGCTCCGGTCCGTGCCATGGGGCTTCGGCCTCCCTTCGCGTCCCGTTCCGCCGGGCCCGCGGTCCGTCCCGGACCGGCGGAAACGACGGAAGCACCTTCAGCATGGTCGCATCGGGGGCGGAAAGTCCACGGGTCGCGCCGGACGCGCGGACCCCGGCTCACAGGGCGATGAGGGTGCCCCACTCCCGGGCGCGGGCCACGGCGTCGGCGACGTGGGCCGCGGCGACGTCGAGCGCCGCGTGGCCGGTCGACTTGAACAGGGTGAGTTCGCCGTCGTCGCGCCGGCCGGGGTGTTCGCCGCACAGGACCGAGCCGAGGAGCGTCACCTCCCGGCCGGGTGCGAGGTCCTGGAGTTCGTGGGCGCCGGAGGGGGGCCCGGTCGTGGCGGCGCCGGGCCACTCGGCGAAGAGGGCGGCGTCCCGGACGGTGTCGGCGTCCAGTTCGGGCCCGTGGGAGCCGCCCACCGAGCTGATGTGGGTGCCGGGCGCGAGCCAGTCGCGACGGATCACCGGACGCACGGCGCCGGTGCAGCAGAACACCGTGCATGCCCCTCGTACGGCGTCCTCGATGCCGTACGCGACCCGGCCGGCCGGGTGGAGGGCGGCGGCACTGCGGGCGCGTTCGCGATCACGGCCCGCGACGACGACGGGGGTGGCGGGGTCCACGGCCGCCAGGAGCGCGATCTGGGCCCGTGCCTGGGCGCCCGTTCCGACGACGGCCACCCCGCCGGCCCCGGGACGGGCCAGGGCGCGGGCGCTGAGCGTGGCGGTGGCCGCGGTCCGGATCTCGGTGAGGGGCTCCGCGTCCATCAGGGCCAGCGGGCGGCCGTCGGTCTCGTCGAAGAACGCGACGAGGCCCCGGTGGCTGCTGCGGCCGGGGCGCTCCGGGTCGGCGAACACGGACACGAGCTTGGCCGCGAGCCCGAGCCCCGGCACATGGCCGGGCATCGCGCCGAGCAGACCGTGCGGGGTGTGCGCGGCGATCCGCGGCGGTACGGAGACCTCGTCCCGGGCGACGGCGATCAGGGCCGTGGTCAGGGCCTCCAGGACGCGGTGCGGGTCGAGTGCGGCGCGTGTCCGCGCTCCGTCGAGGAAGAGGATCTCGCTCATGCCGGGCCTTCGGTGGACGGGGCGGGGGAGGGAGAGGGGGGTTCGGAGGCCGGGGCGCCGGAGAGGATGTGCGCCAGCTCGTCCGTCGCCTCGCGCAGCCGCTCCCGCAGGCCGGGCAGACGGGCCTCGCCGAAGTCCGGCCCCAGTCCGACCAGGGTGAGGGCGCAGCCCGGCGCGCCGGGACGGGTGACCACGGCGCGGGCGAGCGAGGCGACCGGCTGTTCGTTGCGCCCGTACTCGACGGCGAATCCGGTTCGTTCGGCTTCCTCGATGTCGGACAGCAGCCCTTCGGGCCCCTCCAGCGGGAAACCGGCCTCCTCGGCGGCGCGCAGATAGGGCACCCGGTCGGCGGGGGTGAGCGCGGCCACGAGGGCGAGCGGTCCCGCAAACCGGTGAACGGGCAGGGCCTGCCCGGTCAGACTGCTGATCATCGCCAGCCGGTCGGGCCGTACGACGTCGATCACGCGGGACCGGTCGACCTCGGGCACCTGGAGGTTGACCATCAAGCCGGTGCGCTCGGACAGCGCCGCGAGCACAGGACGGGCCAGCGCGCCGAGCGAGTTGCGGGCCGCCGAGGACGACAGCTGGAGGACCGCCGTGCCGGGCAGGTAGCGGTCGCCGGCGCGCAGCACCCAGCCGCGCCTGACCAGGTCGACGAGCACGCGGTAGGCGGTCGCGCGATGCAGGCCGACCTCCTCGGCGAGGTCGGTCAGACGCGGCGGCTGCGAGGCGCGGGCCACGGCCTCGACCAGGTCCAGGGCCTTGTCCACCGCGGTGCGGGGTGCCTCGGGCAATTCCGGCCCCTCCTTGTGACGTCGTGAGCTGCGAGCGTACGGTAGCGCATGTTGCGAGAGACGATACGTCTGTTACGTAGAGCGTAACAAGATTGTTCCAGCGGCCGACCGGCCCGGGCGGAACCACCGCCGACCGGGACACAGCTACCACTGAGGTGAAGATGACGGACGAGACTTCGGGCGCACCGGCCCCGCACGCGCCCGCGGTGACGGGAACCGTCGCGGTCTACCGCGGCGCGACACTGTTCGACGGCACGGGCGCCCCCGCCCGGGGCTCGACGTCCATCGTGATCGACGGCCAGGTCATCCGTGCCGTCGGCGACGACGCCGAGATCGCCGCTGACCTCCCCGCCGACGCCCAGGTCTTCGACCTCGACGGAAGATTCGTCGTCCCCGGCCTGATCGACGCCCACCAGCACATCGCGACCCCGCCGGACCGGCCCGTCGCCGAGGCGGTGCTGCGCCGGCTCGTCCACAGCGGGGTCACCGCCATCCGGGACATGGCCGACGACCTGCGTCAGGTCGGCGACCTCGCGCGGGCGACGCTCGTCGGCGAGATCCCGGGACCCGACATCCGCTACGCCGCCCTGATGGCGGGACCCGGCTTCTTCGACGACCCGCGCACCCACCAGGTCTCCCAGGGCGAGACGCCCGGTGCCGTGCCGTGGATGCAGGCGATCACCAAGGACACCGACCTGCCGATCGCGGTCGCCCTGGCCCGCGGGACGCACGCCTCCGCGATCAAGGTGTACGCCGATCTCGACCACGCCACCGTCGCCGCGATCGCCGCGGAGGCGCACCGCCAGGGCATCCCCGTCTGGGCCCACGCCACCGTCTTCCCCGCCTCGCCGGGCGAGGTCGTCGCGGCCGGCGCCGACAGCGTCTCGCACGTCACGCTGCTCGCCTTCGAGGGCACGGACGAGCCCCTGACCAGCTACAAGACCAAGCCGAAGGTCGACCACGAGCGGTTCGCCGCCGGTGACGACCCCCGTGTCGAGGAACTGTTCGCCCTGATGCGGCGACGCGGCACGGTCCTCGACGCGACCGCGGGCATGTGGGCGAGCGAGGCGCTGGCGGGCGAGGGGCCCGAGGACGCGGCCCGTGCCGCGGCCAACACCGAGCTCGCCGCCGTCCTCACCGCCCAGGCCCACCGGGCCGGCGTGGAGATCGCGACCGGCACGGACTACGAGACCGACGCCGGGGACCCGTTCCCCGCCCTCTACGACGAGTTGGCCTTCCTCGTGCGGCGCTGCGGGATGTCACCCGCGCAGGTGCTGCGCTCGGCCACCCTCGTCGGTGCGCGCAGCGCGGGCGCCGAGGACGTCATGGGCAGCGTCGAGGCGGGCAAGCTCGCCAACTTCGTGGTCCTGGAGGACGATCCGCTGCGGGACATCGAGAACCTGCACAGCCTCACCCTGACCGTCAAGCGAGGCCGGCGCTTCGAGCGCCGGGACTTCGACGGCGCCGCCGTGACCCACCCCGTCGAGGAGACCCGATGACCGACCTCCCCCTGATCGTCAACGCGCTCGGACAGCTCGACAACCCGAACGCCCCCCAGTCGGCCGAGGCCGCCGCGCAGTTGAACCCCTCAAGCGAGCAACTGACCGTCGACGCCCGCACGTTGGCCGACGCCCACGCCTCCGGTCTGACCGCCGTGAACATCACGCTCGGCTACACCATGGGCGATCTGCCGCCCTACGAACACACCCTGCACGAGATCGACGTCTGGGACGGGATCATCCGCGACAACGCGGCCGACCTGCTCAAGGTCCGTACGGCAGCGGACATCCGGCGGGCCCGGGAGGAGCGCCGGATCGGCGTGATCTACGGCTTCCAGAACGCCGTCGCGGTCGGCGAGGACACCGGACGCGTCGCCACCTTCGCCGAGCGCGGAGTCCGGGTCGTCCAGCTCACGTACAACCAGGCCAACCACATCGGCGACGGCTCCATGGCACCGGAGAACCGGGGTCTGACCGACTTCGGCCGGAGCGTGGTCGAGGCCCTGGACGAGCACCGCCTCATGGTCGACCTCTCGCACAGCGGTGAGCGCACCTGCCTGGAGGCCGCCAAGATCGCGCGGCGCCCCGTCTCGATCAACCACACCGGCTGCCGCGCGCTCGCCGACCTGCCCCGCAACAAGACGGACGAGGAGCTGCGCCTGGTGGCCTCACGCGGCGGCTTCGTGGGCATCTACTTCATGCCCTTCCTGAACGTGTCGGGTCACGCGACGGCCGCCGACGTCGTGGAGCACATCGTCCACGCGGTCAACGTGTGCGGCGAGGACCATGTCGGCATCGGCACCGACGGCACCGTGACGTCCATCGACGACCTCGACGCCTACCGCGCGCATCTCGCCGAGCACGTGGCCCTGCGGCGCCAGGCCGGAGTCGGGGCGGCGGGGGAGCGCGACGACACGCTTCCCTTCGTGCTCGACCTGAGGGGCGTGGACCAGTTCCGCGACCTCGTCCGGCTGCTGGAACGGCGCGGATTCGGTTCGGAGCGCATCGAGAAGATCCTCGGCAGGAACTTCCTGGACTACGCCGACCGGGTGTGGGCCCCGGAGGACTCCCGGTAGCCGCACTCCGGGGCCGGGCCGGATCCCGGCTCCGTGAGGTCCGGGGGTGACAACCGATTCGAGTGTCGAGACGCTCGAATCGGTTGCCGCCACGGTTGAATCGCGCGTCGGACCTTGCTTCGGTGCCGTATACGTTCGTACTCTTGTCGAATCCGCTCGCCGCCCGCGCTCGTCGCACACCTCGCCGACCGAGCCCACCGGCCGAGTTCCACGACCTGAGGAGCCCTCGATGGACCGCACCCGCCTTCAGCAGCTCCTGGCGCGTGAGAGCGCCGAGGCCGAGCGCCGCAACCCGCGCTCCAGGGCCGCCTACGAGCGCGCGGAGCATCTGTTCGGCCGGGTTCCGATGACCTGGATGAACAAGACCGCCGGGGCCTTCCCGCGCTATCTGGACAGCGCGCGCGGCGCCCGGGTCACCGACATCGACGGTCACGAGTACATCGACTTCTGTCTCGGCGACACGGGCGCGATGGCCGGTCACTCGCCCGAGGTGGTGGCCGAGGCGGTGCGGACCCGGTTCGCCGAGAGCGGTGGCGCCACCGCGATGCTGCCCACCGAGGACGCGGAATGGGTGGGCGCCGAACTGACCCGGCGCTTCGGGCTCGCGCGCTGGAGCTTCTCGCTCACCGCGACCGACGCCAACCGCTGGTCCATCCGGCTGGCACGAGCCGTCACCGGCCGCCCGAAGATCCTGGTCAACAGCTACAGCTACCACGGCAGCGTCGACGAGTCGCTGATCGTGGTCGGCCCCGACGGGCACGGCGAGGCCCGCCCCGGAAACGTCGGCGCGCCCTGCGACGTCACCCTCACCAGCCGCGTCGCGGAGTTCAACGACCTGGAGCAGCTGGAGCGCGAACTCGCCCACGGGGACGTGGCCGCCGTCCTGATGGAGCCCGCGCTCACCAACATCGGCATCGTGCTGCCCGAGCCGGGGTACCTGGAGGGCGTCCGCGAGCTGACGCGCCGGTACGGCACCCTGCTCATCAACGACGAGACGCACACCTTCTCCGCCGGGCCCGGTGGCTGCACCGCCGCCTGGAACCTGGAGCCGGACATGCTCACCATCGGCAAGGCGATCGGCGGAGGCATCCCGGCCGGCGCGTACGGGCTCTCGGCCGAACTCGCCGACCAGCTGCTCGGCCGCGCCGACCTCGACCTGGTCGACATGGGCGGCGTCGGCGGCACCCTCGCCGGGAACGCCCTGTCCACCGCGGCGACGCGCGCCACCCTGGAACACGTCCTGACCGACGCCGCGTTCGAGACGATGGGGAAGCTGTCGGAACGCTTCGAGGCCGGGGTGCGGGCGGGCATCGACAAGTGGAGCCTGCCGTGGTCGGTGAGCCGCCTCGGAGCCCGTACGGAATACCGGTTCGCCGACCCCGCGCCGCGCACCGGCACGGAATCGGCCGCGGCGGCCGACACGGAGCTGGAGGACTTCCTCCACCTGTACCTCGCCAACCGGGGCATCCTGCTCACCCCGTTCCACAACATGGCGCTCATGTGCCCCGCGACCACCGAGCAGGACGTGGACCGGCACACCGAGGTCTTCGCAGCCGCCCTGGCCGAACTGGCGGGCTGAACGGCGCCGATAACCTGGGACCGGTCAGCCGGAGAGGAACAGCGTGGACGAGATCGACCGGGCCATCCTGCGGGAACTTCAGATCGACGGCCGTATCGCCTATGCCGAACTCGGCCCGAAGGTCGGGCTGTCCGCCTCGGCGGCCCGCCAGCGTCTTCAGCGCCTGCTCGACTCGCAGGCGGTCCAGGTCGTCGGCGTCACCGACCCGATGGGCATGGGCGGACAGGCGATGGCGCTGCTCGGCATCGCCGTGGATGACGACCCGCGTGTCGTCGCGGACGCGCTGGCCGAACGGCCCGAGGTCGTCTACTCGGTGCTGACCTCGGGCGGATTCGACCTGTTCGCCGAGGTCGTCTGCCCGGGGCCGCGGGATCTGCTGGACTTCGTCAACGACGTCGTACGGCAGATCGAGGGCGTCCGGCAGGTGCAGTCGTTCCCCTACTTCGGGATCCACACCCACCGGTTCCTGTGGAACGTGGGCTGAACGCCCGGGGTCAGCGTGCCGCGCTGCGGGCCGGCTCCTTCTTGGCGGGCGTGGAGATCCGCAGCCCCAGGGGCCGCGCCAGACCGATCACGCCCTCGTCCAGACGTTGCAGATGACGCAGGACGCGGCCCGTGACGCGGTCGTGGCGGGGCGACTCCGGGAGCTGCGGCTCCAGCATGGCGGCCAGGCTCGCGCCGGTCTCCGCGACGCCGTCCCCGGTGTCGTCCGTGACCCGGGCGACCAGCGCGTCGATGTTGTGGCTGATCCGGCGGCCCGCCAGTTTGAGCCGGGGGTCCGCGGCGACCGACTTGCTGTAGGGGAGGAGTTCGGCCGTCGCCGCCAGTGAACGCGCGTGATAGGCGCACGTCTCCAGCAGGGCGACGATGTAGCGGGCGGTCTGGCGGCGGGCCCGCCACGGAGTGATCGGATGGGTCAGCGGTTTGGTGGAGGCCCGCAGATTGTCCAGGGCCGTGTCGAGATCGCGTGCCCGGTCCAGCAGATCGAGCGCGATCCCGCCGCTGAGCTGCTCCACCGCCGCTCCGGTCACGTCCCCGAGCCGGACGAGCACGGCGGCGAGGAGTTCGTCCGTACGGCGGTCGGTGTGCACCGGCAGGACCAGTACGGCCGCGACCATCCCGCAGACCGCGCCGAGCGCCGTCTCCTCGATCCGCAGGACCAGCACCGCGGGACTGTACGTGTTGAGCACCGTGTACAGCAGCCCCAGCATCGCCGTCACGAAGAAGGACATCAGGACGTACGACACCGGGGCGGTGAAGTACATGGCGAAGATGAACAGCAGAACCAGCGTGAACGCCGTCCAGGTGTGGTTGCCCACCACGCCGGCCAGGATGACACCCGCGACGACGCCGAGAACCGTGCCCAGCAGCCGGCGATAGCCCTTGACCAGGATCTCCCCGGTCGACGAGGTGTTCAGGAAGACGACCCAGCAGGTCAGCACCGCCCAGTACCACCGCTGGGGGGAGAGCAGCTCCCCGCCGACGATGGCCAGGGTGGAGCCCACCGAGACCTGCACCGCGGCACGGGTCGTGGGCCGGTCGAGGCCGGTGGGGTGGGGGTCGTCGTCCTGCTTCTCCTCGGCGGCGATGGAGGCGTCCTCGGCGTCCAGCTCCTCGCGGGAACGCTTCGTCTCGGGGGAGTCGTCGCTCTCGTCCTGGGGACCGTCGAGCGCCAGCCGCAGGCCGAGGGCCGCGCGGGCCGCCTCCCCGATGCCCCGGAACACGTCCTGCACGGCCGCCGGGGCGTTCGGCAGATTGTCCTCCTCCCGGTAGCCGAGCAGCCGGTTGCGCAGCTGGGCCACCCCGGTGCCGTGCTCACCGGAGGCCGGGCCCGCCACCAGCACCCGCAGGGCCTCGAGATCGCGGTGCAGCGTCGCGATGGTGTCGTCGCGCTCCTGGAGCCGGTCTCCCGGCGCGGGCAGCGGCGCGTGCGGCAGATGCAGGGCGAGCGTGTCGGCCTGCTCGGCGCTGCGCGCGGTGAGGATGAGGATGCCGAGCCGCTCGGCGGCGATCTCGGCCTCGGCGACCCGCCGCTGGAGCAGCGAGGCGCTCGCGCTGTCGGGGGTTCCCTGGTCCAGCCGGTCCTGGATCATCATGGCGCTCTCGTGCAGCCGCGCGGTGTGCAGCCGTACGTCGTCCAGGGCCTTCTCGACGTCGTCGCGATCCGCGTCGAGCAGGTCGATCTGGACGGAGACCAACTGGGCCACGCGGGCCCGGAAAGCCTTGCGCAGCCGCTTGAGGACCCGCTCGGTCGACTCGGCGACCACGCCGAAGCGGACCACGGCACTGCACGCGAAGGCGATGACCAGCGCCAGGCACAGCTCGGCCAGGGTGGAGTAGCCGGCTCCGCCGAACAGGGACAGGAAGTAGATCTGGAAGGCGATCAGCCCGAGGGCCGTGCCGCGGTCACCGTAGCGGCGGCAGTAGACCGCGACGAAGATCAGGGCGATGAAGCACACGTCGCCCGCCAGGGTGTGGGTGCTGAGCGCGGCGCCCAGCGACATCGCCGCGAGTGCCACGGGCAGCCCGAGCGCGAGGGTGACGGCCTGCGCGCCGCGGTGCTTCTCCTTGATCGAGAAGGTGGCCACCATGGCGGTCATGGCGCCGCTCACCATGAGGCTGGGACCGGCGCCGCGCATGCCGAGGACGACGAGGGTGAGGGCGATGGCGCCGACGGTCCGCAGTCCGGCCATGAGCCGCAGCAGGCCCGGGTCGGATGCCACGAACCGGTTCCAGATCGCCGCTCGATTCGGCCGTGTCACTGTCCTCACGCTGCCGTCGTTCCCTGCTCCCAGGTCATGATCCGGTACTTCAGCATCGCACCAAGCGGCGCCTCGCGCTCTTGCGCGACCTCTTGTGGGAGCGCTCCCAAGGCGTCAGGATGCCGCTCATGAACCCATCGCCGTTCCTCCGCGCCTACCGGGCCGCCGACCGTGCCGCCGTCGCCGACGTGTGCGTGAGCACCGCGGACGAGGGCGGGGACTCGCGTGCCCTGTACCCGGACGAGGAGCTGATGCCGACGCTCTTCGCCGAGCCCTACTGCGTCCTGGAGCCGGAACTTGCCTTCGTCCTGGACGACGGGAGGGGCCGGGCCGTCGGCTACGTGGTCGGAACCGGCGACACCGCCGGGTTCGCCGCCCGGTTCCGGGACACCTGGATCCCGCGCGTCGCGCACCGCTACCCCGCCCCCACCACGCCGCCCCGCACGCCCACCGAGGTGATGATCGGGCTGCTGCACACCCCCGAGCGCATGGTCCTGCCCGAGCTCGCCGGCCATCCGGCGCACCTGCACATCGACCTGCTGCCGGGCTTCCAGCGGCGCGGTCACGGCAGAGCCCTGATGCACACCTTCCTCACCGCGCTGCACGACCGCGGGGTGCCCATGGTCCACCTCGGCATGGTCACCGCGAACAGGCCGGCGCGCGCGTTCTACGACCGTCTCGGCTTCCACGAGATCCCCGTGGCCGACCCGGGACCGCTCACCTACCTGGGCAGGCGGACCGCGGTGGACGACGCCGACCGCGCTCAGGGCCGCGGCTCAGGGGGCGTCCCGGTCGCCTGACGCGGCGAGCGGGGCCGGGTAGTCGTCGACAGTCACGGAGTCGTGGAAGCGCGCGCTCCTGGTCGTGAGCCGGACGAGGGCGCGGCTGGGACCCGCGGGCAGGGCGGAGATCAGCCGGGCGCCCTGGGCCAGGCCCCACACGCCGAGCCGTGACGTGGGGATCAGGGTCTTCGCCGCGCTCAGCGCGACCTCACGGCTGCCCCGCACATGCTCCGCCATCGCGCGCTCGTAGGCCGGGAAGGCACGCTCGTGGTCACCGTCCGCCCGTGCCAGCTCGCCGGCGAGTACGTACGCGCCGACGACCGCGAGGCTGGTGCTGCCGCCGACGGCCGCACCGGGGCAGTAGCCCGCGTCGCCGACCAGCGTCACCCTCCCCTGCGACCAGGTGTCCAGGCGGAGCTGGGTGATCGAGTCGAAGTAGAACGCCGGGGTCCGGTCGAGCTCGTCCAGCCAGCGGTCGACCTCCGCGTGCATCCCGGCGAACGCTCCGCGCAGCACTTCCTTCTGCCGGGCCACGTCGTGGTGGTCACGGTCGAGCCCGCTCGGGCCGCGGAACAGGAACAGGACCCGCGCGTCGCCCAGGTGCCGGGCGCCGTAGAGGCCGGCGGTGCGGCCCACGCCGACGTGGATGAGGAG
Organism: Streptomyces sp. f51; assembly: GCF_037940415.1. Lineage (NCBI taxonomy): Bacteria > Bacillati > Actinomycetota > Actinomycetes > Kitasatosporales > Streptomycetaceae > Streptomyces > Streptomyces sp. f51. The sequence continues at coordinate 127,170 of NZ_CP149798.1, read as the reverse complement.
TTCGCCGTCCAGGCCGGAGACGTTCGGGAGGGTCAGGACCCCGAAGTACGCCCCGGTGAAGGAGTCGGCGCGGGACCCCTCGCCGAAGACGAGACGGCGGACGGTGGAGTGCAGTCCGTCCGCGCCGACGACGAGGTCGAAGCGCCGTGGTGCCCCGTGCAAAAAGGTCACCTCGCCGTCGGGCGCGATCGCGGTGATCGAGTCGCCGAAGACGTACTCGACGTCGTCGCGCGCGGCGTCGCGGTAGATCTCGCTCAGGTCGTCACGCATGATCTCGGCGTGCCGGGTGGAGGCACCGCCGAAGATCTTGGAGAGGTCCGCCCGGACGGGACGCCGTGACCCCTCCGGGACGACGGTCAGCCGGCTCGTTCCGGTGGCCCGCTCCTCGATGCGCGGGAGCACGCCCATCCTCTCCGAGATGTCCATCGCGGGCCGGAACAGATCGACCGCGTGGCCGCCGGTCCTGCGCGGAGCCGGCGCGCGCTCGACGACGGTCACGGAGAAGCCGTACCGGGTGAGCCAGTGGGCCAGCACCGGACCTGCCACGCTCGCACCGGAGACCAGAATCCGCATGGCACCCCTGCCTTCCCCTCGGTTCCCTCCGTACGGCGTGGAGCGCCACGACCGTCGTGAACCCACTGTCGCCGCCGGTACCCGCCGCTGGATTGGACGAATGTTCCCCTCAACCGGCGTGCGTAGCATGGGGACATGCGGACCTTCGTGCACGGTGCGGAGAGCTGGGGCGTCGCGTGCCCGCGGCGGCCGAGCCGGGTGCCCGGTGTCACCATGGCCGGGTTTGGCGTCCGTGAGCTGGAAGGGCTCCGGATGGTCCCGCACCCGGCCGTCACGGTGCTCCTGGAGTTCGGCGCCGGTTCGCCCGTCGTCGACGCCGGTGACGGGCACCGGCAGCGGGGAAGCGTCGTCGCCGGGCCGGGGACCGGGGCCGGGGGCGCGGTCCGGGCGTGGGGAGAGAACGTCGAGTGCGTGCAGCTACGCCTGTCCCCGGTGATCGCGCGCGCGATTCTGGGTGTCTCCCCCGCCGGACTCGACGGCGCCGTCGTGCCGCTGGAAGACCTGTGGGGCCGGGAGGCGTCGCGGATCCGTGAGCGGCTCGCCGACGTCCCGTCGTGGCAGGGCCGCTTCGCGCTGGCGGAAGCCCTGCTCGCCGGGCGGTACGGGACGGGGCCGCCGGTGGACCCGGAGGTGGCCCGGGCCTGGCAACGGATCGTCGCCGCCCGGGGGCTGATCCGGGTCGACGACCTCGCGGCCGAGGTCGGGTGGAGCCGTAAGCGGCTGTGGTCGCGGTTCCGGTCGCAGCTCGGCCTGCCGCCCAAGTACGCCGTGAAGCTGGTCCGTTTCGACCACGCGGCGCACCGCCTGGTCGCCGGCGAGAGCGCGGCCCGGGTCGCCGCCGACACCGGATACGCGGACCAGTCCCATCTGCACCGGGACGTCATGGCCTTCGCCGGGACGACCCCGGGGGCGATGCCCGGCGAGCCGTTCCTCGCCGTCGACGGCCTCGCGTGGCCCGGCCATGGCACCTCGGCCCCGGTCGGCGGGCGAGATCCGGCGGACAATCGCTAGAACTCCGCGCCCGATCAAGGGTGTTCACGCGCCGGTGCGAGGCGGCGCCGCCGCGAGGACGCGCGGTGCACCGGCTCGGACGGACCAGGGGCCGTCGGAGCCGGTGCGGGAAGCGGCGGGCTTCAGCGTGCTGCCGCGGCGGTCTCCGGCTCCGCGCTCGGGCCCGTCGTGCCGGCTCCCGCGGCGGCGCGTGCCGCCGGGATCACGGCGCCGATGGCGGCGGCCATCAGGGCGACGCAGCCGCCGACGACGAGGCCGGTGCGGAAGCCGCCCTCGGAGGTGAACGTGTAGCCGGCCGCGCTGGTCGTCATCTGGGCGAGGATGACACCGATGACCGCCGAGCCGACCGAGGTGCCGAGCGAGCGCATCAGGGTGTTGAAGCCGTTGGCGGCGGCGGTCTCGGAGAGCGGGACCGAGCTCATGATCAGGGCCGGCATCGAGCCGTAGGCGAGGCCGACGCCGCTGTTGATGACCATGCCGGTCAGCATGAGACCCCAGGGCGTGCCCATCAGGCCCAGCGCGAGACCGTAGCCGAGCGCGATGACGAGGACACCGCAGACCAGCGTGAACTTCGGGCCGCGGGCGTCGGTCAGCTTCCCGCCGAGCGGCGAGACGATCATCATCATGATGCCGCCGGGGGCCATCCACAGACCGGCCGCGAGCATGGACTGGCCCAGGCCGTAGCCGGTGGCCTCGGGGAACTGGAGCAGCTGCGGGATGATCAGCATGCTGGCGTACATGCCGAAGCCGACGAAGATCGAGGCCACGTTGGTGAGCAGCACCCGGGGGCGGGCCGTGGTGCGCAGGTCGATCAGCGGGTCCTGGGTCCGCATCTCCCAGGCGCCCCAGGCGATCAGGACCGCGACGGAGGCGGCGAAGAGTCCGACGGTCGTCGCGGACCCCCAGCCCCAGTCGGCACCCTTGGAGACGCCGAGAAGCAGGCAGACCAGGCCCACGCCGAGCCCGAGCGCGCCGAGGACGTCGAAGCGCTGACCCTTGGCGCCGGCCGGCACGTCCGGGATGAGGAACCAGATCAGCGTTCCGATCGTCACGGCGAGCACGGCGGAGCCCCAGAACAGCACGCGCCAGTTCGCGTACTGGGCGACCGCGGCCGAGATGGGCAGACCGAGGCCGCCGCCGATGCCCATGGACGCGCTGACCAGCGCGATGGAGGAACTCAGCTTCTCGGCGGGCACCACGTCACGCAGCAGGGCGATGCCCAGCGGCACCATGCCCATGCCCATGCCCTGGAGACCGCGCCCGACGATCATCGGGACGACGGACGAGGAGAGCGCGCAGACCACGGAGCCGACCACGAGCGGGACGGAACAGGCGAGCAGCATGCGCCGCTTGCCCAGCAGGTCGCCCAGGCGGCCGGAGACCGGGACGCAGACGGCCGCGACCAGCAGCGTCACGGTGATCACCCAGGCGGAGTTCGCGGGTGTGGTGTGCAGGATCTGGGGGAGCTCGGCGATGAGCGGAGTGACCAGCGTCTGCATGATCGCCGCCACGGTGCCGGCGAAGGCGAGCGTGGCGACCACACCACCCGCTCGGGCGGAGGGCTGGGGGGCGTCCATGAGGGACTCCTCGGGTTCTGTCTGCGGGGCAAGAGGTGTGCATCGTACATGTCTTATGTATCGCGCATGCTGTGTGGCTCATGCATGTGATGTGGGCCGTGCATGCGGATGTGGGACCATGGAGCCGGGTCGCACCGATATGCGCGGGGCGCGCGGCCCAGGGAACAGCGGGAGGCGGCAGGCGGATGGTCAGGCCCACACACGAGGTCGAGTACGAGCAGATGCTGCTCAGCCGCCATGGATGGATGAACCACAGAGGCGGCCGGACCAAGGACGGCGTGCTGGAGCGCAGCGCCTACATCCTGCTCAGCCGTATCCGGATCCAGGGGCCGATGTCGATCGGTGAGCTGAGCGACGCCTTCGGGCTCGACGCCTCCACCCTCAACCGGCAGACCGCGGCGGCGATGCGCGCCGGCCTGGTGGAGCGGATCCCCGACCCCGACGGCGGCATGGCCCGCAAGTTCCGCATCACGGACGAGGGGGCGCGGCTTCTCGACGAGGAACGGCAGGGGCTCATCAGCTCGCTGGACCGCGTCATGGCCGACTGGCCGGAGGAGGACATCGCCGCCTTCGCCTCGTACCTCCGGCGCTTCAACACCGACATCGAGCGCATCGGCGGACGTCCCTGGCCGCGCCCGTGACCTCCGCTCCGACCGCCGTCGCGCCGGACCCCGCCGTCCGGCCGGCGCGGCGGGGAGGAAAACCCGGTGCCGTCCAGGGCCTCTCCCTTCTACGCTCGCCCGCATGAACAGTGCCGGGGGACTCCTGAACGTCGTCGATGTCGAGGCCACCTGCTGGGACGGCACTCCGCCGCCCGGAGCGGTGAGCGAGATCATCGAGATCGGCCTGACGGTCGTCGATCTGGACGAGGGTGTCCGAGTGGCGAAGCACCGCATCCTGGTGCGGCCCGCACGGTCGACCGTCGGCGACTTCTGCACGGAACTCACCGGACTGACACAGGACGAGGTCGAGCGGGGACTCGAATTCCCCGACGCCTGCCGTGAGTTGGCCGCGCTGCATCACGCGGGGCGGCGGCCGTGGGCGAGTTGGGGCGACTACGACCGTCATCAGTTCACCCGCCAGTGCGCCGCCACGACGACCCCTTACCCCTTCGGCCGCCGGCACACCAACGCCAAGGCGGTCTTCACCACCGCCCGCGGGCTGCGGAAACGGCCCGGGATGGCACAGGCCCTGCGTCTGGCCGGGCTGCCGCTGGAGGGAAGGCACCACCGCGGCGAGGACGACGCGTGGAACATCGCCGCGCTCGTCCTCGACCTTGCGGGGAGCGGGAGTTGGCCGGACGCCTGACGGCCCCGACGCCCGGGACGTGTTCCCCGGGCTACGGCTCGTACGAGCGGGCTCCGGGTCCCGCTGTCACTCGTCCTTGTCGGCGTCCCGGGCCGCCTGCTCCAGCCGGGCCCGGTAGTCCTCCCACCAGGCCGGGCCACCCGGCATCATGCTGTCGTTCTCCTGGCTCATCCCGACGGCGCCGTCCATGAGTTCGCGGATGATGTCCGCGTGCCCGGCGTGCCGCTGCGTGTCGGCGATCACCCGGACGACCGCGTGGTGCAGCGTCACCTCGTCCCTCCCGGCCGGCCACCACGGCACCGTGCCGGTCGTCTCCAGCGGCAGCGCGTCGATCGTGGCGTCCGCGTGGGCCCAGGCCCGGCGGTAGAGGCCGACGACGAACGCGCGTGACTCGTCGGCGGTGGCCCACATGTCCCCGTTCGTCTCGGCCGCGTGCTCCATCCAGGGCAGCGGCTCCGCGGACGGCCGTCCGAACGTCGCGCCGAGGTAGCCCAGTTCCATGGTGGCCACGTGCTTGACCAGGCCGAGGAGGTTGGTCCCCGTGGGCGTGAAGGGGCGGCGGACGTCGTACTCCGAGAGACCTTCGAGCTTCCACAGGAGCGCGTCACGGGCCGACTGGAGATAGCGGTGCAGGTCGGCCTTGGAATCCGGTGAAGTCATGGCGTCCAGTCTGCCGTTGACCTCATCCCCGGCAGCGGCTTTCCCGCTTTCGCGGCCGACCCGGATCGAGTAGGGTCACCCGACGTGAACACCGGACCGGCGCCCAGCCACACACGGATCGGCGATCCGGTGGAGGACTGACCGCGCGGAGGGTGCCCCCGAGGCACTGTCTCCGTCCGGCACGCGGACCTCCCGGCGCTCGTGCACCCGCGAGTCCCCTTCCGCGCCGAGCACCGCCGAGGTCAGCCGTATGACAGTCACCTTCAATCACACGATCATCGCAGCCAAGGACCGCCACGAGTCCGCGCGCTTCTTCCGCGAACTGCTGGAACTGCCCGAAGCGCCGTCCTGGGGCCCGTTCGTCAACATCCAGTTGTCCGACGGTGTCCTGCTCCAGTTCGCCGAACCCCCGGTGGACATCCAGATGCAGCACTACGCCTTCCTGGTCGACGACGACCTGTTCGACCGGGCGTACCGGCGGCTTCGCGACCTGGGAATCGAGCACTGGGCGGATCCCCGGATGACGCGCCCGGGGGAGACCAACACCGAACACGGAGGCCGGGGCGTCTACTTCAAGGACCCGGCCGGCCACGCGATCGAGTTGATCACCCGCCCGTATCTGTAGCCGCGACAAGCCCGTCCGGGAGCGCCGTGCACGGCGCTCCCGGACGGGCCCACGAGGCGGGTGCCGTGCGCCGGAGTGCGGCTGATTCACCCCGATGGGTTGTTTTGTGGTGGGTTGTCGCGAACGGGGGGTGGATGTCACCGCGCCGGGGAGAACCTGGGACGTACGCGCAACGCCGTCATCGAGGAGTGCCGCGTGTCCGATGTCGTCTTCACCGCGGATTTCGCCTCGCCCCGGCAATGGGTCGCGGGCCATTCCTGGGCCTATCCCGACGGCGGTCCGGTCAACCCGGACGACGGGAAACTCGACCACCTGGTGACCGACCCCTCCTACAGCCGTACGGGCCGCTTCCGGGCCACGCGGAGACCGGACGGCGACTGGGACACGGGCCTGCTGACCACCGAGGGCAGCGCGGACGGTTTCATGGTCCGTACGGGGGACGTGCTGGAGACGCGGGTCAAGCTGCCGACCGTCACCGGGGCCTGGCCGGCGGTCTGGACGTGGCGGGACGGCGGTCAGGAGATCGACGTCTTCGAGTACCACCCCGACAACCCGGACCTGCTGGAACTCTCCAACCACGTGCGCAACACCCACCGCTACCACCGCGACCCGGCCATCCGGCCCGGTGGCTGGGTCGAGATCATGGTCGAGTTCGGCGCCCACCGGGTGGTGTGGTGGGTCAACGGGGTCCAGGCCTTCGACGACCGGCGCGGCGTCGGCAGGTCCTGGCACGCCTATCTCATCGTCAACCTGTCCGTGTGCGCCGGGCGTTACCACCCCGCACCGCCTCCCGGGGCTTCCGCGATGGACTTCGAGGTGAGCCGTCTGACGGTCCGCAGACCCCCGGCCGACAGGCCGTTCCCGGCGACGGCGGAGTTCGAGGTCGACCTCCTCGACTGAGGCGGCCCCCGCGCCCCGGCCTGGAACCGTTTCCCGGCAGGTGCATCCGCCCGGGCCCTCGGCGCGGAAGTACGGCATCAGAAGCGACGCCGCGTTCGTGCGCGTCGCGCCGACCGGTGCCGAGGACCATGCCGAATCCGCATCCGGGGCGGGACGCCCCCGAGACCGCCTACATCAGCCATGTGGGCAACTGCCGCACGTGCCAACGGGAATCGGGGCGCTGCCCGCAGGCCGCACGCCTGTGGCGGTACTACCAGGAGTGGCGCAACGGCCACCGTGCCCGGTCCGACGACACGGAGTGAAGCCTGGCCACCGCCCCGTACGATCCGCCCGGCAGCGAAGACGGGACCCGCCCGGTCACGGACGACCGGCGGCCGATGAGACGATCCTTCTCATGGTCGAGTGCGGGGCGCGGAGAGCGCCGTGCGGGGGAGAGGTGTCATGCGAGACTCTGCGCGCGGATCCGCCGGCGAGGTGTCCCGGCCCGTGGCGGTGAACGGCCCGCCGGCGCTCATGCCGTGGCACGTGGCCCCGGCCGGGTCCGGTCCGACGCGCGCCGCCGTCCTGGTCCTGCACGGTGGTGCCGCCGACGGCAAGGCCCCGCCGCGGCCCTGGAACGCCGCACGCGCACGGATGAGGCCGTTCCTGCGCCATGTGACGCGGGCCCTGCCGGACGACGGCACCTTCGTCGGGCAGGTGCGCTACCGCCACCGGGGCTGGAACGGCGCGGACGCCGACCCCGTCGCCGACGTCCTGCGGGCCCTGGACGAACTCTCCGCCCTGGTCGGGGAGGTGCCGGTCGTGCTCGTGGGGCACTCGATGGGCGGGCGCGCCGCTCTGCGGGCTGCTGCCGTACCGCGGGTCCGGGCCGTGGTGGCGCTGGCGCCCTGGTGCCCGGAGGGCGAGCCGGTGGCCCACCTCCGGGACAAGCGGGTGATCGTGCTGCACGGCGACCGGGACCGGATCACCGACCCCGCGGAGTCGTTCGCCCTCGTCCGCCGGGCGGTGGAGGCGGGCTCCGCCGCGAACGCCGTGCGGGTCGCGGGCGGTGACCACGGGATGCTGCGGCGGGCGCGGACCTGGCACCGGGTGACGGCCGCGACGGTCGCCGGCCTGGTCTCCCGGATCGCCGAGGGGCTCGACCCGCTCCCCGCCGAACGCTCGGGCGGCGAACCCGAGGTGCTCTAGGGCGCGTCCAGCCGGTCGTCGGGGTTCGGGGTGGGGGACAGCGTCCGGCGGCCGCCGGACGCGGGCCGGCCCGCGGACGAGGGGAGAGGCGCGCCCGTCGACGGATCCCAGCTCAGGATCCACTCGAAGTCGCGTTGCAGCCGACGGGCCTCGCTCCGTACGAGGGTCGGTATGTCGCCGCGTTCGGAGATCAGTTGGGCGTAGATCGGCGCATCGTGCACGTGGGGATCCTCGACTCGCTCTCGTGGTCTGACGTGCTTCGACGGTACGGCCGGCAGATGACCGCAGCAGTCGTCCGGCCAGTTCGGCCAGAACCGGTCAAGGTCCGACCGATCGGCTCCGCCGATGTCGAACGGTGTGCCGGGGAGCGCCAGTTCTGTGCACACTTTCGACACAGGCGAGACGACCGAGCGTGTGACCGGCCCTTCCGGGGCCGCGTGATCCGGCCGCTCGGTTCGAGCGGATCCCCACGCGGGCGGACTCGGCCGAGTCGCCCGGCCGGGCGGGAGCCGGGGCCGATCGCCTCAACGGCCGTGCTCAGTCGCCTTTTCGAGCACGGCGTGTGTCCTCACCGTCGCACTGCGGGGTGGTGCGACGAAGGTCACGAAAACGTATCGGACATCTGGGGCGTGGATCTTCACATCCGGTGCACAACATGGCTAAGTTGGCGACCAGGTCGCCCGACTCCCTCCGGCGAAGTTCGCCGGGCGGCGCGGCCTCCGCCGAGTCCTGTCCGCCCTCGTGGCGGCTGGAGCCGGGGACCCACCGAACCTGGGGTGAATCGGCCAACCGCCTTTCGGGGCAGGGGCCGTAGGGCATACCTTCCGGAATCGTCCGCCCGAACCCGACAGCTAACCCGGTAGGCGGACGACGGAAGGAGTACCACTCCATGGCGCCGGAAAGCACCCCGCCCAGCAGCGAAGAAGTCGCCCGACGGCTCTCGTCCCTCTACGACCAGGCGGAGATGGCCACCGGTAACTTCAACGGGACCCGCGCCCTGGCGAACTCCACCCGCAGGCCGGGCAGGCGAGGCTCCGGCCAGGGGGGCGGCGGTTCCGAGCCCGCCCAGGAAGACCTGATGCGGCGGTACTTCGACGGGGCGCGCTCCAAGTTCGGACCCTCGGCTCCGGCCGTCCTTCCGGCCGACCGGCTGCCCGACCGAAGCGGCGCGGGCGCCCGCCCGAAGGAGGGTGCGCGAGGTTCCAGGGGGTCCTCGTCCGACCTTCCGACGGTGTACGAGCTGGAGCAGATCGTGCGGCCCGTAGCCGAGTTGACGGCGGCCCCGGTGCTTGAGCTGACCGCGGGCCCGTCCGCGGAACCGTCGGCGCGCCCCGTCCTGGAGCTGACCGCCGGTCCGGTGGCCGAGACCGGTGGCGCCCAGGCGGCCACGGGAGCCGGCGTGGCGGTCCGTGCGGCGCTCCCGGCGGGAGCCGCCCCTGCCCCCGCCTCGCAGAAGGCGTCCCTGCACGGCAGGAAGCAGTCCGCCCGGCGCAAGCTCGCCGCCGCGCAGGAGCTGATGGCCCGGCACGCTGCCCGGCAGAGCCTGCCCGTCCCGCCTCAGCCGCAGGCTCCGGCGATCGAGTACAGGCCGGTGGAGCAACCCCTGTTCCCGTCCCTCCCCCCGGTCCCGCAGACAGCCGCGTACCAGTCGATCGCTCCGGCCCCCGCGTTCCAGCCCGCGCCGCAGTCCGTCGCGTACGAACAGGCGCCCCGGACCGCCGCGTTCGAGCAGCTGCCCCAGTCCACCCCGTTCCAGGCCGCGCCCGCACCGCAGCCCTTCGACACGGGCTCGATGCCCCACGCGTACGACACGGGCTCGATGCCCCGGGTGCAGGAAACCGGTTCGATACCGCTTGCGTACGAGACGGGCCCGATGCCCCAGGTGCAGCAGACCGGCTCCATGCCCCGCGTGTACGAGCCCGCGCCCGCGGCCGCCGAGTCCAGATCGGTGCTCCTGCCCCTCTCGTACGAGCCGACGCCCCCGGACTCCGAGTACAGGTCGGTGCTCCTGCCGCTGTCGTACGAGACGCCGGCCCGTCCCAGCGGGTACCGGCCGCCTCCGGAGCCCCCGGTGAGCGAGCCGGCGCCCCGGCCGCCCGTGTACGAGCCCGTCTCCCCGGCCGCCGCCTACCGGTCCGCCCCCATGCCTCCGGTGAGCGAACCGGCGCCCCAGCCGCCCGTCTACGCACCCGCGCCGCCCGCCCCCGCGTATCAGCCGGCTCCGATGCCTCCGACGAGCGCGCCCGCGCCGCAGGCCCCCGTTTTCGAGTCCGCGCCGCCCGCCCCCGCGTACCAGTCGGCTCCCATGCCTCCGATGAGCGAGCCGGTGGCGCCGCCCGCCGACGACGCCTGGCGTCAGGCGCTGCGGCCGACCGGCGAGCAGCAGGCGTGGCCCGCCGCTCCCTCCGGTGGCACGAACCCGGGGTTCAACATCGACAGCCTCGTCGCCCCCGCCGCCCCGCCGGTCGTCGGACACGACAGCAGGGCCGCGGAGGCGGTCGCCTTCGCCCGCGCGCAGGTCGGCAGGCCGTGCGTGTGGGGAGCGTCGGGACCCGGGTCGTACGACCCCTCGGGACTCACCCAGGCGGCCTGGAAGAGCGCCGGGGTCATGCTCCCCCGCGCCACGCAGGACCAGGCGCAGGCCGGTCCCGCCGTCGCCCTCACCGAGATGCAGCCCGGTGACCTGGTCTTCTTCCACGCCAATGTGAGCCACGTCGGTCTGTACGTCGGCGACGGCATGATGGTCCACGCGCCGAGTCCCGGGGCGAGGATCTCCGAGGAGTCGGTGGCGTACGCAGGGCAGGCGGCCGTCCACAGCGTCGTCCGGCCGGTCTGACACCGCCCCGGCCGAGCCGGGGCGGCGGCCCGCCGTCAGAACTCGCTGTCGATCCCCGTGACGGAGGCGGGCCCCAGCGGGGCGTCGTCCGCGGACAGGCCGCTGTCCCGGAGCGCGCCGGAGACCAGCCGCACGGCCTCGGCCTCGGCGCTCCTCCGGTCCGTCGCCTCGACCTCGAGCCGGACGGAGAACCGGTTGTCGTCGACGGTCAGCAGGCTCAGCTCCTCGCTCTCGCCCAGGTCCGTGTTCTGCGGGTCCTGGGGGCGAAGCCTGCGTTCCACGTCGGCACGGGAGGCGTCCGAGACGCCGTGGACGAACGTCCCGGGAACGGTGATGACGTAGGTGGTCACAGGAACTCCTAGTGCGGCCGGGCCGAGGGGCTGAGGTGCGGTCGGTTGCGTGATCGCCCGTCTACCCCGCATTGTGCCGGGCACCCGGATCTTCTTCGCGTCGGACGCGGCCGCCCGCCGCGCCGCGGGCCGCGTCACCGGTGCCGGACGGTGCCTGCCGTGCGGTGATCGCGTGGCGATACGGTCGGCCCATGGCTGACGCTCGGTTGACCACCCCCTCGTATCTCGTCCTCGGCATCATCGACAAGCTGGGCGAGGCCAGCGCGTACGACGTCAAGGGGGAGGCGGCGCGGACGGTCGCGCCCTTCTGGTCCGTCCCCCACGCGCAGGTGTACGCGCAGTGCGACCGTCTCCTCGACGCCGGGATGCTGTCGCAGGTACGGCAGGAGAGCGGCCGCAACCGCAGGGTGCTGACGCTGACGGACGAGGGCAGGGCGGCCCTGCGGGGCTGGCTCGACGACTCCGCGTTCGTGCCGGTGGAGGCCCGCGAGCGCGGCATCCTCAAGCTGTGGTTCGGCGGCCGGCCCGAGGTGCTCGGTCCCGTACAGCTCGACGAGCACCGCAGGACCCTGGGCGAGTACGAGGAACTCGCGGAGAGTGTCGGTGAGTTGCTGACGCGCGGGCAGCGGGACGCCCTGGAGTTCGGCATCCGGTACGAGCGCATGATGATCGACTTCTGGGGATGGGTGCAGCGCAGGGACGAGGACACGACAGACCGTTGACCCCGGCCGTGGACGGCTCTACCGTCTCGATAGTCCAAACGAGACTATCGATGGCCGGGTCGCGGCCACGAGCAGGGAGTCGTCGTGCGTCGTCCGACGGGCACCACCTGGCGCCGCCTCGCCGTCATCGCCCTGACGGCCGTGTGTGTGGGCTACGCGCCGATCGCGATGACCGAGCTGTGGCCGTACGCGCGCCCAGGCGCTCCGGCGTACGGCGAGTGGATCCTGGCGCACGTGGTCTCGCCGCGTTACGTGGCCGACGCGCTCGCCACCCGGATCGGGCCGTACCGCCACAGCCTCGTGCCGATGATCGTGCACTCGGTGCTCGGCGGTGTGCTGATGCTGCTCGGCCCCGCCCAGGTGCTCACCGCCGTACGGCGTCGCGTACGCCTGCACCGGGCCCTCGGCGTGGTCTTCGCGGTCACGGTGTACGCCTCGATGGCGGGCGCCGGACTGTATCTGGCGCGCACGGCACCCGAGGACGCCTTCAGCGGCGCCGCCTTCTGGATCGTGCTCGCGACCATCCTGGTGGGCACCGTGATGAGCGTGACCTTCGGCGTGCTCGCCGCCGTCGGCGGGTTCCCCGATCTGCACCAGCGCTGGATGCTGCTGTGCTACGCCTTTCTGATGACCGCTCCGCTGCTCCGGTTCGAGTGGGGCGGCCTGCCGATGCTCCTGCCCGGGCTCTCCATGGCCGAGATCAACCAGCTGGCCACCATGCACCTGGGCTCCGTCGTCGCGTTCGGCGCGCTGATCGCCTCGCGTTCCCTCGACCGGCGCGAGAAGGTCGCCGGGGTGTCCGGAAGCTGGGCGCCCGTGCCCGTCCTGGCCCTCGCGCACCTGGCGGGGGTGGCCGCGCTGGCCTGGATCGCCCGAGCCTCGCTGCATCACGGCGCGCAGGGGCGACGACTTCTGCTCGCCTACCTCCTGCCGTACGCCGTCTCGTACGCGGTGATGGCCCTGCGGGCGCGACGGGCCGGCCGGGAGGGACGCCTCTGGGCGCGTGAGGAGTGGCGGCTCCACTGGGTGGCCCTGTGTCTGGCGCCGGTGCTGTCGGTCGGGGCGGCCCCGCTCTTCGAGCGGTCGCTGGGACTCGACGGACTCACGGCGCTGGCCGCGGGCGCGGCGATCGGCTGCGGTGTGACGGCGTTCATGGCGACCCTGGCGGTGAGCATGCGCGTCATGTACGCCCGGGAGGTTCTCAAGAGGGCCGCGCCCGCCCCCGGTTCGGGCACCCGTCTCTCGGCACCGGTCGCGTAGCCGCCCGGCCCGCCCCGGCCGCCCGTTCGTGGCCCCCGCTGTCCCTCGGCACTCCCGTTCATCCCGTCGTGCCCCTCGCCCGGAAACGGAATCACCATGCCCGACGCATCAGCATCAGCATCCGACCCGAACGACCCGAACCCGTCCGGCGGTTCCCCGGAGCGCCCCGGACAGTCTCCGGGCGGCGTGCTTGCGCCTCTCGCGGCGGGCGGGCGGCCGTTGACCGCGGGAGTGGCGATGCTGGCCACCGCGGTGGCCGTCGTCAGCGTCCTCGTCGGCGGGCTACTCGCGGCCGTGGCCCTGACCGGACACCCCTTCGGCGCCTGGCGGTCCCCCGAGTCGCTGACCCCGGGGCTGATCGGCGCGGCCATGCTCGGCACCGCGCCCGGCCTGTTCGCCGTGAACCGGGCCCGCGCCTGGCACGAGGCCCGCTCGCTCGTCCACCCGCTGGCCGTGGTGCTGATCGGGCTGTTCACCGTGAGCCTGCTGGACGCCGGGCAGCTGTACGTGGCCCGGGGCGGTTCCATCGTCCCGGTCCTGTTCAGCCTCGGCTGGCTCCTCGTGCTCGGCACGCTGTGCGTGTGCGCCCTGATCGCGCTGGCCTGGCAGTACCTCGCCCCCGGCCGGCCGGTCGGCCCGAACGGCGCGCCGCTGCCCGGCTGGTCGAAGCCGGCGCTGGCCGTGCTCGGTTCGGCATGGCTCGGGATGGGTACGGGGCTGCTGGTCCGGCCCGCGTTCTGGGCCGGCTTCGTGCCGTGGAGCGTCGACCGCCTCGACGCGAGGGCGCTCGGGGTGTGGGCACTGGCTCTCGGCGTCGGTGTCCTCGGCGCGCTCGCCGAGGACGACCTGGGCCGCACCGGCCCGGCCCTGATCGCGCTGCCGGGCACCGCCGTCGCCCTGACCGTCGTCCTGGTCTGCCGCGCCCCGGCCGTCGACTGGTCCTCGGGCCCGGCCCTCTGTCTCGTCGCCATGGTGGCCGGGCTCCTCCTGACCGGCCTCAGCGGACGCGTCCTGCTGGCGAGATCCTCGGCGGCCGAGCCCCGCAGCTGAGAACCGACCGAGTCAACTCGTCTGTCCAGCCATGCATGTGATGCTCCGTCACTTGTCCGTGCGGATCGTCCTGACGCTCGCAGGGGTGCTTCGCTGCCGACTTCCGGCAACGTTGTCCACGGCATCTGTTCCGGGCGGAGGCAGGGCCGCGGCAGGCACCCGGGCGGCAGGATACGAGCCGCTGTCAGATGACGAACGTTGCTGGGGGTGGTACAGCTATGCGCCGGTGGGATCGTCCTCCGTCCGTCCAGGAGCCGGACCTGACGGAGTACGTGCGCAGCACGGTGTGGGGGCCCGCCGAGTTCGCCGGGTGGCCGCCCCGGAGGCTGGTGGGGGAGGGGATCCTCACCGGGGTGTTCGGGGCCGGGTCGATCGTGGGCGCGGGGGTCGTCGGCGACCGCACCGGAATCCCCGTACTCGAAAGCGGCGAGGCGGGGCTCGTGTGCGCCGGGGTCCTCGTCCTGCACCTGGTCCGCCTGCGGGCGGGGAGGGCGCTGGTCGGCGTCGTCGCGGCCCTCGGTGTGTGCCTCGCCCTCCAGGTCCCGCGGGCGGCGGCGGACGTGGTGCCCGCGGACGGGGAGCGGGTGGCACCCATGGTCGTCACGTCCGTCGAGGGCGGCGGGCAGGAGGGCGCGAACCGCCCCGGCTACCGGTGCTCGGTCGTGCGCCCTGACGGGGCACCGTTCAAGGTCCGCATCCGGCGGGGATGCGGGCGGACCACCAGGCCGGGGGACGTGCTCGCCGTCGTCTATGACCCGCAGGGCCGCATACCGCCCCGTGCCCTGGCCGGGGGCCCGGTGACGGAGGGGCCGCTGCGCGGTTCGGCCACCCTGGTCGCGGTCCTGATCGCCGGATGCGTGCTCGCGGTCGTCCGCGCCCACCGCCTCACCCCGGCGAGCTGCATCGTGTGACGCCGTCCGTGCCGTCCGATGCCTGCCGCCTGCGCCTGCCGCCTGCCGCCTGCCGCCTGCCGTCCGCCGTGCGTCTTTCGCGGTTCGCCCGCCACCACCGCGCCCGCCACCACCGGACGTCGCGGCCGGGCGGGTTCACAGAGGGAGGATCACCAGGGCCGTGTCGTCGGTCATGCCGCCGGGCGGGAGCAGGTCCGTCAGCAGCGCGTCGGCGAGGGCCTCGGGTTCGGCCAGCCGGTGGTGGGCCAGCGCGGTGGCCAGGCGGCCGAGGCCCACGTCGATGTCCTCGGTGCGGCGTTCGATCAGTCCGTCGGTGTACAGGACCAGCGTGTCGCCCGGGGTGAAGCCCGTCGCGGCCTCCGGGCGCTCCACGTGCTCCGGGCGGGCCCCCAGCGGCGGGTCCGTCGCCCCGTCCAGGAACTCCACGCTCCCGTCGCCGCGCAGCAGCGCCGGCGGAGGATGTCCGGCACTGCTGTACGTGATGGTGTTGGCCTTCCAGTCGATCCAGGCCGTCACCGCCGTGGTGGACTCGGCTCCCTCCACGGAGCGCGCGTACAGTCCGAGCACCTCCAGCGCCCGGGCGGGACCCGTCGCGGCACGGGACGCGGCGCTGAGGGCGCTGCGCAGCTGCCCCATGACACAGGCGGCGGACAGCCCGTGCCCCACCACGTCGCCCACCGCGACCGCCATCCGCTCCCCGGTCAGCGCCACCAGGTCGTACCAGTCCCCGCACACGTTCAGCGAGCTCGTGGCCGGCCGGTAGCGCACGGCCGCGTGGTGCGGCCCGCGCTGGTTCGGGGAGGGCAGCAGAGCGTCCTGGAGGGCGACGGCGACCTCCCGTTCGCGGGCGTGGGCGCGGCGCAGCCGTTCGTTGAGCTCCTGGAGTTCCCTGGCCCTCGTGTACAGCTCGGCCTCCAGCACCGGGCTGCGGTCGTCCCGGTCGAGACCGCCACGGGCCCGGATCAACTCGGTGACCTCCTCCACCCGGTGGACCACCAGGGCCACCGTGCCGTCCGGGTGGAGCACGGGCGCGTTGACCGGACTCCAGTACCGCACCTCCCAGACACCCGGCCGGTCGAGGGACTCCACGTCGTACCGCTGGAGTGCCATGGCGTCGCGCTGCCCGGTCTCCACCACCCGGCGCAAGGAGGCCTCCAGGTTCCGCATCCCGGTGGAGGCGGGATCGCCCGGCCGGTCGGGGAAGACGTCGAAGAGATAGCGGCCCACCAACTGCTCATGGGAACGCCCGGAGTTGCTCAGATAGTCGTCGTTCGCGTCGAGGAAGACCATGTCCGGGGTGAGCAGCGCGACCATGCCGGGCAGGGCGTGGAAGACAGCGCCGAAGTCGATCTCCGCTCCCGTCACCGGTTCACCGCCTCACGCCGCTGCCCTGGCCGTGCCCACGGTCGATGCGGCGGAGCACCCTGCCCTGTCCCACCGGCCCGGGACACGACCGGGGCCCACGTCAGGGCGTACCCGTGGTGCAGTGCTCCCATCAGGCCACCGGTCGGCGCCCGGCGCAACCGCGGGGGCGCGTGGGGCGCCGACCGGTGGCCGGGGAGCGCGGCGCGAGGGGGTCTCCGGTGACCGCCGAAGCGTTCTCGGCCAGTTGCTCCGTACGGGGTCACTGTGAATCCCGAAGACGTTTGAACACAACGCGAGCCGTGTGCGTATAGGGCCGGGGGATTTCCATGCCGAGCCGACCACGAAGCGTAGGAGCACCACCTTGGGACGCAACACGCGAAGACGCCCCACGGGCGCACGCCGCGCGACCTCTGCCGCTTTCGCACTGATCCTGGGCGGAGGCGGACTGCTGGCAGTCAACGTCTACGCATCGGCGACCGAGACCGGGACGGGGGGCGACCCGACGGGCGTTCACGTCCTGTCCGCCGGTTCCGCCACGATCGACTGTCCTGACGTCGGGGAGCAGTTGAAGACGGTCCCGGACGCCGCCAAGGCGGACGTCGACAAGGAACTCGCCGGTCTGGACCAGCAGATCGCCGAGGCCTACCGTCAACTCCAGGCGAGCGCCGACCAGATGCAGCAGAGCGGCGACAGCGGCGCCGACGCGGTGATGATTCCGCTGAAGGACAAACGGGCCGAGTCGATCGGCCGCATCGTGGCCGCCATCGACGCGGCGGGCGACCCGCCGAGCGGGCTCGACGCCTTCGCCGCCTGCATCCTGCGCCCCTCCGGCAATCAGCCCGGCACCGGCGCGGACAACGGCCGGAGCGCCTCGCCGCAGGACCAGGGGAGTGCGTCCCCGAGTCCGAGCGGCACGGCCCAGAACCAGGGCGGCCAGCAGGGCGGCACTCCGCCGGCCGGCAACGGCCCCGTGGCCGGCGACTACGCCGACATCAAGTCCGTCCAGCCCAACGCGCAGAACGCGCAGCCCCAGGCCGACGCCTCCCGGGGCGAGTTCGTCTCCAGCTGCGGTGTCAACGCCAACGGACTGTTCAACTCGGACAACGTGATCGTGGCCCCCGGTGTCAGCAACGGCGCCCACCACTTCCACGACTACGTCGGCAACCAGTCCAACACCGCGTTCGCCAGCGACGACGACCTGGCCAAGGCCGACACCTCCTGCCAGGACAAGGGCGACAAGTCCTCGTACTACTGGCCCGTGGTGCGCCTCCAGAACGGCAAGCAGGAACGCGACGCGGGCTCGCCCGGAGGCGGGACCGAGGGCAACGCCGGACAGATCGTCACGCCGAAGCAGGTCACGCTGACCTTCGTCGGCAACCCGCGCAGCAAGGTCACGGCGATGCCCCGCCTGCTGCGCATCATCACCGGTGACGCCAAGGCGTTCGTCAACGGCCCCGCCAACGCCAACGCCTCCTGGAGCTGCACCGGCTTCGAGGACCGGCAGCTGAAGGACAAGTACCCGCTCTGCCCGCAGGGCAGTGACGTGGTGCGCACCTTCAAGTTCCAGAGCTGCTGGGACGGCGCGAACATCGACAGCGCCAACCACCGCACCCATGTGGCCTTCGCGGACGCCCAGGGCAACTGCCCCGGCGGCTTCAAGGCCATCCCGCAGCTGGTGCAGCGCATCGTCTACGCCATCAACGCCCCGAGCCTCCAGGACGGCGGCCGTACGTCACCGCTGTTCGCGGTGGACTCCTTCCCGGAGAACCTCCACAAGCCGGTCACGGACCACGGCGACTTCATCAACGTCTTCGACGAGAGTCTGATGAACGAGATGGTCGACTGCATCAACAGCGGCAAGAAGTGCGGCGCGGGCGCCGGCAACGGCAATGGCGGCGGCAACGGCGGCGGCAACGGCAACGGTGGCGGGCAGCAGGAGACCCCTCCGGCCACCGACAAGCCCACGCAGAGCGCCGAGCCGAACCCCTCGGAGGCGGCCCCGAACCCCTCCGAGGCGGACCCGAACCCCTCCGGGAACCCCTCCGAGCAGCCGGCACCCACCGCGGACGACCCGTCCGACGGCAAGGGCGGCAACGGCGGCAAGGGCGGTAACGGTGGCACCGGCGGCAAGGACGGCACCGGCTCCGGCGACAACGGCGGCGGCCAGAGCGCCGAGCCGACCGCCGGGTCGCCGGGCACCGAGCCCGCGGGCGGCGACGCGCCTCCCGCCACGGTCGAGCCCAAGTCCGACGTGACCTCGTCGGCCGGCGACGGCTCGTCCGCCGCGCAGGAGACCCCGGGCGCCGACCAGGGCGGCGAGGTGGGCACGCCCGCGCAGACCGAGCCCGCGGCCGGGGGCTACCCCTCGGCCACCTCGGGGGTCGAGCCGCAGGCGGTCGGGACCGGCGGCCTCGCCGAGACCGGTGCGAACCTGTGGCCGGGCGCGATCGGCGGGATCTTCGTCCTGGCCGGCGTCTTCGTCCTCTACCGCATCCGGCGCACCTACGGGTGACGGGGACGGGACCCGGACGGACGAGTCCGGCGGACGCGTCCTGACGGACGAGTTTGAAGGGGGTTCGTGGCCTGTGAGGACAGGGCACGGGCCCCCTCGGCCGTGTTTAGGGCGGCCGTCTCGACCGGCGGTGTGCGCCGATTCACAGCATGCTGGTGGAAGACGCGATCATGTCGTCCACATTGGGGAAGGCGAAGCTCCATGGACGCATCAGAGCAGGCACCGGATGACCGGCCCCTCGACCTGTACCTCGAAATGCTCCGCCTGCGTATGGCTCCGGCGGACTACGCGCTCTTGCTGCGCATGGTCGAGCCCGTACTCGAAGCGATCAGGGAGGAGAGGGTGGGAGCGATCGAACTGTGTCTGGACGGCGAGGAACCCGAGAGCGTCCCGCAGGAGGTTCGCGACGAGGCGTCCCTCGTGGTCGCCGTGGCCGTCACGGGACGCCTGGACAACCGGATCGTCGAGCTGGAGACCGAGGAGATCGGCGTCGTGCGGGTCGTCACGGACTCGGGCACGGCGGACGATCCCGAGCGGTGCAGGGAGATCGCCGACTTCATCGGGGAGCGGCACCGCCAGGACGAGGAACTGCGGGGCATCGCCGAGGTGAGCGGTCTGCCCACCGACGTGTGACGTGCCCTCGAAACGGCCTGATCGCCCGCCGACGGGCGATCATGGTCGTGGGTCCGTGAATGATGACGTAGAGTTGGGTTCAACGACGCGGGGTGGAGCAGCTCGGTAGCTCGCTGGGCTCATAACCCAGAGGTCGCAGGTTCAAATCCTGTCCCCGCTACTCGAAACCAGAGGGGCCGACAGCATCTGTCGGCCCCTCTGTCGTGCTCTGCTCCAGACCGCCGGGCACCGGCATTTCGTCGGAACGTACGAGTGTGCCCGTTCGGCGGAGGCGAAGTGGTTGACGCCGACACAATCACCCCATGACGAAGATCGAAACAGTCGCGGAGCGCGTCGTGGCAGCCGCCCACGCCCGCGGCGGCTCGGGCCGGGTGCTGATCGCGGTCGACGGCATGGGCGGATCCGGCAAGTCGACCCTGGCCTCGGCCGTGGCCGGGCTCGCCGGTGCCGCGGTCGTGCACGGGGACGACTTCTACCGTCCGATGGACCCGGACGAACGCGCCGCGCTGACCCCCGCCCAGGGCTACGACCGCTACTTCGACTGGGAGCGGCTGCGCGACGAGGTCCTCACCCCGCTCGCCACCGGCCATCACGCGCACTACCGGCGCTACGACTGGCCGACCGGCTCCCTGGTGACCGACGAGCTGTGCGCCGTCACCTGCGACGGCATCGTCCTCGTCGAGGGCGTGTACACCGCCCGGCCCGAACTCGCCGACCACTACGACCTGGTCGTGTACGTCGACACCCCGGCGGACGAGTCCATGCGCCGGCTCCGGGCCAGGGGGGACGACCACGGCCCCCTCGACTGGGAGGCCCGCTGGCGCCTGGCCGAGGAGCACTACGTGAGCACGACCCGGCCCCGGGAGCGGGCGGACCTCGTGGTCCCCGGGCACTGACGGGGGCGATGCGCGCGGTCCGGGACCGCACGAAAAACACCGCCTCCGGTCGATGACCGGAGGCGGTGTTCACGGAGCGCCGGGCAGGCCTTGCACCTGCATTTCCCCGCAGGAAGCGGGGCGTCTTTCCTTGGACCACCAACGCCTGGCTCGTCACCGAGTACTCGGTGCGCGCTCTGTGATGAGCATATCAGCCGTTCAGTGGCTCCCCTGCCGGGTCCTGGTCACACCGCGTTGAGACCGTACGAGGTGAAGACGGAGCGTGCCCTGGCGACCTGGGCCGAGGTCGGGACCGGGGTGTCGGCGAGCGTGAACTCCAGGCCCAGTTCCTCCCACTTGGCCGTGCCGAGCTTGTGGAAGGGCAGGACGTCGACACGCGTCACGTTCCCGAGGGACCCCGCGAACGAGGCGACACCCGCCACGTTCTCCGTGGCGTCGGTCAGCCCCGGAACCAGGACGAAACGGACCCAGACCTCCTTGCGCAGCTCGGCCAGACGGCGGGCGAAGGCCAGGGTGGGCTCCAGCTGCCGCCCGGTGAGGCGCAGATACAGCTCGCGGTCCCAGGACTTGATGTCCAGCAGCACCAGGTCGACGTCCGCCAGCAGGGTGTCGGAGGCGCGGGCCCCGAGGAAGCCCGAGGTGTCCAGGGCGGTGTGCAGGCCCAGCTCCTCGTGGCAGAGCCGCAGGATCTCCCCCGTGAAGTCCGGTTGCAGCAGCGGTTCGCCGCCGCTGATGGTGAAGCCGCCGCCCGCGGCACGGATGAACGGGACGTACTTGTTCACCTCCTCGACGACCTTGTCGGCCGTCGTGCGTCTGCCGTTGCGCATGCGCAGGGTGTCGGGGTTGTGGCAGTACAGGCAGGCCAGCGGACAGCCGGCGACGAAGACGACGAAGCGCGTGCCGGGTCCGTCCACGCCGGTCGACAGGTCCCAGGAGTGCACGGAACCGCTGACCGGGCCGGTCCCGCGCAGCGTGGCCGCCTGTTCGGCGGGGGTGTCGGTGCTGACGGGGATGAGGGGCAGCAGCTCACCCGGCTGGATCAGGGACATGATCAATCCTTCCGGCCTCCCGGCCTCCTGACGTCCTCACGGTTCCCCGGGGGAGCGCGGCGGTCGCGCTCCCCCGGGGGACGAGCCCGGCTACAGCGACCCGTGGAAGGTACGGCTCAGGACGTCGAGCTGTTGCTCGCGCGTCAGCCGCACGAAGTTGACCGCGTAACCGCTGACCCGCACGGTCAGCTGCGGATAGTTCTCCGGATGATCCATCGCGTCGATCAGCGTGTCCCGGTTCAGCACGTTGACGTTCATGTGGAAGCCCTGACAGGTCACGAAGCCGTCCAGGACTCCCGCGAGGTTGCGGATCCGGTCCTCGGGGGTGCGCCCCAGCGCGTCGGGCGTGATCGTGTTCGTGAGCGAGACCCCGTCCTCCGCCTGCTCGTAGGGCAGTTTGGCCACCGACAGCGCGCTGGCGACGTACCCGTGGGTGTCACGCCCGTTCATCGGGTTGGCGCCCGGGGAGAACGGCTCGCCCGCCCGACGGCCGTCGGGCGTGTTGCCCGTCTTCTTGCCGTAGACCACGTTCGAGGTGATGGTGAGCACCGACTGGGTGTGCTCGGCGCCCCGGTAGGTGGGGTGCTTGCGCACCTTGCGCATGAACTCCTCGACCAGCCACACCGCGATCGAGTCGGCCCGCTCGTCGTTGTTGCCGTACGCCGGGAACTCGCCCTCGGTGCGGTAGTCGACGACCAGCCCGGTCTCGTCCCGCACGGGCGTCACTCGGGCGTGCTTGATCGCCGACAGGGAGTCCGCGGCGACCGAGAGACCGGCGATGCCGCACGCCATCGTGCGCCGGATGTCCCGGTCGTGCAGCGCCATCTCCAGTCGCTCGTAGGCGTACTTGTCGTGCATGTAGTGGATGACGTTGAGGGCGTGGACATAGGTCTCGGCCAGCCACTCCATCTGCCGGTCGAGGCGGGCCACCACCTCGTCGTAGTCCAGCGTCCCGGCCGTGATCGCCCCGGTCTCGGGACCGACCTGGGCGCCCGACTTCTCGTCCCGGCCGCCGTTGATGGCGTACAGCAGGGTCTTGGCGAGATTGACCCGGGCGCCGAAGAACTGCATCTGCTTGCCGACCTCCATCGCCGAGACACAGCAGGCGATCGCGGTGTCGTCGCCGAAGCGCGGACGCATCAGTTCGTCCGACTCGTACTGGAGGCTGGAGGTGTCGATCGAGACCTGCGCGCAGAACTCCTTGAAGCCCTGCGGCAGCGCCGGCGACCAGAACACCGTCATGTTCGGCTCGGGCGCGGGCCCCAGGTTGTACAGGGTCTGGAGATACCGGAAGGAGGTACGGGTGACCAGGGTGCGGCCGTCCGTGCCGATGCCGCCGATGGACTCCGTGACCCAGGTCGGGTCGCCCGAGAACAACTCGTCGTACTCCGGGGTGCGCAGGAACCGTACGATCCGGAGTTTGATGATGAAGTCGTCGACGATCTCCTGCGCCGCGCTCTCGTCGAGGAGCCCGGCGTCGATGTCCCGCTGGAGATAGGCGTCGATGAACGTGGACGTGCGGCCGAGCGACATCGCCGCGCCGTTCTGCTCCTTCACCGCCGCGAGGTAGGCGAAGTACAGCCACTGCACGGCCTCCCGGCCGGTGCTCGCCGGACCCGAGATGTCCGACCCGTAGGAGGCGGCCATCTCCTTCAGCTCGCCCAGCGCCCTGATCTGCTCGGAGATCTCCTCGCGTTCGCGGATCACCTCCTCCAGGCGCGTGGCCTCGCGGGGCATGGCGTCCAGATCGGCCTTCTCCTCCTGCTTGGCCTCGATCAGCCGGTCCACGCCGTACAGCGGGACCCGGCGGTAGTCGCCGATGATGCGGCCCCGGCCGTAGGCGTCGGGCAGGCCCGTGACGATGCCCGCCTTCCTGGCCGCGCGGATCTGCGGCGTGTAGGCGTCGAACACCCCGGCGTTGTGGGTCTTGCGGTACTGGGTGAACACCTTCTCCAGTTCCGGCGAGACCGGGTAGCCGTACGTCTGGAGCGCCCCCGCCACCATCCGCCAGCCGCCGTAGGGCATGATCGCCCGCTTCAGCGGGGCGTCGGTCTGGAGGCCGACGATCAGGTCGTTGTCGCGGTCGATCCACCCCGGCGGGTGGGCGGTGATGGTGGACGGGACGTCGTACGACACGTCCAGGACACCCTTGGCGCGCTCCTCGGGGAACAGATCGGTGATCTTCTTCCACACGGCCGTGGTGCGCTCGGTGGGACCGGCCAGGAAGGAGCTGTCGCCTTCGTACGGGGTGTAGTTCTGCTGGATGAAGTCCCGCACGTTGATCTCGTCCCGCCACAGACCTCCCCGGAAGCCGTCCCAGGCGCTGCGCACGGGCCGCTGCTGCTGCGTGGTCATCGGAGTACGACTCCTTCTCGGTCGGTCGATGGCGTGCCGTTCGTACGGGGGCTCACACCGGGTCGCCGTAGTAGGCGCGGCGCATGAGTTCCTGCATGTCGGCCAGCATCGGCAGCCGCGGGTTGGCGGGCGCGCACTGGTCCTCGTAGGCGTTCATCGCCTGCTCGGGCAGGGCGTCGAGGAACGCGGCCTCGTCGACCCCGGCGTCCTTGAACGACCTCGGGATGCCGACCTTCTCGCGCAGTTCCTCCAGGGCGTGGGCGAGGGACTCCACCCCCTCCTCCGGGGTGTCGGCGGGCAGGCCGAGCATCCGGGCGACGTCCTGGTAGCGCTCGGGGGCGATGTACTCGTGGTACTTCGGCCAGCTGGTGACCTTGGTCGGCGCCGATCCGTTGTAGCGGACCACGTGCGGCAGCAGGAGCGCGTTGGTGCGGCCGTGGGCGACGTGGAAGGTCGCGCCGAGGGTGTGCGCCATGGCGTGCACCACGCCGAGGAACGCCGACCCGAAGGCCATGCCGGCGATCGTGCCGGCGTTGTGCATCTTCTCCCGCGCCACGGGGTCGTCAGGACCGTTCAGCACGGCCTGTTCCAGGTTGCCGAAGATCAGCCGGATGCCCTGGAGCGCGAGGCCGTCGGTGAAGTCGTTGGCGTACACCGAGACATAGGTCTCCAGGCAGTGCGTGAGCGCGTCGAAGCCGGAGTCCGCGGTGATGTCCCTGGGCAGGTGCGTGGTGAGCGCCGGGTCGCAGATCGCGACGCTCGGGGTCAGCGCGTAGTCGGCCAGCGGGTACTTCTGCCCGGTCGCGGTGTCGGTGATAACGGCGAACGGCGTGACCTCGCTGCCGGTGCCCGAGGTGGTGGGGATGCACACCAGGTCGGCCTTCTGCCCCAGGTCGGGGAAGGTGAACGCCCGCTTGCGGATGTCAAAGAACTTCTCCTTCAGGTCCCCGAACTCGACCTCCGGGTGTTCGTACATCAGCCACATCACCTTGGCCGCGTCCATCGGTGAACCGCCGCCGAGGGCGATGATGGTGTCCGGCGCGAAGTGACGCATCATCTCGGCGCCCGCGCGCACGGTGTCGATGCTCGGGTTGGGTTCGACGTTGTCGATCACCCGGACCTCGGTGGGCGTGCTGCGGCGCCGCAGCACGGTGCGGATCCGCTCCAGGTGGCCGATCTCCACCATGGTCTTGTCGGTGACGACGACGACCCGGCTGCCGCGCCGCATGTCGGCGAGGTACTTGACGGAGTCGCGCTCGAAGTAGATCTTCGAGGGGATCTTGAACCACTGCATGTTGTTGTTCCGCCGCCCGATCCGCTTGATGTTGATCAGATTGAGCGCGGTGACGTTCCCGGAGACCGAGTTGCTGCCGTACGAACCGCAGCCGAGCGTCAGGGACGGCATGAACGCGTTGTAGACGTCACCGATCCCGCCCTGCGAGGTCGGCGCGTTCCAGATCACCCGGCAGGCCTTGACGGCGTGCCCGTACTCCTCGGCGAAGGCCGCGTCCTCGGTGTGCACGGCTGCCGAGTGGCCCAGACCGTTGAACTCCACCATCTCGGTCGCCAGCCGTACCCCGTCGGCCCGGCCGTCCACGGTCAGCACGGCCAGCACCGGACAGAGCTTCTCCCGGGTCAGCGGCTCGTCGACGCCGACCTCGGACACCTCGGCGAGGATCACCGAGGTGTCCTTGGGCACCTCGAAGCCCGCCCCCTCGGCGATCGCGACGGCGCTCTGCCCGACGATGTCCGCGTTCAACTGCGCGCCCGCGCAGTTCCGTCCGCCCTGCTCGTCCGCCGCGACGCCGAAGAGATACGCCTCCAGGAGCGCCTTCTCATGGTCGTTGACCGTGTACGCCTTGAGTTTGCGGAACTCGGAGATCGCCTCGTCGCGGATCTCCCGGTCCAGGATCACGGCCTGCTCCGAGGCGCACACCATGCCGTAGTCGTAGGTCTTGGACAGCACCACGTCGTTGACCGCACGCCGTATCTGGGCGCTCTTCTCGATGTACGCGGGTACGTTGCCGGCTCCGACGCCCAGCGCGGGCTTGCCGCAGCTGTAGGCGGCCCTGACCATCGCGTTGCCGCCCGTGGCCAGGATCGACGCGACTCCCGGGTGGTTCATCAGGGCGCTGGTGGCGTCCTTCGAGGGCCGCTCGATCCACTGCACGCAGTGGGCCGGGGCGCCCGCCCGCACGGCCGCGTCCCGGACGATCCGGGCGGCCTCGGCGGAGCAGTTCTGCGCGGCGGGGTGGAAGCCGAAGATGATCGGGTTGCGGGTCTTCAGCGCCATCAGGGCCTTGAAGATGGTGGTGGACGTGGGGTTGGTGACGGGAGTGACCCCGGCGAGCACCCCGACCGGCTCGGCGATCTCCACGATCCCGTCGATGTCGTCGCGGCGGATCACGCCGACGGTCTTCACGCCCTTCATCGAGTGGGTGATGTTCTCGCAGGCGAAGATGTTCTTGACGGCCTTGTCCTCGAAGACGCCGCGCCCGGTCTCCTCGACCGCCATCATGGCGAGCCGTGTGTGCTCGGCGAGCGCGGCCAGACTGGCCTTCTTCACTATGTGGTCGATCTGTTCCTGTGTGTAGTCGGCGTATTCCTCCAATGCCTCCAGGCCGCGCGCCACCAGTTCGTCGACATCCTGCTCCACCCCGGCGGACTGGGATCGAGGGGAGGGTGCGGCGGCTGCGCCGGTCCCGGAGGAGTGCTGGCCGTCCTTCTTTCGGCGGCTTGTCATCGGATCACCCTTCGGTCGAGGTGTGCCGAAACAGCCGGGCTCCAGCGGCTCCGGATTACTTCAAGCCTTGCACCGAGCGTCCGATCGTGCAGCCGGGCCGAGCCTCGCCTCCCGGGTGTGCGCCGCACGTCACGGACGGTGCCGACGGGGGCTCGTCCCGTCGGTGCTTGCGGTGACGGCGGGCGGCGGGGCAGGGTGCGGGGTGTGCCTACGCTGCTGATCGTCCATCACACGCCGTCGCCCAACTGCCAGGCCCTGTTCGAGGCCGTGCTCTCCGGGGCGACGGCGCCGGAGATCGAGGGCGTCCGGGTGGTGCGGCGGGCGGCGCTGGAGGCCACCGCCTCGGACGTGCTGGCCGCCGACGGCTACGTGCTCGGCACCCCGGCCAACCTCGGCTACATGTCCGGGGCGCTGAAGCACTTCTTCGACCAGGTCTACTACCCCTGCCTGGACACGACGGCCGGACGCCCGTTCGGCTACTACGTCCACGGCGGGAACGACGTCATGGGAGCCGTGCGCGGCATCGACTCCGTGACGACCGGCCTCGGTTGGCGCCGCGCGGCCGAGGCGGTGCGGGTGACCGGCGAGCCGGGCAAGAGCGACATCGAGGCGTGCTGGGAACTCGGCGCCGCCCTCGCGGCCCGACTGATGGACTGAGAAAGGCTGTTGAGGCGGGAACGGGCCTGCGCCGTCACCCGGTGACGGAGTCCGCCGGGGCGAAGGTGCGCGCGAGCTGCGCCGTCAGCTGTGCGGACGTCGGCGGGGAGAGCCGGGCGCCGATGTAGCCGTCGGGGCGGACCAGGAAGGCGACCGGTTCGTCGGAGACCCCGTAGAGGCGGGCGAATGCGCCGAGCGTGTCGACGTACACGGGCGGGAACGAGGTCTCCAGGGCGGTGCCGGAGGGCCGGATCACGCAGGTGCCGACCCGTCCCCCGGAGAACTCGGCGGCCGCTTCGGCGAGTTGACCGCCCCGCGCCTCGCCGTCCCCGTACACCAGCAGCGTGTGCCCGCGGTCGCGCAGGAGGTCGTACAGCCGCAGCGGGAAGGCCGCGATGTGCGCCGCGAGGCCGGCGCAGTCGGGCGCGCGGTCGCCCGGCTGGGGTCCGGGCCCCTCCGAGGCCGGGCCCACCAACGGGCTGCCGCGATAGCCGACGAGGAGCTGGGCCTCGCGCAGCAGGAGCGTCGCCGGGTCGGCGGGGTCGGCCTGAATACCCTGGGTCGCGTGGCGGACCGTGCGCTGGACGACCTCCTCGCCCACGGGCCTGCGCTCGGCGTCGTAGCTCCGCGCCAGACCGTCGTCGGCGCCGCCCTCGATGGCGAGGGCCAGCTTCCACGCCAGGTTCCAGGCGTCCTGGATGCCGGTGTTCATGCCCTGGGCGCCGGTCGGCGGGTGGATGTGCGCCGCGTCGCCCGCCACGAAGACCCGGCCGTCGCCGTAGCGGTCGACGATCCGGTGGCTGATGCGGAAGACCGATGACCAGCGCAGACGGGAGGCGGTCGTGGGCCGGGGGGACAGCCGGTCGATGACCGCCTGGATGTCGGCGAGCGCGGGCCCGTGGCCGGCCTCCAGACCGTGGACGACGCCGTCCCCCGGCTCACCCGGTCCGTCCCCTTTGCCCGCGGCGGAGAGTTCGGGCGGGACCGTCATCGACATGCGGTACCGGTTCGGGCCGGGCAGCGGGATGCACACCAGCAGGTCGTCCACGGCGCCGTCGGCGTTCTTGTGCATGGCGCGGACGCCGTAGCCGGGCGGCATGTCCCAGTCCACCTCGACGTCCCCGAGCATGTACTCCTCCGGGAACGCGCTCCCCTCGAAGGAAAGCCCCAACTGCTTGCGTACGAGGCTGTGCGCGCCGTCGCAGCCCACCAGATAGCGCGCCCTGACCTCTTCCTCGGCCCCGGACGCCGACCGCAGGGCGACCGTCACCCCGTCGGGGTCCTGGCCGAACGAGACCAGTTCCCTGCCCCGTTCGATCCCGGTCCCGAACCGCGCCAGATGCGCTTCGAGGATGCGCTCGGTCTCGTACTGCGGCAACGCGGCGAATCCGTACGGGACGTCGGGCGGCAGGACGAGGTCGATCCGGGCCTGCTCGGCGCCGTTGACGTAGGCCAGCTGCCCGTACATCGGCACGGCCGCCTCCAGCACCGTGCGGGTGAGCCCCATGTGGTCCCAGATCTCCAGCGTGCGCGGCTGGACGCCCACCGCCTTCGCGTACGGGAGCCGGGCCGGAAGGCGGTCCACGATCCGGCAGCGGACCCCGCGTCCGCGCAGTGCCGCCGCCGCGGTCAGACCCACCGGGCCCGCACCCGCCACCACGATATCGGTTCCGAAGGTGTGCGCCACGGAGCCTCCCTGTACGAGCCCCCTGGGTCGAGTCGATCTCTCCCATCGTGGCCCCGGGGCCACCCGCCTGCTACTCGGGCGTCAGCGGGGCGCGGCGGGCGGCGAACCGTCGGTGGGGAGCCGGTGATGGCCGTCCACGGGACGGTGGGGGAGGTGGAGGTGGTGTGCGCCGGTGCGCTCGATGATCAGGAAAGCGGCGTCGTCGCCCGGCAGGTCGCCGATGTGCCGGACGAGGTCGTCGTGGATCTGCCGCAGCAGGACGTCGGGGTTGGAGGCGCTGAAGCCGGCGACCCGCTCGGCCAGGGGATAGAAGGTGCCGTCGGGGGAGCGGGCCTCGATCACCCCGTCCGTGTACAGCAGCAGGAAGTCGCCGGGCTCGAAGGAGAACGGGTCGGTGCGGTGGCTGGAGGCGGGCAGCTCGCACATGCCCAGCGGGGGCACCGGGTGCCGTGCGTGCAGGACGCCGACCCGGCGATCCCGCAGGAGGAGGGGCGGCGGATGACCGCAGTTGATCATTTCGACCTGCGTGCCGTCGTCCGGGATGTCGAGGACCAGCGCCGTGACGAAGTGCTCGCCCGGATCGTGCTCGGTGTCGGCCACCTCGTCCAGGTCCCGGCACACGCTCACCTCCAGGACCGCCGTCAGTTCGGGCAGGGTGGCGTACCGGTGGGCGCCCTCGCGGAACGCGCCGAGGACCACCGAGGCCTCGCCGATGGCGGCGAGGCCCTTGCCCCGTACGTCCCCGATGATCACGCGGGTGGACGCCCCGGCGGCCCGGGTGACCGCGAACAGGTCACCGCCGATCTGGGTGTCGTCCTCGGCGGCCAGATACAGCCAGGCCACCCGCAGCGGGCCGATCCGGCGCGGTGGGGGCCGCAGCAGCACCCGTTGCGCGGTCTCGGCGATCGAGCGCGCCCGCACCAGCTCCCGGGCGCGCCGCTCCCGTACATGACACACGAACACCACCAGCGCGGTGAGTACGGCCAGGGCGATGAGCTGCGCGATGTGATTGGTGGTGCCGAGTCCGCCGTGCAGGACACCGATGATCATCTGGGCCGCGATGGCGAGCAGACCGACCAGCGCGGTCAGGGCGGGGCCGGCGAGCGAGGCCGTCAGGGTCGGGGCGATGACGAGCAGCGGGCCCAGGTGGACGTCGGTGGGGGAGCGGATGTCCACCACGGTGATCACGACGATCAGCGCGAGCGGGATCGCCACCAGACCGCGGCCCGACGGTTGCTCCACGAGACGGTCCACTGACATGCGCCGGATACCCACATGCCCCATTTTGTACCTGTTTCTGTGGCGACGGGGTTCCGCACGGTGTCCACCGTCGGCGAGTCCCGCGCCGGTGCCGGCGCTCGGTGCCCCCGGAATGACCTCCCGGGGGCACCGTCAGCGCGCCGTACCGGGCCGGCGAGCGGCGGGCGTCAGTTCCACAGCGGGTAGCTGACCTTCTGTGCGTAGCCGTCCGGGTGGTCGTGGGTGTAGATCAGCGTCATCCGCGTGTAGTGCTGGACCTGCGGCTGCTTCTTCCACTGCTGCGGCTGGTCCAGCACGACGACGACCGGGTACGAGTGGAACTTGCCGGCCGCGCAGTACGGCTTGCAGTCGTTCACCATGTTGACGCCCTCGGCGACGGCGGAACGCTGGTTCCAGTGCGACCAGTCGAGCGAGGTGAGACGGCTGTTGCCGTCGCCGCAGGCCAGGATGAAGTCGGCGGGGCGCACATCCGGGTGCCAGAGGCAGTCCACCAGTACGGGGGTCGTCTGCCGCTGCTTCACGGGGTGCGAGGAGGCGGGGGCTGCGGAAGCGGTACCCATCACCGCTGCGAGCGCCGCGGCCGCGAGAACGGTGAACGCGGTCCGGATCGAGTTTGTGCGCATATCAGCTCCGTGCGGGACGCTCTGTCATGGGGCCGTCAGCGTGTCGGCTCTGCCTCGACGCTACGGCCTCGGTGTGTGATGTACCACTCATACGGATTAACGATGCCATTTCGTGAGAACCGGCCGACAACGGCACGCGGAGTGACGTATCAGGACACAGCGCGATCTGTCGGAACGCAGGGTCGCGCGTCAGGACGCAGGGCGACGCTCCGGCGAGTGGAGCGACGCCCCGGCGCTCGGCGGCCGTCCCCGTCGGCGCCGTAGAATTCGTCCGTGATGAATAACCGGGGCGCGCAGCGCGGCCGCAGGCGGGGAAGCCCCGACACCCGGGCCGCCATCCTGGACGTCGCCCGGCGCCGCTTCCTGGAGGACGGCTATCACGCCGTGACCCTGCGTTCCGTCGCCGCGGAGGCCGAGGTCGACCTCGCCCTGATCAGCTATTACTTCGGCTCCAAGAAGGGGCTGTTCGGCGCCGCGCTGGCGCTGGGCGCCAACCCGGCCGAACTCCTCGCGCGGGCCGTCGAGGAGGGCGACCTCACCACGCTCCCCGAACGGGTCGTCCGCCAAGTGCTCGCCGTCTGGGACGACCCCGTGACCGGTCCGCCCCTGATCGCGATGCTGAAGACCGCGATCGACGACGACTCGCTCGGCTCGCTGGTGAAGGAGGCCGTCGAGCGCGAGATCGTCGAGCGGATCGCGGGCCTGGTGCCCGGACGGGACGCCCGGCAGCGGGCCGCCGCGTTCACCACCGTGGTCGCCGGACTGATCACCGGCCGCTATCTGCTCCGCCTGGAGCCGATCGTCTCCATGACGGACGACGACGTGGTCCGCCATGTGAGCCCGCATCTGCGGCTGGCCCTGCGCGGACCCGGACGGCCGGTGCGGACCACCCGGCCGATGGGGCGTACGGCACCGCGCCCCTGATCCGCCGGTCCGCTCCTTGCCGCCCGCGGGGCGGGCTGCCACGCGGCGGAACCCCGGTCGTGTGCCGCTGGCCCGCGCCACGTACCGAGGACCGGCGCCTCGCGCGGGCGAGGTGCCGGTCCGGGGTGTCGTGGCGCTCTTCAGCGGTACGAGGGCTGCTTCCGCGTGTCGGCCGCCTCCGGCACGTCCTGGTCCTCGGCGGGTGCCTCCGGCCGCGGGGCCGAACGCAGCAGGGCCGCGACGGCGACGGCGGCGAGTACGGCGGCCGAGGCCGCGCCGAGGAGCGCCAGGTGCATGCCGTCGACGAAGGCGGTCGTCGCCCGGCCGGAGACCGGGCCGCCGATGGCGTGGGCGGCGGCCAGGGAGGAGCGGGCCGCGTCCGCGACCTGCTGCGGCAGTCCGGGCAGACTCAGGTGGTCGCGGTAGGCGGCGCTCAGCAGGCTGCCGAGAACGGCGATCCCGAGGGCGCCGCCGAGTTCGCGCGCCAGGTCGTTCATGGCCGAACCGACGTTCTGGAGCGAGCGCGGCAGGGCGTCCGTGATGGCCGTCGTGGCCGGTGTCATGGCCAGACCCATCCCGGCGCCCAGCGGCACGAGACCGGCGGCGATCAGCCAGTACGGGCTCGACGCGTCGAGCCGCGAGAGGATCCCCATGCCCGCCGCGACACCGGCGAGACCGGCCACCCAGGGCCCGCGGAAGCCGAACCGGCCGACCAGCACGGGCGCGGCACGGGAGACCGGCACCATCGTGAGGGCCATGGGCAGCATGGAGGTGGCCGCCATCAAGGCGCTGTCGCCCCGCACCAGTTGCAGGTACTGCATCATGACGAAGACGAACCCGAAGAACACGAAGAACTGAAGCATGATCGACAGGGAGCCCGCGGAGAAGTGGCGGTTGCGGAACAGCCGGGGGTCGAGGAGCGGGTTCTCGCGGCGCAGTTCGAAGAGGACGAATCCCGTCAGGACGGCGAGTCCGAGACCGATGCCGGCGAGGGTGACCGGGTCGGCCCACCCGCGGGTCGGGGCCTCGATGACCGAGTAGACCAGGGTGACCAGACCCGCGACGGCGAGGAGCGCGCCGCCGACGTCGAGCCGCGGCTGCCGCGGTTCCGCCGACTCCGGCACGAACAGCAGCGTCCCGACGAGGGCGACCAGGGCCAGGGCGACGTTCAGCAGGAACACCGAGCGCCATGACCAGCCCTCCAGCAGGGCACCGGAGGCGAACAGGCCCACCAGGGCGCTGGCTCCGGCGACCGCCGCCCAGACGCTCACGGCCCGGGCCCGCTGGGCGCGCGGGAAGGTGCTGGTGATGGTCGACAGCGTGGCCGGCATGACCAGGGCCGCGCCGACCCCGAGGACGCCCCGCAGGGCGATCAGCGTGGAGGGCTCGGTGGTGAGCGCGGCGGCCGCGGATCCGGCGCCGAAGATCGTCAGGCCCGCGAGCAGGGCGCGCCTGCGGCCGAAGCGGTCACCCAGGGCGCCGGCCGGCAACAGCAGGGAGGCGAAGACCAGGCTGTAGGCGTCGATGACCCAGGACAGCTGGGTCTGCGTGGCGTGGGTCTCGCGGGCGAGATCGGGCAGCGCCACATTGAGCGACGCCATGGCGGCGACCACCGTGCCGAGTGCCAGGCAGGTGACCACCAGGACCAGGTTGTGACGTGCGGCCGGTACGGGACCGGCGGCGGGGGCGCGCGTGGAGGGCATGGGCTCCGTCCTTCGTCCGAGCGGTCCGGGAGGTTCCCGGTGCCTGGATCCAGAGTCGGGAGTCCGCCGTGTGACTTCCATGTCGATGAATTAGGGCCGGGGTGCTGCTGCCGGTCTCTTGGGGTCGTGTACGGATGTGTCGGCTCGACTCCGATCCCGGTGAACGAGCAGGTCAACGCGTCGGAGCAGCCGGGGCGGCGGCCCACCGGGGGTGAGCGCGCCGCCGTCGGTGTTCCCGGATCCGCTTGACGGTCCGGCCGCTGTTGAATTTCCGGGCCCGCCCATTCCGGGCCCGCGCTTCTGGACCTGGGGCGGCTGCCCGGACGACGGGGCCCGCGCGGACCGCACGGAGGCGGGGCCCGCGCGGACTGGCCTGCGGGGCTGCGCGGCGGCGGGACGCGCGGACTACGCGGCGCTGGGACGCGCGCGGACTAGGCGGCGGCGGGGCGCGCCAGCAGCTCGGTCACCTGCCTGCCGACCAGCTCCCGGGCCGTGTCCGGAAGCCGAGCGAAGGAACCGTCCCAGAGCGAGCGCGGAATGCCATCCGCTTCGCCCTCGCGCACGGCGCTCTCGAAGAACACCTCGTCCTCGGAACGGACCGCGACACGAAAGCGGTTGGTGCCGTCGTCCTCCGCGTGCAGCGCCGCGGCGACGACGAGCGGCGACGCGCCGCCCGGCTCGGCGGCGGCCTTGTGGTAGTTGCTGGTGACCGGTGTGCGCCAGCGCAGGCTCAGGAGCAGTTGACGCTTGGCGAGCACCTCGGCCAGATCGGTCTCGGTGACTCCCTCAGGCTCCAGGATGACCGCCCGGGCGTCGAGGACGAGGGCCGCGGGCAGCAGACAACGCAGCGTGCTGCCGACGATGTTGCCGCCCACCGTGGCGGCCCGGCGTACGGCGCCGGTCCCCACGCCGGCGGCCGCCCGGCGCAGCACCTCGGGCACCCGGTCGTCTATACGGTTCAGCACCACGGCGGCGCCCAGGGCCTCGCGCTCGATCGTGTTGGCCTCGGGGAGGTCGCGCAGCGACATGGCGCGGTCGGGAAAGCCGTCCCGTTGCCAGGTGGCCCACACCAGGGTCGCCCCGCCGATCGGAACCGCCCCTTCGGTCAGGTACTCCTGTGCTTCGGACACGGACTTGGGCAGACGCAACAGCACGACAGCCGACCTGCTTTCCTGGTGACTTGGCGGCGGGGTACTCGGTGTCTTGGCGCAATCACCGTCGACAGGCGCATTTTCGCCGTGCGGACGGGGGCGCGTACAGGGCACATTGCCTCAACTGGTGCGCCCCGCGCGGCGGATGACCGCACTGCGGGGGCCGCTCCGGCGCCGCCCGCGCACGCCGTCCACGCTCACTGGGCGTCGAGACGCGCCCGTCATGTCCCTTTCCCGCGCCGCGAGTTGCTTCGTACCGCTGTCAACTACCCTGGTGGGAGCCGGAATAGGCCGCCCATCGCCCGCCATGGCGGACCACGGTGATGTGCCGGCCGAAGCAGGTCGTCATCCAGGGGTCGGTCAGGGTGCTCTCGACGGGCCCCTGCGCCAGGACGCGCCCCTCGCGCAGAAGGAGGGTGTGGCCGACCGCCGGGGACAGCTCCTCCAGATGGTGGGTGACCGTCACCGTCGCCAGGTCCGGGCGGCTCTCGGCCAGCCGTTGCATGGCCTCCACGAGGTCCTCCCGGGAGGGCAGGTCCAGGGCGTTGAACGGCTCGTCGAGCAGCAGCAGGGCCGGCTCGGCCGTCAGCGCCCTGGCGATCAGGACGCGGGCCCGCTGACCACCCGAGCAGACCCCGTACGGCCGGTCGGCCAGCTCCTTGATGTCCAGCTCGGCGAGCAGTTCGTGGGCGCGCCGGCGCACCTCGGCGTCGTACTTCCGCCACAGCGGCTGGACGGTGCCGGTGTGGCCCGTCAGGACGACTCCATGGGCGTCGAGGTCCTGCGGAACCCGCTGGGCCGTGCTCACATGACCGATCCGGGCGCGCAGCTCACGGACGTCGACCCGGCCGAGCCGGGAGCCGAGCACCTCCACGCTCCCCGTGGTCGGATGCATCAGGGCCCCCAGGAGCCGCAGCAGGGTCGTCTTGCCCGCGCCGTTGGCTCCGAGCAGGGCCCAGTGCTCACCGGCCCTGACCGTCCAGTCGACCCCGGCGAGGATCACCTGGCTGTTCGTGTGCCGGTGGACGCTCACATCGCGGAGCGCGACCACCGTCTCCCTGTCCCTGACGTCCGGCTCGGTCCGCACCTCGGCCATGCCCCGGCTCCCCTCGATCGGTCCCCTCGCACACTAGATGTCGTGGGCATCTTGTTGCCGGCGCGTCCGGGTCGTGGACGGCGCGGTCACTTCAGGATATTGACCGCGCGGGCCACCACCAGGACGACCGTCATCAGGGACACCGTGGACTGGACCATCATCAGCATCTTGGCCCAGCGGGACAGCGGCATCACGTCGGTCGGGCTGAACGCGGTGGAGTTGGTGAAGGACAGATACAGGTAGTCGAGGAACGCCGGCTCCCAGTCCGGCCGGGCGGACTCGGGGCTTTGCATCTGGACGAAGAGGAAGTCGGCGAACTGCCGGTGGCCCATCATCCGGTTCGCCGGTCCGCCCCGGTCCAACTCCCAGTACCACAGGGCGAACACGATGACATTCGTCAGCCAGATGTTGCCGCCGGTCAGCAGCAGATTCGCGGCCCCCGACGCCTCGGTGCCGTGCACGAGGCCGCGCACCAGCTGGGCGGCGGCCCAGCCGTTGGCGAGGCTGATCAGCCCGATCAGCGTCAGGCCCAGTGAGCGCAGCCGCTTGTTCCGGGGCTCGACCCGGCGGGGGTTGGCGGCGACGAGACCTATGAGCAGGACCACCTCCAGGCCCGGCAGCACCCCGAACGGCAGCAGCGTCAGATGCTCGGGCAGTTTCAGCTGGAGGGCGACCGCCGCCAGGGTCACGATGGTCACCGCCCAGCGCGGCTCACCGTGCGTCGCCCTCCGCCAGGCGGGCGCCACCTCGTGCCCACCGGACTCCAGGAGCCGCTCGATCCTGACGAGCCGGCTCTCGGTGTCGTTCGATCCTTCGTCCATGGTGGTGATTGTCGCGTGCCGCGTGCGGATCAAGACACGGGGCGGCCCGGCGACGTGCCGACGGACGCTGACCTGCGCCGATGGCCTCCTGGCCGTTTCACGTCCGTCCCGGTCCAGCGGTACCGCGAGCCCGCCGGTTCCCTGTCAGGAGCGGAACGCGTCGATCACGTAGGCGGCGAAGCGGCGGGAGTCCGTGAGCCGGGCCGGGCGGGGCGCGTGCTGGAGGCCCTGGTGGGCCGTGAGCATGAGGATCAGGTCGTCGACGATGAAGCCGGGCCGGAGCTCGCCGGTCTCCTGGGCACGGCGGGCCACTTCGGCGACCGCGCGTACGGTCCGCTCTCGATCGGCGGCGAAGTCCATGGACTCGGGAAAGGCCGTCATGAAGGCGTCGCCGAATCCGCGGCTGTGCGCGTGGAGTTCACAGATCCGCTCGATCAGGCTCCGGAATCCGTACCACGGGTCCGCGTGCGCGAGGGCGTCGCGGACGGCGGCGTGACAGGCCCGGCGCTGCTCGGCGAAGGTCTGCGCGATCAGTGCCTGCTTGGTCGGGAAATGCCGGTACAGCGTGGCGGGGGCGAGTTCCGCGTGCCGGGCGACGGCGCGCATGGGTGCGCCCAGGCCCTCCTCGCCGAACACCGTGCGGGCGGCGTCCAGGATGCGCGCCCGGTTGTCGCGGGCGTCGGCGCGCACTGTCCGAGGCAAGTACCCGGTCATCGTCTCTCACTTCAGCCGGACGGACGGGGCGCCCGTTACGGTCCGACGGTGTGCCGCCGCCCCGCCCGGCAATCCACCGCCGGCCCCGATGGCGGCGCCGATTCGACACCCACGGTCGCAGCAGTCGCGCCCGTCCGTCCACCGCCCCGAGGAGCAGGGAATGAAGGCCGTCGTCATCAGGACATTCGGAAGCCCCGAGGGCCTGGAGGTCGTCGATGTGCCCGTGCCGGTTCCCGCTCCGGGGCAGGTGCGCATCGACACCGAGGCGATCGGAGTGGGCGGTGTGGACGCCGTGATCCGCCGGGGAACGCTCGCCGCCCACGGCTTCCGGGAGGGCCATCTCCTGGGCAGTGAGGTCGCCGGAAGCGTCACCGCGGTGGGAGAGGGCGTGGACGCCTCGTGGACGGGGCGGCGGGTGTGGGCGTTCACCGGTCTGTCCGGCGGGTATGCCGAGCAAGCCGTCGCCTCGGTCGATGACGTGCTGCCGCTGCCCGCCGGTCTGACCGGCGCCCAAGCGGTCTCTCTCGGCGGCTCCGGCGTGGTGGCTCACTTCGCCCTGGAAAGGGCCCGCCTCGCACCAGGAGAGGCGGTGCTCGTGCGCGGGGCGGCGGGCAGCATCGGTATCACTGCGGTCCAGCTCGCGGCCAGGAACGGCGCGGGCTCGGTGGCGGTCACCACTTCATCGGCCGGACGTGGTGCCCGACTCCGGGAACTGGGCGCCACGCACGTCCTGGACCGCGCCGGCGAGGGCGGCAAGGACGCACCGGGCTTCGACGTGGTGATCGATGTCGTGGGAGGTCCCCAACTTCCCCTCTTCCTGGACAGATTGAACGCCAACGGGCGGTACGTGGCGGTCGGCGTGGTCGGTGGACAGCCGCCGGCGGACTTCGGCATGCGGCTGATGGACGCCTTCCGCAGATCGTTGTCGTTCGCCACCTTCAGCTCCGACACCGTGCCCGGCGCCGTCCGGCAGGCCGTCCGGGCCTCCCAGTTCGCCGACGCGGCGCTCGGGGGCCTGCGCACGGTGGTGCACGAGGTGCTGCCGCTGGACCAGGCGGCTCTGGCCCACCGCAAGATGGACGAGGGAGAGGTCTTCGGGAGGGTGGTGCTGGTGCCCTGAGCAGCACAGGAGCGTTCGCCGCGCCGGGCCCGCCCCACCGCTGGCCTCGCCGATCGGGCTTGCTCAATCCCTGGACCGAGCACGGCTTTCGGCCACCAAATGGGCAGCCCTAGGCGTCTGCCGCCCCGGCCGCCTCATGAAAGGCGGCGATCGCTTCACCGTTGGATCTCGCCCATTCGGTGAGCCTTGCGATGGGCTCCTCCAGCGTGCGCCCCAGCTCGGTCAAGCCGTATTCCACACGGGGTGGCGCTTCGGCGTACACGCGCCGTTCGATGAGCCCGTTGCCCTGGAGCCGGCGCAGCGTCTGCGTCAACACCTTGCGCGAGACGCCTCCGATCAGCTCGACCAACTCCCCGTGCCGCAGGGGACCGTCACTCAGCGCGAAGAGCGTGACGACGGCCCACTTGCCGGCAATGACCTCGATGGCCAGTCGGGCGGGGCAGTCGGCGAGGAAGACGGTTCCTGGACGGGGGCTCATGAGCCGAAGGGTACCTTCGGGTACCTATCGACTCTCTAACGTCGAACACGTGCGCAGGACCGCGCCGGCCAGTAGATCCATGTGTTCACGTGAGGGAAGTCGCCATGTCCGACCCGACCACCTATGTTCTCGTCCACGGGGCCTGGCACGACGGGCAGGCCTGGGACCGCGTCGTCCCGCTGCTCACCGCCCAGGGCCACCGCGTCTTCGCTCCGTCCCTGACCGGCCACGGGGACAAGGCGCACCTGCTAAGCCCCCATGTCGGGCTCACCACCCACGTCGACGACATCGTCGGCCTCATCCTCGGCCACGACCTGAGCGATGTCGTCCTCGCCGGGCACAGCTACGCGGGAATGGTCATCTCCAGCGTGGCCGACCGGGTCCCCGAGCGCATCGCGCGCCTGGTGTACATCGACGCGATGGTGCCGACGCACGGCGAGAACGCCATCGACGTCATGCCGATCACGCAGGTCATGATCGACGGTGCCGCGGCTGGTGCCCAGCCCTGGCGCATTCCGCCGCTGCCGGAGCTCCCCGCGCCGCTCGGGCTGTTCGGCGTCACCGACCCCGATGACATCGCCTGGCTCAAGAGCACGCTCACGGACGAGTCGGTCCTCTGCTTCCAGCAGCCGGCCGAGATGGACAACCCCGCGCAGGCGCTGATCCCACGGGTTCACATTCTCTGTGTCGGCGGTGCGCCCGAGGGCGTCGCCCGTCGGCCCGTCCCGGAGATGCAGCCCAACGGTGAGCCTTCCCGCGTATACGAGCTGAAGACCGGTCACGACTGCATGATCACCCAGCCCGCGGAGCTCGGCGGACTGTTGCTCGACATCGCCTGACCCGCGAAGGGGAACACGAGTCCCGTACCGGGATCTCTACAACTGCACGGTGGTGCCGGGCTCCAGGAGGTCGATCGGGGTGCCCGTCAGGCCCTTCTCGCCGAGGAGGTTGGCGGTGGACTGCCGGCCGAGTTCGCTCAGCATGAGTTCGTGGATCTGGATGACGCGCTCGGGCTTGACGGCGCGTACGTAGTCGGCGGCTTCGCCGAGCTTGGTCCACGGCCCGCTGGTCGGCAGCAGGAGGGTGCGCACGGGAGCCTCGGGCGCGAAGTAGGCGTCGCCGGGATGGTAGAGGACGCCCCCGTCGAGGAGGTAGCCGACGTTGTCGGGGCACGGGATGTCGGCATGGATCGGCGCGTGGCGGTGGCCGTGCACGGAGACGGCGATGGACCCGGCGGTGAAGGTGTCGCCCGCGATGACGGTGTGGACGCGGCTGCTCTGCCCGCCCAGGGCGGCCGCGACGGCCGCGGTGCCGTAGACGTGCAGGTCGGGCCGGTCTTCGAGGGCCGCGGCGACCAGCTTCTCGTCGAAGTGGTCGAAGTGCTCGTGAGTGATCAGTACGGCGTGGGCCCGGGAGACGGCCTCTGCCGCGTCCGGGGTGAAGGTGCCGGGGTCGATGACCAGGCGAGTGCCGTCCTTCTCGAGCGTGACGCAGGCGTGGGCGTGTTTGGTCAGCTTCATGGGGAGTCCTTTCCGGCCGAGCGAATTCCTACAGCTAAACTGTACACATTGGTTGTACATAATGAGAGCGAGGGGTGGAGCGGCTCGGCTTCGGCCGAAGGGGGCGCGCTCGCGCCGCGCACCGGCGAACCCTGCACCCAGGGTGTACAGCCTGGGTGGTGAGTTGCGGGGTAGGCTCGCACCATGGACGACGATCGGCTGGCCGAAGATCTACGCCTGGCCGTCGGGCAGCTCGTACGCGCCGTGCGCCCCGCCGACCAGATGCCTCCCGGCGAGGCCGCCGTCCTGGGATATCTGGACCGCGGTGGTCCGCTGACCACGGCCGACATCGCCCAACAGCGGGGCGTGAGCCATCAGTCGGTCGCCAAGGCGGTCAAGGAACTCCTCGGTCAGGGCTTTGTGCGTGCCGAGCCCCATCCCACCGACGGGCGCAAGCTCTTGCTCCACCTCACGACGGCGGGCAGCGGCCGACTGGCCGAGGAGCGCCGAAGGCGCGAGGACTGGCTCGGCGCCGCGATCAACGAGGCCCTGAACTCCGACGAACGCCAGACACTGGCCGCGGCGCTGCCTCTGCTGTCCCGCCTGACCGCGCACCTGAAATCCAGGTAGGCCGGCCCCCTTCGAGGGCTCGCGAGGTCGCCGCACCCCTTCCCCCGCGATCGGCGATCGGCGCAGCGGGCCGGGAAGAGGCGCGGCGGTGTTCGTGTGTCACATGTTGATCATGTGGCCCGCCAGTCCGTGTACGGCCTCCTTGACCGCCTCGCCGAGCGTCGGGTGGCCGTGCACATTGCGCGCGACCTCGTGGACCGTCAGGTCCCATTGCTGGGCGAGCGTCAACTCCGGCAGCAGCTCGGTGACTTCGGGGCCGATCAGATGGGCGCCGAGGAGTTCGCCGTGGCGCGCGTCGCTGAGGAGCTTCACGAATCCCGCCGTCTCGCCGAGACCATGGGCCTTGCCGTTCGCCGTGAACGGGAACTTCGCCACCTGGACGTCGAAGCCCTGCTCGCGGGCCTGCGCCTCGGTCCAGCCGAAACTGGCGATCTGCGGCTGGCAGTAGGTGGCCCGCGGGATCATGACGTAGTCGAGTTCCATCGTCTCCGCGTCGGCGATCGTCTCGGCGGCCACGATCCCCATCGACTCGGCCGCGTGGGCCAGCATCAGCTTCGCCGTCACGTCACCGATCGCGAAGATGTGGGGCACGCTCGTACGGCACCGGCCGTCGATGTCGATCGCGCCGCGGTCGGTGAGCTTCACCCCGGTGTTCTCCAGACCGTAGCCCTGAACACGCGGCTGGAACCCGATGGCCTGGAGCACCTTGCCGGCCTCCAGCGTCTGCCGCTGGCCGCCGGTGGTCACCATGATCTTGACCCGGTCGCCGGAGTCGTCGATCGCCTCGACCCGGGTGGACGTCAGCACGTTGATGCCGAGCCGCTTGTAGCGGCGGGCCAGTTCGGCGGAGACCTCCTCGTCCTCCAGTGGGACGATCCGGTCGAGGAACTCGACGAGGGTGACCTGGACCCCGTAGTTGTGGAGCACGTAGGCGAACTCCACGCCGATGGCTCCGGCGCCCGCGATGACGATGCTGTCCGGCAGGGTCTCCGACAGGATCTGCTCCTCGTACGTCACCACGCGCTCGCTCAGCGAGGTGCCGGGGAGCAGCCTGGTGGTGGCGCCGGCGGCGATGATGCAGTGGCCGAAGGTCACGGTCTCCGTGCCGCCGTCGGACAGGGCGACGTCGAGCGTGCGGTCGTCGCGGAAGGTGCCGCGGCCGGTGTACTGCGTGATCTTGTTCTTCTTCATCAGGTAGTGGACGCCCTTGACGCGTCCGTCGGCCACCTTGCGGCTGCGGGTGAAGGCCGCGCCGTAGTCGAAACTCACCTCGCCGTTCACCTGGATGCCGAAGGTCTTGGCCTCCTGGGTGAAGATGTGGGCGAGCTCGGCGTTGCGCAGCAGTGCCTTCGACGGGATGCACCCCACGTTCAGGCACACACCGCCCCAGTACTTCTCCTCGACGATC
The DNA here is from genome assembly GCF_037940415.1 of Streptomyces sp. f51. Taxonomy (NCBI): domain Bacteria; kingdom Bacillati; phylum Actinomycetota; class Actinomycetes; order Kitasatosporales; family Streptomycetaceae; genus Streptomyces; species Streptomyces sp. f51. Next base: position 84,875 of record NZ_CP149798.1, on the reverse strand, counting down.
GCCGTGCTGAGTCCGAGCTGCGAGGCCCGGATCGCCGCGACATATCCTCCCGGGCCGGCGCCCAGGACCACCACGTCAAAGTGAGTGCTCATGGCGGCCAGCCTAGAACGGCGGCGGCCCGGGCGAGGGGACGGGCGCGGCCGGGAAGGCCCTGGGCCACCGCGCCGCGGCACGCGTGAGGGCCGGCCCCCGGGGCGGGAGCCGGCCCTCATGCCAGGCATCAGACCAGGTCGAACCGGTCCAGGTTCATGACCTTGGCGAAGGCGGCGACGAAGTCCTTCACGAACTTCGCCCCGGCGTCGTCGCTCGCGTAGACCTCGGCGAGCGCGCGCAGCTCGGAGTTCGAGCCGAAGACGAGGTCGGCACGGGTGCCGGTCCACTTGACCTCGCCCGTGGCGTCGTCACGGGCCTCGAAGGTGGTCGCGTCCTCCGAGGTCGCCTTCCACGTCGTGCCCAGGTCGAGCAGGTTGACGAAGAAGTCGTTGGTGAGCTGTCCGGGGGTCGCGGTGAGGACACCGTGCGAGGACTGGCCGTGGTTGGCGCCCAGGACACGCAGTCCGCCGACGAGGACGGTGAGCTCGGGCGCGCTCAGGGTCAGCAGGTTCGCCCGGTCGAGCAGCAGGTACTCGGCCGGAAGCCGGTTGCCCTTGCCGAGGTAGTTGCGGAAGCCGTCCGAGGTCGGCTCCAGCGCGGCGAAGGACTCCGCGTCGGTCTGCTCGTCCGTCGCGTCGACGCGGCCCGGGGTGAAGGGCACCTGGACGTCGTGACCGGCGTCCTGGGCGGCCTTCTCGACCGCGGCGACGCCACCGAGGACGATCAGGTCGGCCAGCGAGACGTGCTTGTCGCCGGAGTTGAAGTCACGCTGGATGCCCTCCAGCGTGCGCAGCACCGACGCGAGCGTGTCGGGGTCGTTGGCCTCCCAGCCGCGCTGCGGCTCCAGACGGATGCGGCCGCCGTTGGCGCCGCCGCGCTTGTCGCTGCCGCGGAACGTCGAGGCCGACGCCCACGCGGTGAAGACGAGCTGCGCGACCGTCAGGTCCGAGGCGAGGATCTTCGCCTTGAGGGCGCTGATGTCCTCGGCACCGATGACCTCGCCCTCCGCCTCGGGCAGCGGGTCCTGCCACAGCAGCGTCTCCGCCGGGACCTCGGGGCCGAGGTAGAGGGACTTCGGGCCCATGTCGCGGTGGGTCAGCTTGTACCAGGCGCGAGCGAAGGCGTCCGCGAACTCGGCCGGGTTCTCGTGGAAGCGGCGGGAGATCGGCCCGTAGACCGGGTCGAAGCGCAGCGACAGGTCCGTCGTGAGCATCGAGGGGGCGATCTTCTTCGCCGGGTCGTGCGCGGCCGGGACGGTTCCCTCGCCCGCGCCGTCCTTCGGCTTCCACTGGTTGGCGCCCGCGGGACTCTGGGTCAGCTCCCACTCGTAGCCGAAGAGGACGTCGAAGAAGCCGTTGTCCCACTGGGTGGGCGCGGGGGTCCAGGTGACCTCGAGGCCGGAGGTGATCGCGTCGCCGCCCTTGCCGGTGCCGTACGTGCTCTTCCAGCCCAGGCCCTGCTCCTCGAGCCCTGCGGCCTCGGGGTCGTCGCCGACGCTCTCCGCGGGGCCCGCGCCGTGGGTCTTGCCGAAGGTGTGACCGCCCGCGATGAGGGCGACCGTCTCCTCGTCGTTCATCGCCATCCGGCGGAACGTCTCGCGGATGTCGCGGGCCGCGGCGATCGGGTCCGGGTTGCCGTTCGGGCCCTCGGGGTTGACGTAGATGAGACCCATCTGGACGGCGCCGAGCGGGTTCTCCAGCTCACGGTCGCCCGTGTAGCGCTCGTCGTCGAGCCAGGTGGTCTCCGGGCCCCAGTACACGTCCTCCTCGGACTCCCACACGTCCGCGCGGCCGCCGGCGAAGCCGAAGGTGTCGAAGCCCATCTGCTCCAGGGCGACGTTGCCGGTGAGGATCATGAGGTCGGCCCAGGAGAGGCTCTGGCCGTACTTCTTCTTGACGGGCCACAGCAGACGGCGGGCCTTGTCCAGGTTGACGTTGTCCGGCCAGCTGTTGAGCGGGGCGAAGCGCTGCTGGCCGGCTCCGGCGCCGCCGCGGCCGTCGCTGATGCGGTAGGTGCCCGCGCTGTGCCAGGCCATACGGATCATGAAGGGGCCGTAGTTGCCGAAGTCGGCGGGCCACCAGTCCTGCGAGGTCGTGAGCACCTCGGCGATGTCCTGCTTCACGGCGGGGAGGTCGAGGGACTCGAAGGCCGCCGCGTAGTCGAAGTCCTCGCCGAGCGGGTTGGCCACGGCGGGGTTCTTGGCGAGGATCTTCAGGTTGAGCCGCTCCGGCCACCACTGGCGGTTGCCGCCGCCCTGAGTCGGGTGCGGAGCGCGGTCGTGCGCGACGGGGCAGCCGCCTGCGCCCTCCGTTTTCGCGTCGGTGACGATCGCGTCATGGTTCTCAGACATGGGAATCCTTCCGGACGGGCCGATCTCGGTGCTCAGCGACTGCGGGTGGGGGGAACGACCGGGGCGGGGCCCCGGCGGCAGGCCCCGGAACCGTCGACGGGATCGACGGGGAGGCCGTGGTGTTCGGGCGGGTACGGGCGAAGGGCGCGCCCGTCCGCACGGCCGGGGGCGGGGACGCCGTACACGGCTCGCGCCGGACCGGCTGGACCGGTCCGAAACGGGGTACGCATCCCGCCACGGCGGGCGGACGGAGGGCTGGGTGCGAGGTGCCGGGAGGTACGGCGCCGGGTCGCCCGTCCCGGCGGCGACCGGGTCGTCGCCGGGTGGGTCCCAGGGTCCGGGAGAGTCCCGGTCTGCGTGTCACGGGGGCCGTCACCCGCAGACCGGCGCCGTGGGGTCCCACGGCGGTGGTCCCGACATCTGAGTCTCTCCTGCCCGTACCGAAGTCTTCTTGTCCCTTGGCCAGTGCCAAAACCGATCCTACGATGGACAGAGTCCAAGTCAAGAAGGACACCAGACCCATATTCGATCGGACCCAGGATGCACACCGATAAACTGCGGGTCCCACCGATCCCGAAAAGGTGAACCGATATGAGTGACCTGCTGGAGCGACTGCGAGGGCGTGGCTGGCGCATGACCTCCCAGCGGCGTGTCGTTGCGGAGGTCCTCGACGGCGACCACGTACACCTCACCGCCGACGAAGTGCATGCCCGCGCGGTCGAGCGGCTGCCCGAGATCTCCCGGGCGACCGTGTACAACGCCTTGGGGGAGCTGGTCTCGCTCGGCGAGGTGATCGAGGTCTCCACCGACGGCCGGGCCAAGCGCTACGACCCCAACGCCCACCACCCGCACCAGCATCTGGTGTGCTCCAGCTGCGGCACCGTCCGGGACGTCCACCCCACCGGGAACCCGCTGGCCGACCTCCCGGCGACGGAACGATTCGGTTTCACGGTCGCCGCCGTCGAGGTCACCTACCGCGGACTGTGCCCTTCGTGCGCCTAGGATCCGGGCGGATCGCCCCCTAGGCTTCCGCCGTGAACGAGATCGAGTGGGACACCTCACAGGCGATACGGATCCGGCCGGGCGAGCCGGCCGACGCGGGGGCCGTTCTGGACATGCTCGACGGCTCCGTGGTCTGGATGAACGCCCGCGGCAACACCGAGCAGTGGGGCACGACCCCGTTCTCCACGACGCCGAGCCTCGTGGAGCGGATCCATCGGTACCTGACCGAGAACGCCGCCTTCGTCGCGGAGACCGGCGGAACACCCGTCGGAGCCGTCGTCCTCGACACCGGACCCGCCCCGAGCATGCCGATCGGGCCCGCCGGAGAACCCGAGCGCTACGTCCGGCTGCTGGTGTCCGACCGTCGGCACGGCGGCCGGGGCATCGGGGCCGCGCTCCTGGCCCACGCTGCCGAGGAGACACGGCGGGCCGGCGTCGGCCTGCTGCGGGTCGACTGCTGGGCGGGCGGCGGGGGCGAACTGGTCGCGTACTACGAGCGCCAGGGATTCACCCCCACCGAGCCGTTCCTGTCCGGCACCTGGCCGGGCCAGGTCCTGGCCCGACGGATCGGTGACCTGCCCGGCTGAGGCAGCGGCCGACCGGCTCGGGTGCGGTGACCGCCTGAGGCGGCTGACCGACCCGCTCGGGTGTGGTGACGGGCTGAGGTGGCGGGCCGATCCGCTCGGGTGTGGTGACGGGCTGAGGTGGCCGACCAAGCCGCTCGGGGTGCGATGACCGGATGAGGTCGCAGGTGACCAGCTCGCTTGGGTGACCGGACGAGGTTGCCTGTGACCCGCTCGGGTGCGTTCATCGGGCCGGCCGCCGACCCGCCGGGCGCGCGATCGGGTGCGGTGGTCGGCGACCGGCCCTGGTGCGGCGATCAGGTGAGGTGGTCGGCGACCAGTTCGGCGAACTCCTCCGGTGTCGCCAGCCGGATCCCGAGGGTCTCGGCCTTGGCGCGCTTGGACCCGGCGCCCTCCCCGGCGACGACCAGGCTCGTCTTCTTCGACACGCTGGAGGAGGAACGGCCGCCGGCCCGCTCGACGAGCTCGTTCATCTGGTTGCGGCTGAGCTGCTCCAGGGCTCCGGTCATCGCCCCGGTGACCACCACCGTCATCCCGGCCAGCGGCCCCCCGGCCGTCTCGCCGCCCTCCGCCTCCGGGCCGTCCTCGCCGGGCGCGGGGGGCGGGGTGGCGCCGGGCTCGGTCATGTTGACCCCCGCGGCGACGAGTCTGTCGATGAGCGGGGCGAGCTCGGCGAGCTCCGCGACGATCGACGGTGCCTTCTCCGTGCCGATGCCCTCGACGCGCTGGATCGTTTCCGCATCCGCCGCGCGGACCGCGTCCATCGTGGCGAAGTACCGGGCGATGCGCCGGGACATGGAGCGGCCGGTGCCGCGGACACCGAGCGCGCACAGCAGCCGGGACAGCGGTTGGCCCTTGGCCTTCTCGATCGCCGCGAGGAGGTTGTCGGTGCTGGTCTCGCCCATCCGCTCCAGACCGAGCAGCTGCTCGCGGGTCAGACCGAACAGACCGGCGAGATCGGTGACCAGGCCCGCCTCGACGAGCTGGACGACCCGGGTGTGACCGAGTCCCTCGATGTCGAGCTGGTCGCGCCCGGCGGCGTACGAGAGGGCGGCGACCAGATGACAGTTGCGTCCCTGTTCGCAGCGCCAGCGCTGCTCGCTGGTGTCGATGGCCGACCCGCAGTTCGGGCAGGCCTCGGGGAAGACGATGGGCTGTTCCTCGCCGGTGCGCAGATGGGCGACGGGCGCCTCGACACGGGGAATGACGTCCCCGGCGCGGTGCACCATCACATGGTCGCCCAGTCGCAGATCGCGGCGCGTGATGTCCGCCGGGTTGTGGAGCGTGGCGTACGTGATGGTCGAGCCGTCGATCTCCACCGGCTCCAGCACGGCGCGCGGGGCGACGATGCCGGTGCGGCCCACGTTCCACTCCACGGCCAGCAGCCGGGTGATCTTCTCGACGGCGGGCAGCTTGTACGCGATCGCCCAGCGCGGCGCGCGTGAACCGGACCCCGCCGCCCGCTGGTCGGCCGCGAGGTCGGCCTTGACGACGATGCCGTCGATCCCGAACGGCAGTTCGGCGCGCAGCCCCCCGATCTCCCGCACCCGGTCCAGGACCTGCTCGGCGGTCGCCGCGGTGACGCCGGGGACCGCTGTGCTCGCCGTGGTGTTCACACCCAATTCCGCGGCCCTGGCCATCAGTTCGCTGTGCGCCAGCTCGTCGAGCCGGGCGGCCGTGTCCGCGTCGGTGCCGGGCACAGGCAGCAGGCCGTAGCCGAAGAAGGTCATCGGGACGGTGTAGGCGCGTTCCCTGGCGCGCAGTGTGCCCGCCGCGGCGTTGCGCGGGTTCGCGAACGGCTGACCGCCGTGCGCGGTGCGCACCTCGTTGGCGTGCTCGAACTGCGCCGTGGTCATGAGGACTTCGCCGCGCACCTCCGCGGTGAGGGGTTCGGCGAGCTCGGCGGGCAGCCCCTCGATCGTCCCGACGGCGTGCGACACGTCCTCACCGGCCGTGCCGTCCCCGCGGGTGATCAGCCGGGTGAGCCGGCCCTCGCGGTAGCGCGCGGCGATGGCCAGACCGTCCAGCTTCGGCTCGACGCTGTACCGCTCCACCTCGTGACCGGTCCGCCGGGCGAGCGAGGCCGTCCAGGCGGTGAACTCCTCGGCCGAGAAGACGTTGTCCAGGCTGAGCATCGGCACCGTGTGCGGGACGTCCCCCTCGACGGCGCCGCCCGCGACCTTCCCGCTCGGCGAGTCGGGCAGCACCTGATCGGGATGGGCGGCCTCCCACGCGGCGATGCCCCGCACCAGCCGGTCGTACGCGTCGTCGTCCAGCACGGACGTGCCGCCCTCGTAGTAGGCGGCCGATGCCTTCAGCGCGTCCTCGACCGCCTGGGCGTAGGCGACGGCGTCCACGATCACTGCAACAGGTGTTGTCATACCCGTCATCCTGCCTGCCACCACTGACAATGCCCTTCCGACGGGCCCCGCCCGGGCACGCACTTGGGGCGATGCGGGCAAGTGCGCCACCCGGAGATGACAGGGGCCCGGAGGGTGAAGTAGACCTTGGCGTATCCGTGGGACCGCGCGGACGCGGGCTCCGCCGTGCGGGCTGCCCCGCCCCGGTCCCGCCAGCCGACTTCAAGGAGTGGCCCATGCTCGCCGCGCTCGGTCTCGGTCCGGCCGAGGAGGAGGTCTACCGTCTCCTGGTGAAGCGCGGCCGGGCGGCCGTCCAGGAACTGGCGGCCGACAGCGGCCGCCCCGAGTCCGAGACGCGTGACCTCCTCGCCGCGCTGGCCGGGCGCGGCCTCGTCGTCCCGCAGCCGGTCGACGGCGCGGCCGCCCTGTTCGTGGCGGCGCCTCCCGCGGTCGCGCTCGGCGGGGAACTGCGGCGCCGCCGCGACGAGTTGAGCGCGGCGGAGCACGCGGTGCTCACGCTTGCCGAGCAGCACCGCACGGGAGCCGAGGGCGGGGCGGTGGAGGTGATCAGCGACGTCGACGCGGTACGGCACCGGTTCCGGCAGCTCCAGGAGTCCGCCCGGCACGAGGTGCGGTCGATGATGGTGCCCGAGCAGAGTGTCGTCTCGCGCGACGACAACACCGCGGAGGGGGCCGGTATGCGCCGCGGAGTGCTCTACCGGACGATCCTGCACCGGGACGCGCTGACCGAGCCCGGCATGGTGGCGCAGGCCCTCGCGGTGCTGGCGGCGGGACAGCGGGTGGGGGTCGCCGACGCCGTGCCCGTCAAGCTCATGATCGCGGATCACGACCTGGCGATGCTTCCCCTGTTCAGCGGCCGCAACACGGCCGCCGCCTCCGTCCTGGTGCACCCCGGGGGCCTGCTGGACGCCCTCGTCGCCTATTTCGAGCTCGCCTGGGAGCAGGCCCACCCGCTGTCGCCCCAGGCGGCGGGTGACGGGCTGATGGAACAACGACCGGACGCCATAGACGAGTTCGATGCCCGGATGCTCGCCCTCGTGCTCGCGGGACTCACCGACCAGGCGGTCGGCGCGCGCCTCGGCGTCTCCCGTCGCACCGTGCAGCGGCGCATCGGTGAACTCATGGCGCGGGCCGGCGCCGAGAGCCGTATCCAGCTCGGCTGGCACGCCGCCCGCAGGGGCTGGGCCTGACCGTCCGTACGGTGGCTGCCCGCGGCGTCAGTGGCTGCGGACGGCGGGCGAGGGCCGCGCGGACCGGGTGACGACGAGGTCCGGTTCGCGCGGACCGGGAGGCAGGCCCGTGTCGACGTCGGCCTGCCGCAGTTCCGCCAGCAACTCGGTCTGTCCCGCGAGCAGTTCGGTGAGGATGCGGCGGGCGGCGCGCAGCAGTTCGGCGACGTCCCCGCCCGCCAGCGCGTAACTGACGGTCGATCCCTCGCGGATGGACACCACGATTCCCGAGCGGCGCAGCACGGCCAGCTGCTGCGAGAGGTTGGACGGTTCGACCTCGATCTCGCTGAGCAGGTCGCGCACCGAGACCGGGCCGGTCTGGAGCAGTTCCAGGACGCGGATGCGCACGGGGTGTCCGAGCATGCGGAAGAACTCGGCCTTGGCCTGGTAGAGGGGAACCTGCCTGGTCAAATTCGTTCGCTCCCTGCCGCCTGGGGACGGGCTGTCTCTCCCGCTGGTGCGGTGGTTGTCCGCGTGCCCGAGCGGTGCCTGAAGGACCGATCCTGGCCGCTCCGCCTCCGCATGCCCACGTGATTGACTCGATCTGGATTTACCTAATTGAAGAAGTCTTCAAGTCGTGGGCATGCGAAGGCGCGGAGAACGTGGCTGTCTACACCTCTAGTTCGGCTTCGATGCGGGCGAGCTGGTGGCGGGCCATGGCCAGGTTCGACGTCGCCTTGTTGAGCACCAGGTACAGGAACAGCCCGTTGCCGTCACGGCCCGTGAGCGGGCGGATCAGGTGGTACTGCTTCTCCAGGGTGATGAGTACGTCCTCGATCTTGCTCTTGAGTCCGAGGTGCTCCATGGTGCGCACCTTGGCCCGCACCACGTCGGTGTTGCCGGCCGCGGCGACGTTCAGGTCGAGATCCTTGCCGCCCCCCAGTGTGCCCAGTGCCATCCCGCTCGTGTAGTCGACGAGAGCCACGCCCAGAGCGCCCTCGATCGACGTCATCGTCTCCTTGAGGGAGATCTCCACATTTGCCATACCGATGTCTCCTTCGGGTCACCGCGCGGACGGAGGAGTTCCCGACCGGCCGGTGTCCCGGACCCTACGGACCGTCCGCCGCGTGCGGCCGGGTTGTTTCGGGACTGGCGGAAGGAGCATGGAACGGTGCTTCGAGAGGCATGGAAGTGATCGTCGTTGCCCGGCTGGTGATCAGGAATGTCGTCCTGCGGCGAACTCCGCGAACCACGTCAGCATCTCCGGATGGGTGACGGCTCCCTCGCCGCTGACCTCGCCGGGGCGGGCGCCCTGGAGGACGCGCTTGACGGGGACTTCGAGCTTCTTGCCGGTGAGGGTGCGCGGGACGGCCGGGACGGCCACGATCACGTCGGGCACATGGCGCGGGGACAGCTCGGCCCTGATGGCGGAGACGACGGACCGCCGCAGCCCTTCGTCGAACGCCGTGTCCTCGGCGGGCACGACGAACAGCGGCATGAAGTAGCCGCCGTCGGGCTGTTCGACACCGACGACGAGACTGTCGGCGATTCCCGGGAGCTGGTCGACCACCGCGTAGATGTCGGCGGAACCCATGCGGACGCCCGAGCGGTTCAGCGTGGAGTCGGAGCGGCCCGCGACGACCACCGACAGGTCGGCGTCGACGGTGACCCAGTCCCCGTGCCGCCAGATCCCGGGGTACGTGTCGAAGTAACTGGCCCGGTAGCGGGCGCCGTCGGCGTCCCCGACGAAGCACAGCGGCATGGACGGCAGGGGCGCGGTCACCACCAGCTCGCCCTGCTCACCCGTCAGGGGGCGCCCCTCGGGGTCCCAGGAGGCCAGGGCCACACCGAGGGCGGGCGCCTGGATCCGGCCGGCGCGGACGGGCAGCAGGGGGGTGCTGCCCGCCAGGACCGAGCAGACGTCCGTACCGCCGCAGATCGACTGGAGCCGCACGCCGGGCCCCAGCGCCCCGTGGACCCAATGCCAGGTGCCGTCCGGCAGGGTCGACCCGGTCTGGAGGACGGTCCTGAGCCCGCCGAGCCCGAACGTCTCCGCGGGACGGGTGCCCGCCTTCTCCGCGGCGGTGAGATAGGCGGCTCCCAGACCGAGCACGGTCGCGCCGGTCCGTTCGGCGACCGACCAGGCGCCGTCGACTCCGGGATACGTCGGGCTGCCGTCGTACAGGACGACGGTGCTGCCGTGCAGCAGCCCGCCGACCAGGAAGTTCCACACCATCCAGCCGGTGGAGGTGATGAAGAGGTAGCGGTCGTCGGCGCGCAGGTCGACGCCGAGGCCGAGGGCCTTGAGCAGTTCGACCACGATGCCGCCGTGCCCCTGGACGATCCCCTTCGGTATGCCCGTCGTCCCCGACGACCACAGGATCCACAGCGGGTGGTCGAAGGGCACGTCGGCGAACTCCGGCGGACCGTCCGCCGCGGGCAGCTGGGACCAGTCGTGCCGCTCGACGCCGGGTCGCCCCGGCCACGGCCCGGCCTTCGCGGTGAAGACGCTGTCGACGGCGAGGAGATGGCGCACGGTGGGCAGGCCCTCCACGAGTTCGGCGACCTCCGGCCGCCTGTCGTGGATCCTGCCGCCGTAGCGGTATCCGTCCACGGCCACGAGGACCTTCGGCTCCGCCTGACGCAGCCGGGCGAGCACGCTGGGCGTGCCGAACTCCGGGGAACAGGCCGTCCACACGGCGCCGACGGCGGCCGTGGCCAGCAGCGCCACCACGGTCTGGCGGAGGTTCGGCAGATAGCCGGCCACGCGGTCGCCCGGAGCGACGCCCATGCGGCGCAGCGCCGCCGCGACATCGGCGACCTGCCGGCGCAGCTCCTCCCAGGAGGTCTCCTCGGGGCTGCCGTCCTCGGTCAGGCAGACGAGGGCGGGGCGGGCGTCCGTGGCCCGGGCGAAGCAGCGTTCGGCGAAGTTCAGCCGGGCACCGGGAAACCACTCCGCGCCCGGCATGGACGCCTCACCCAGCACACGGTCGTAACCACCCACCGCGTCCAGCCCGTAGAACTCCCACACCGCCGACCAGAATCCCGCGAGGTCGGTGGAACTCCACCGCCACAGTTCGGCGTAGTCGTCGAAGCGAAGACCCCGCGTTTCGCCGAGCCAGTGCATGAAGCCCGCGACGTTGGAGTCCTCCAACTCGCGGCGGCCGGGGGACCACAGCAGGTCGGTGTCGGTGTTCATCGGTTGCCTTCCTGGGCTGGACGCGGCCTTCAGCCGGCTTCGACGTCGCGGAGCAGTTCTTCCGCGCGCGGCCACGGGCCGTAGCCGGACGCGGGGTTGAGATGGCCGACCTCGCCGAGTTCCACCAGGTCGGCACCCCAGTCGCGGGCCAGCCCGGCGACCCGCTCGGCGGTGCCGAGGGGGTCGTTCGAGCTGGCGGCCACGACGCTGGGAAAGGGCAGCGGACTCCGGGGAACCGGTGTCCAGCCGTTCTCGCCGAGTTCCTCGGGAGTCGGATAGCCCTCGGGCAGCGGGGTGCCGAAGTCCGGCGGTGTCACGAGGAGCGCTCCGAGCACCCGTGCGGTGCTCGTCCCGGCCCAGTGGACCGTGGTGATCACTCCGGCGCTGTGCGCGACGAGCACCACGGGTCCCGCCGTCCCCGAGACCACCTTGTCGAGCGCCGCCACGCGAGCCTCGCGGCTCAGCGGGTCCTCGGTGAGCGGCGGGACGGTGTGCACGGTGCGCCCGGCCTCGGCCAGCCGGTTCGCCAGCAGGGTCTGCCAGTGGTCGGCGACATGCCCGCGCAGTCCCGGGACGATCACGACGACCGGCTCGGCGGTGGCGCTCACGCGGTCACCACCGCGTCCTCGGGCTCCGGCGCGGGGGCGGGGTCGCCCGTCAGGCGGCGCAGATCACGCTCGTAGAAGTGGCGGCCGACCAGGAACGCGAGGGTGGCGGCGAGTGCCGTGAGCGGGATGATCCGCAGGGCGCCGAGCAGGCCCGTGCCGTCCGCGAGCGCGCCCGTGACGGCGGGCCCCGGAGCCAGTCCGAGCAGGCTGTTGGCCAGGGTCAGGGTGGCGAACGCGGTCGCGGAGATGGACGACGGGGTCAGATTGGCCACCATGGCGGTCGCGGGGCCCGCGGTGCCGGCCGAGAGCAGGGCTCCGGCGGCCAGGACCGCCAGCTGGAGCGGGCCGGTCGGCAGCCGGAAGGCCGTCATCAGCAGGGCGAGCGAGCCGAGACTGCACGCGATGGCCACCGACCACTTGCGCAGCGGGAACGCCCGGCTGATGCGGTCGGAGACGATGCCGCCGCCGATCATGCCGACGCCGATGACGAGGATGAAGACACCGGCGGTCGCGCCCGCCTTCGCGGTGGGCATGTCGTAGTAGCGGTTGAAGAAGCTGGGCAGCCAGGCCATCAGCGAGGCGGCGATGAACAGTTGGAGACCGCTGCCCACGTAGGCGCTGATCACCGAGACCGAGGAGAACAGCCGCGGCAGCAGCACGCGCAGCCGGCCCCGGACCCCGGGATCGGACCCGGCGTCCCCGGAACCGGCCTCCGGCGTCAGCTTCTTCTCGGTGACGACGAAGCCGTAGACCAGGGCCAGCACCAGGCCGAAGATGCCCATGACCCCGAACGCCCAGCGCCAGCCCAGGTGTTGGGCGACCGCGCCGCCGATCGACACGCCCAGGACCGAACCGAAGGCACCGCCCGCGATGAAGGCACCGGACAGGGTGGCACGCAGGGCGATCGGGAAGATGCTCAGGACGACGGCGATGCCGACGCTTCCGTACGCCGCCTCGCCGATGCCGACGAAGAGGCGGCCGACGAACAGCTGGCCGTAGTTGGCCGAGACCGCGCAGCCCAGGGTCGCCACGCTCCACATCCCCGCGGCGAGCAGCAGGCTCTTGACCCGGCCCCAGCGGTCGGCGATCAGCGACATGGGGAAGGTGAACAGACCGACCATGAGGGCGACGACACCGCTGAGCGTGCCGAGCTTCGCGTCCGTGAGCAGCCACGCGCTCTTGAGGTCGGGGAAGACGGCGTTGAGGACCTGCCGTGACATGTAGTCCGACAGCAGCAGGCCGAAACTGAGGGCGAAGACCACCCAGGCATAACGTCGTGACACGGGCCATCCGGACGGGGCGGTCGAGTCCGTCCCGGGGATGGATCCAGCAGTGGTGTGCAACTCCATTGTCATCACCTCACGCGCTGTTGAAGAAGGGGGCTAGAACGGTCTGTCGCCGACGATGCCCGCGCGCTCCATGCGGCGGACTGCGGGCCAGTAGTCCTGTACGGCGTAGTGCTGGGTGGAGCGGTTGTCCCAGACGGCGACGCTGTTCGGGGTCCAGCGCCAGCGCACCTGGTACTCCGGGATCGCGGCCTGGGCGATCAGGTAGTTGAGCAGGAGGCCCGCGCCGGGGGCGAAGTCCTGCCCGAAGCGCACGTTCCCGGGCGTGTGGTAGTTGACGAAGTGGGTGGTGAACGCGTTGACGAAGAGGATCTCCTCGCCGGTCTCCGGGTGGACACGCACCACCGGGTGCTCCGCGTCCGGGAACTGCGCCTTGAGCGCGTGCCTCCTCTCCTCGGGCATCACGGCGCCGAAGGTGGCCTCGATGCTGTGCCGGGCCCGCAGCCCCCGGATCTTCGTACGGATCTCCTCGGGCAGCCGCCGGTAGGCCTCGGCCATGTTGACCCAGATCGTGTCGCCGCCGACGGGCGGCCCCTCGATACAGCGCAGTACGGCGCCCATGGCGGGGTTCTCGCGCCAAGTACCGTCCGTGTGAAGGGCGTTCTCGTAGTGCTCGGCCGGACTGTCCAGGTCCTTGTAGATCCGCACCAGGCCGGGGTGCTCGGGGTCGCTGCCGGCCACCGGGTGGTCCTCCAGGGCGCCGAACCGCTCGGCGAAGGCGACGTGTTCGGCGCGGGTGAGGTCCTGGTCGCGCAGGAACAGCACCTTGTACTGGAGCAGCAGGGACTTGATCTCCGCGAAGAGGTCGTCGTCGCGGGCGGCGTCCCCGAGGTTCACGCCGGACAGTTCCGCGCCGATCGAGCAGGTCAGCGGTTCGACCCGGATCGAGCCGCGGTGGTGGGCGCGGACCGGCGCGCCCTCGGGCGGAGCGAGCGTGTGTTCCATGGTGCTTCCTCCTGGTGGCAGTGGAGTTGACCGCGGGGGAGTGGTGGGTTCAGAGCACGAAGACGGACGATCCGGTGGTCCCGCCCGCCTCGAGTTCGCGGTGCGCCTGGGCGGCGTCCTCGAGGGAGTAGCGCTGGTTGACCTTGATGCCGATGCGTCCGGAGCGGACGTGGTCGAAGAGTTCGCCGGCGAGTTCGGCCCGTTCGGCGGGGTCCGCGATGTAGTCGGCGAGTGCTGGGCGGGTGACGAACAGGGAGCCCTGGACGGCGAGTTGCATGGCGTCGATGGGCGGGACGGGACCGGAGGCGGTGCCGAAGCAGACGAGCAGTCCGCGGCGGCGCAGCGAGGCGAGCGAGGAGGCGTACGTGGTCTTACCGACGCTGTCGAAGGCGACCGGTACCCCGGCGCCGTCGGTGAGTTCGCGCACGCGCTCGGCCACGTTCTCGCGCCGGTAGTGGATGACGTGGTCGCAGCCGTGGGCCCGGGCCAGTTCGGCCTTCTCCTCGGTGGAGACGGTGCCGATCACGTTCAGGCCGAGCAGCTTGGCCCACTGGCAGACGATGAGCCCGACGCCGCCCGCCGCCGCGGTGAGCAGGATCGTGTCCCCCGCCGTGAGCGGGTGGATCCTGCGGAGCAGATAGGCGGAGGTCAGACCGCGCATGGTCATCGCCGCGGCCGTCTCGAAGGCGATGCCGTCCGGGAGCCGGATCAGGGACCCGGCGGGCATGACCCGCTCCGTGCTGTACGCGCCGAGCGGGCTGCCGGTGTACGTGACCCGGTCGCCCTCGGTGAACCCGGTGACGCCCGCGCCCACGGCCTCGACCACGCCCGCCGCCTCGACGCCGAGACCGGCGGGCAGCGGCGCGGGGTAGAGCCCGGTGCGGAAGTAGGTGTCGGCGAAGTTGAGTCCGACGGCATGGTGGCGGATCCGGACCTCGCCGGGGCCGGGGTCGCCGACGACGACCTCCTCCCGGCGCAGGACCTCGGGACCGCCGGTCTCCTTGAATCGAATGGCGTGGGCCACGGGGGCGCTCCGTTGCTCGTGTCGGGTGGATGGGGGAGGGGCCGCCGGAGCCGGGGGGTCTGGCCCCGGCGGCCACGTGGCGGGACGGGCCCGGCCCGTCGCGGTGGCGAACCCTCGGGTCAGACGTCGCGGAGCATGAACCCGCGCTGTCCGGGGCGGCGGTTGGGCACCATGCCGAGCCGGGCGAGCGTCTCGTCGGTGCCCGAGTAGGTCTCGCCGATCCCGTAGATCTTCCTGGCCTCCGCGCCGGTGGCGATGTCACGGCCGAGCGCCTCGGAGATCTGCACCATCTGCTCGACCTGCTCGACGCTGGACATGCGCTCGCCCTTGCGTCGCCACAGGTTGTCCTCGTTGCCCACGCGGACGTGCACACCGAGCGCGATGCCGATCGCGTTCATGGGCGCCACCGCGCGCATGGAGCTCTCGATGGTGAGGACGGCGCCGTCGGGGACGCGACGGACGAACTCGATCAGGTCGGCCGGGTGCCGGCCGGCGAAACCGCCGCCGATCGCCACGTAGTTGAGGACCAGCGGGCCGCTGTAGACGCCCGAGCGGATCAGGCGCTCCACGGTTTCGAGCTGGGCGAGGGTGGCGAGCTGGAAGTGCGGCTGGATCCCGCTCGCACCGAGCCGCTTGAGGTGCTCCAGGTAGAAGTCCGGACCGGCCTCCAGGTACATGTCCCGGTACGCCTTGTAGTAGTCCGGCTTGGCGATCGAGGTGCCTTCCAGATCGTCGTCGGTCATGATCTCGACGATGTTCATCTGGCTGGTGTTGATGGCGATGGTGACCTGGTCGGGCTTCGGGTCCAGGTCGGCGAGCATGTGACGGCTGTCGAAGTCGAGCCACTTCGCCTCCGAGCCCGCGCCCTCGGGGGCGAAGGAGATCGACCCGCCGATCTGGAGGACCATGTCCGGCACGGCCTCGCGCAGGCGTCCGATCAACTCGTTGAACATGGACAGCCGCTTGGAGCCCTTGCCGTCGAGCTCGCGGACGTGGATGTGGAGGACGGTGGCACCGGCGTTGTAACAGTCGACGGCCGCCTGCACGTGCTCGTCCATCGTCAGGGGAAGGTCGTCGGCGTCGCCGGGAAGCCATTCGGGCCCGTAGGGAGCGGCCTGGATGACCAGTTTTTCCTGGTTCTCGGGGAAGAGCGAGTCGTCGTGGAAGTGCACGGTCCGTCTCCTTCGTCGGATCGGTGATCACTCGCCGGGGGCATCGCCGCGCGCTGCGCGGGCCTGGGAGTTCCGGCGGGGATCGATGCGGGTCACCGGTGACAGCGGGCGCGAGCCGGCCCACCGCGGTCGGCCGGTCCGGAGGGAGTCCGGGGGAGTGGCGCGGCTCCCTCCGACGGCCGACCGCGTCTTTCTGTGCGGTGGTGCAAAGGTAGGGCCGAGTCCTGGGGCGTGCTTGCCGTCAGGGGACGGATGATTTGCCATTTGGGGACATCGGCGACGCGGCGCACGGACCAAGGGACGTGTGGCCCGTACACCCGTCTCCTCCGTCACTGCGGTGTCCAGGCACGGGAGTTGACGCCTCTGCGCGCGGGGACCGCTACAGGGGCCTGCTGTTGCGCCACGCTCTCGGGCTGCACCCGAACTGCTCCCGGAACCACCGCGAGAACCCGCTCAGCGACGAGAACCCCAGCAGGTCCGAGATCTCCGTCAGCGACCGTCGGGGATTCGCCACGAACTGCTCCGCGAGGTGGCGGCGGGTGACGTTGAGCAGCGAGGAGAAGGTCTCGCCCGACGCGGCCAGATGACGGTGGACGGTGCGCCGGTCGACGCCGAGGCTGCGCGCGACCTGTTCGATCGAGCAGCGCCCGGTCGGCAGCAGCACCTCGATCAGTTCGCGCACCCGGTCCGCGGCGGTGGTGTCCTTCGGGACGGCGATCGCGTCGAAGTACTGACGGGCGTACTCGCGCATCAACGGGTCCGCCATCGCGTTGGGGGCGTCGAGGTCGTCGGCGTAGAAGACGATCCCGTCGACCTCGCGGTCGAATTCCACGATGGGCCCGAACGCGTGCCGGTGCGCCGAGGTGTCCGCCGGCGCGGAGTGCCGGAACCACACGGAGAGCGGCTGCCAGCGGGCGTGCAGGAAGTCGCTCAGGATGCGGTGGTACGCGGCGACGGCCAGCTCCGTGGCCTGCCGGGACTCCATCGCCTCACCGAGCCGCAGGTCCACCTTCAGCGTGGCCAGTCCGTCCCCCTCGGACAGGCGGGTGTGCAGCACCTCGTTGTACATGTACTGATGGCGGATCAGCAGTTCCAGCGCGCTGCGGACGTCCGGTTCCTCGCGGACGACCAGGCTGATGGGACCGAGCGTCGAGAAACGGCGGAACTCCGCGAGCCGCACGCCGAAGTCCTCGTGACCGGACTCGGCCGCCGACAGCTCGAGCACCTGGACGGCCGCCGTACCGGAGATCCACCGGTCCTGGACGGTGAGGGCGGCGGTGTCCAGGCCCACCCGCTTCAGCAGCGCCTGCGGGTCGATCCCCAGGGAGCGGCACAGCTCGACGTAGCCGCTCAGGGCGGCGGTGCGGACCAGCGGTCTCATGGGCGCACTCCAGAGATGTCCCGAAAAGCCAAGTCTCCTGTCCCGCGACGGCAAGCGCGGCGGTGGTCGAGGAACCTAGCATGACGCCGTTCGCCGGCCGGGCCCCTGGTGAGTCCCCAGCGGGTGGCCGCTCACCGGCCGGTGAACGTGTGATGGATTGGAGGCGAGCATGACAGGACTGTCCGCTGCGGGCGAGGTGCCCGCGGCAGGTGCCGACGCGGACCCCTCGGTCTGGAAGGGCCCGGAGCTGGCACGGCCCGGGCAGTGGCGGCTGCGTCTGTCGGAGGCCCGGATCGCCGAGATCGACTCCGCCCTGCGCGAGACGCGCAGACGGGACCTCACGCTGCTCAGGCTCACGGCCGCGGACTTCCCGCTGCCGAGCCTCGCCGCCGGCCTGGCGCGTCTCTCCGAGACCCTCGAAGGCGGCCGCGGGTTCGCGGTCGTCCGGGGGATCCCCGTCGAGCGCCTCGGCGAGACCGCCGCGAGCACCGTGTTCTGGGGGATCGGCCGGCATCTCGGGCAGCCGGTCCCGCAGAACGCCGACGGACTCGTCCTAGGCCACCTCCGGGACACCGGACGGGACCCGGGCGCCCTCTCCGCACCCGGCCACCGGACCCGCGAGGCCGAGCCCTTCGAGGCCGCCCCCTCGGCACCCGGCCACCGAAGCCGCGAGGCCGCGCCCTTCGAGACCGCCCCCTCGGCACCCGGCCACCGGACCCGCGAGGCCGAGCCCTTGCACACCGACCCCACCGATCTCCTCGCCCTGCTGGCGCTGCGCACGCCCAGCACCGGCACACGCGTCCGTCTGGCCGGCTCGGCCGCGGTCCTGGGCGCCGTCCAGGAGCGGCGCCCCGATCTCGCCGAGCGCCTCCACCGCACGTACCACTTCGACCGTCGCGGGGAGCACGCTCCTGGTGAGCGGCCCTGGACGACCGCTCCGCTGTTCTCCCGCCACGACGGCCCCGGCGGCGCGCCCAGCACCCGGTACGACCGGCGCCGCATCGAATCCGCCCAGCGTTTCCCCGAGGTGCCCCGGCTGGAGCCCGCAGACCGGGAACTCTTCGACCTCGTCGACTCCGTGGCCGCCTCCCCGGAGTACCGCCTCGACCTCGGTCTCACGGCCGGGGACCTGCTGCTGGTCAACACCCACCGGGTCATGCACGCCCGTCCGGCCTTCGAGGACGACGGGCCGCCGGACCCTTCAAGCCACCTGCTGCGCCTGTGGCTGGCCCTTCCGCGGGGACCCGGTGGCCAGGACGCCCACCCGTGGGTCACGCTTCGCGATGTGATCCGACCGCGCTCCACCGCCGCGCCCGGCGCGACGAACCCGAGGAGATACCCGGCATGACGAACCTCGTCACCCTTCTGGCGGCCACCGTCGCGGCCCACGGCGAGCGCGTCGCCGTCCGCCACGACGACAGCACGCTCACCTACGCCGAACTGGACGACGCCAGTGCGCGCGTGGCCGCGCTGCTGCTCGACCGCGGTCTCACCCCGGGTGACCGGGTCGCGCTGACCATGCCCAACGTGCCGCTCTTCCCGGTCCTCTACTACGGCATCCTGCGCGCCGGCGGAGTCGTCGTCCCGCTGAATCCCCTGCTCAAGGCCCGCGAGGTCGCCTTCACCCTGCGCGACTGCGGAGCGCGGACCGCCCTGGTGCACCCGCTGTTCGCCGAGGAGGTGACCAAGGCCGCCGCGGAGACGGGCACCGACTGCCTGGTCACGGAGCCCGGAGCCTTCGACGCCGTGCTGCGCGGCCATGAGCCCCTGCGCGACACCCCGGACCGGGCCGACGGCGATCCCGCCCTGATCCTCTACACCTCGGGCACCACCGGAACCCCCAAGGGCGCCGAACTCTCCCACCGGAACCTGGCCCGCAACACCCTCACCACGGCCGAGACCCTCCTCCAGGTCGGACCGGACGACGTCCTCTTCGGCGGCCTGCCCCTCTTCCACGCCTTCGGCCAGACCTGCGCGCTCAACGTGGCCGTCGCGACCGGAGCCACGCTGACCCTGCTGCCCCGGTTCGACCCGCGAAGCGCCCTGGAGGTCGTCGCCCGCGACAAGGTCACCGTCTTCCTCGGGGTGCCGACGATGTACGCGGCGCTGCTGCACGCCGACCTTCCGGACGGCTTCGACGCCGGTCTGCTGCGCCTGGCCGTCTCGGGCGGGGCCGCGCTTCCGGTCGAGGTCCTGCTCGGGTTCGAGCGGCGCTTCGGTGCCGCCGTGCTGGAGGGCTACGGACTGTCCGAGACGTCACCGGTCGCCGCGTTCAACCACCCGGACCGCCCCCGAAAGGCGGGCTCGATCGGTGTGCCCGTCCGCGGGGTCGAGATGCGGCTCGTCGCCGAGGACGGCGGCGCGACCGCGCCCGGTGAGGTCGGCGAGATCGCCATTCGCGGCGAGAACGTCATGACCGGGTACTGGAACCGCCCGGACGCCACGGCGGAGGCGATCCGCGACGGCTGGTTCCACAGCGGAGACCTGGCCCGCGTCGACGAGGACGGCTTCTACTTCATCGTCGACCGCAAGAAGGACATGATCATCCGCGGTGGCTACAACGTCTACCCGCGTGAGATCGAGGAGGTGCTGTACGAGCACCCCGCCGTCGCCGAGGCCGCCGTCGTGGGGGTGCCGCACCCCCTGCACGGCGAGGAGGTGGCGGCCGTGGTCACGCTCAGGCCGGGGGCCGAGGCCACGGCCGAGGAGATCCGCGCCCACGCCAAGGAGCGGGTCGCCGCGTACAAGTACCCCCGGGTCGTCGAGATCACGGCCGAGCTGCCCAAGGGCCCCACGGGCAAGATCCTCAAGCGCGAGATCGTGGTCGACGGCATGTGAACCGGCCGGCCGGAGTGCTCGGTGGCGCTGGCCCCGCCACCGTCACCGCTCCTTCGGCCCCGCCACCGTCACCGCTCCTTCGGCCGCGCCACCGTCACCGCTCCTTCGGCCGCGGTCGCGGTCCCGCGAGGATCAGGCTCTCGACACTCTCGTACACCCCTCGCTCACGGTCGGCCGCACGCCGTCCGGACAGCAGGCTGCCGAGCCAGCCGAACGCGAAGCCGAGCGGGATGGACACCAGCCCCGTGGTGGTGAACGGGAACCAGTTGAAGTCGGCGTCGGGAAAGGCGGATATCGGGGAGCCCGACACCAGCCGGGTGCCCGGCATCAGGACCAGCACGGCGAGGGTGCCGCCGATGAGCGTGCTGAGCAGACCTGCGCGTGTGTAGCGGCGCCAGAAGAGGCTGTAGACCAGGGCGGGCGCGATCGCGGAGGCGCCCACGCAGAAGGACATCGTGGCCAGGGGCTGAAGGCTCCGGTTCTGGACGACGACCGCGAGGGCGATCACGGGCGCGCCGACGACCAGCGCCGAGCCGCGGGCGAATCCGGTCTCGCGCTGGGACGACATGGCCGTTCCGCGGCCCGCGAAGACGTCGTGGGCGAGCGAGTTGGCGCAGGCTAGGGTCATTCCCGCGACGGAGGCGAGCAGCGTGAGGAAGATGGCGGTGGTGACCGTGGTGAACACCAGGGTCTCCGCCCGGGACACCACGGGGCCGAACGCCGCACGTGAGCCCAGGAGATAGGCGGTGTGGCCACGCGGGTCGGCGGCGGTGACACCGGTCCGGCCGATCAACGCCGTAGCGCCGACGGCCACAACTCCCGCCACCAGCATGAACAACGCCACCGAGGACACGGCCCAGGACATCGAACGCCGCACCTGGCGGGCGCTGTTGGCGGTGAACATCCGCATGGTCACGTGCGGCAGACAGGCGCCTCCCAGCACGATGGCGAACTGGGTGCTGATCATGTCGAGCCGGGGGTGCGGGCCGCCGGCGAACTCGAGCCCGCCGTGCAGATACGCGTCCGGTGAACCGCTGCGCCGCGCGGCCGCGGTGAACAGCTCTCCGGGGTTCCAGTGGAACCGGCCGAGGACGAGCAGCGCGACGACGATGCCGGAGCCCAGGAGCGCGACCATCTTCAGGAGCTGGATCAACGCGGTGCCCCGCATACCGCCGATGGCCGCGTAGGTGATCATCAGAGCGCCGACCCCGACGATGCAGCCCGTCTTCATGGAGCTGTCGGTGAAGCCGAGGATGAACGCCAGCAGCTGCCCCGTACTGGCGAGTTGGACGAGCATCATCGGCACGAGGGCGGCGATCGTGACCGCGCACCCGGTGATCCGTACGGAACGTCCGGGCATTCTGCGGGCCAGTACGTCGCCCATGGTGAACTTGCCGGTGTTCCGCAGGGGTTCGGCCAGCAGGAACATCAGGACCAGCAGCGAGAGCAGGGTGCTCAGGGCCAGGACGACGCCGTCGAAACCGCACAGCGCGATCACGCCGCCGATGGTCAGGACGGTCGCGGCGGATATGTAGTCGCCGGCGATGGCGAGTCCGTTGCGCAGCGGGGAGAGCGAGCGGTATCCGGTGTAGAACTCGGCGAGATCGTCGCTGTCGGGGCCGGTCAGCACGCACAGCAGCAGGGTGACCGTGACGGCGATGGAGAAGGCGACGAGGGACCAGGACTGGGTGGAGCCGGAGAAGGCGCTCACCGCGTCCGCTCCCGCTCGCCGCCGGCCCACGGAACGCTCCGGTTCACGCGGTGGGCGAGCGGGTCGACGTAGCGGCGGGCGGTGCGCTCGTAGGCGAGCACGGCGAGCCAGGTGGCGGGGATCTGGGCGAGGGCGATCACCAGGCCGGTCGAGAGACCACCGGTGACGGGACGGTCCATCAGGGTGGGGCAGCCGGCGCAGAGGCCGAGGAAGAGGGTGAAGCAGCCGAGCACCGCGAAGGTGGTCACGCGCCGCTGGCGGCGGTAGGCGCGGCGCAGGATCCGCAGATCGCGGTGGTGTCCGGTCCAGGCGCGGGGTGCTGCCCCGCCGCGTAAGGGTTCCGCCGCGGACGGGTCGGGGACGTGGTCGGCGAACGAGCTGTGGTGTCCCCGGGGCGGTCGTGCGGGCCGCGGGGCGGAACTGTCGTACGACATGCCGGTCTCCTCGTGGGGTGCGGGCCCGGCGTGCGCGGACCGCGGGACGGTGGGGGGACGGCTCGGGTCCTCGAACGCTATGCGGCTCGTCGGTCCGTGCGAAGGGCTTTCCTTCAACTACCTGGTGGGAGCGTGTCCACGCCGCTGACCTCGTCTGTTGTCGGAGAAACCGCTGTTGCGGGCGTGCCCGGAGTGAGATCTGTGGTCCGGCCGGAACGGACGGGCGGAGCGCGGACCGGGCGCCGGTCCCGCCGCGGCGCGGTGCCGCCAGGGGCGTACGCGTAGGTCGACGAGGCGGTCCGGGACATCGGGCCCGTACGGGCTCAGGAGGAGTCGCTCAGTTCGTTCAGCGGGGTCCCGTGTGCCCACCGCCTCAGGCACGGACCGTCGATCAGACGGACACCGCCCTGGCGTCGTGCCCACTGGACGTCACGCCGGGTGAAGGTTCCGCGGTGCACCACGAGACGGAGCGGTGGACCGGGGCCGCCCGGGCGTCCTGAGCGCGAGGGCGTGTCCTCGTCCGGCAGCGGCTCGGCCACGGGCCGGAAGGCGACCTCCAGACGCCGCCCGCGGCCGTCCCGAGCGCGGACCCGGACGCGGTTCTCGGCCCTGCGCGGCGGAGCCACGCGCCAGCCGTCCCGGCGCAGCATCCGGGAGACGGCCAGGGCCAGACCCTGGGTGTCGAGGTCCGCGAGTTCCTCGGGCGTGTAGAAGCCGAGGCGCCGCCGGGCGGTCGGACGGTTGTGCCGTATCGCGGCGGGCGTGGCGACGGCCAGCACGGCCAGGGCGCCGACGGGTACGCCGATACCCGCCACGCGGTAGCCGACGGCGAGGCCCGCGACGACGGCGCAGAGCAGGACGACGACCGCCGCGAGAGCGGGCAGCACCTCACGGAGCGCGGGACCGTAGGCCCCTTCCGCACGCAGCCGGCGCACGGCCGATCGTCGTTGCGCGCGTCCTGAAAAACGTCGTGCCGGTGTCCGCCCCCACCAACTCACCCGGGCCAGCTCCCCCCAACCCTCACGCGCTACGGCGTGTCCGGGAAGGGCTACCCCTCGTGGCGGGGCGGGTCCCCTGGTGTACGGGATCCGGCCATGAATCCGGCTGAACTCTTTCGGGGCGCCGTGACGGACGGGGCGCGATCGGTTCCGGTGACCGCGGAGCCCCGTGCGTCGGGCCGCCCGGCGGGGGCGGCGGGTTCGTCACCCGCCGCCCTCACCTGTGCGTGTCCGCGGGAGGGACCCGGCCTGGGTGCCGGACCGCTCAGACGGTGCCGCTCTTGGAGATGACGATCTTCTTGGAGGGGGTGCCGGAACCGCTGCCGAGCGCCTCGATCGCCTTCACGACGTCCATGCCCTCGACGACCTCGCCGAAGACGACGTGCTTGCCGTCCAGCCAGTCGGTGACGATGGTGGTCACGAAGAACTGAGAGCCGTTGGTGTTCGGGCCCGCGTTGGCCATGGACAGCAGGCCCGGCTTGGTGTGCTTGAGCTTGAAGTTCTCGTCGGCGAACTTCTCGCCGTAGATGCTCTTGCCGCCGGTGCCGTTCTGGCGCGTGAAGTCGCCGCCCTGGAGCATGAAGTTCGGGATGACGCGGTGGAACGGCGAGCCCTCGTAACCGAAACCGTGCTGGCCG
This sequence comes from Streptomyces sp. f51, assembly GCF_037940415.1. Classification (NCBI taxonomy): domain Bacteria; kingdom Bacillati; phylum Actinomycetota; class Actinomycetes; order Kitasatosporales; family Streptomycetaceae; genus Streptomyces; species Streptomyces sp. f51. The sequence continues at coordinate 61,002 of NZ_CP149798.1, read as the reverse complement.
GTGGCGAGCTCACGGAAGTTCTGCGCGGTCTTCGGGACGACGTCGTCGTAGAGCTTGAACTCGATGCGGCCCAGCGGCTCGCCGTTCGCGGTGACCTCGAAAAAGACGTTCTGGCTCATTGCTCTGCTCCTCATGGGTACGAAAGGTTCGCCTCCGAGCATAGAGAAGCGGAGGGGGTGGATGCGTGACCGGGGGTGATCGTCCGGCGTGTGGCCCGTGAGCGGCGAACGAGCCCCCGCCGGCGGCGGGGGCCGTGAAGACGTGCTGGACAGAAGGGTGCCGCGCCCGTCCGGACGGGTTCGCGACCGCACACGGAAAGGCCCTCCGGGGTGTGCCCGGCCCCCGCCGCGATGCACGGCGGGGGCCGGACGGAGCACGGTCGGTCACCAGTGGGACCGACGCCTCCGGCTATTCCACCTTCGCCCAGTCGAGCGTGCGTTCCACCGCCCTCTTCCAGTCCGTGTATCCCTGTTGGCGCCTGTCCTCGGACCACTGGGGCTCCCACCGCTTGGACTCCTGCCAGTGGGTGCGCAGTTCGTCGGTGTCCTTCCAGAAGCCGGTGGCCAGACCGGCCGCGTACGAGGCGCCGAGCGCGGTCGTCTCGGCGACGACCGGACGGCTGACGGGTACGCCGAGGACATCGGCCTGGATCTGCATGCACAGGTCGTTGGCGGTCACGCCGCCGTCGACCTTGAGCACGTCCAGATGGACTCCGGAGTCCTGCTCCATCGCCTCGACGACATCGCGGCTCTGGTAGCAGATCGCCTCCAGCGTCGCCCGGGCCAGGTGGGCGTTGCTGTTGTAGCGGGCGAGTCCGACGATCGCGCCGCGGGCGTCGGAACGCCAGTACGGGGCGAACAGGCCCGAGAACGCCGGGACGAAGTACATCCCGCCGTTGTCCTCCACGCTGCGGGCCAGCGTCTCGCTCTCGGCCGCGTCCTTGATGACCTTCATCTGGTCGCGCAGCCACTGCACCGCGGACCCGGTGACCGCGATGGAGCCCTCCAGCGCGTAGACGGCGGGCTCGTCACCGAACCGGTAGGCCACAGTGGTCAGCAGGCCGTGCTGCGAACGGACCAGTTCCGTACCGGTGTTGAGGACCAGGAAGTTGCCGGTGCCGTAGGTGTTCTTGGCCTCGCCCGGCGCGTAGCAGACCTGTCCGACGGTCGCCGCCTGCTGGTCTCCGAGGACCCCGGTGATGGGGATGGCCGCGCGCAGCGGCCGGGAGGTGCGCGCCGTGCCGTACGCCTCGCGGTCGGACGAGGGGTTGATGCTGGGGAGCATGGCCCTCGGCACGCCGAAGAAGCCCAGCAGTTCGTCGTCCCAGTCGAGGGTTTCGAGGTCCATCAGCATGGTGCGGCTGGCGTTGGTCACGTCGGTGGCGTGGATGCCGCCGTCGGGACCGCCCGTGAGGTTCCACAGGACCCAGGCGTCCGTGTTGCCGAAGAGGGCGTGGCCCTGCTCCGCGGCCTCGCGGACCCCGTCGACGTTCTCCAGGATCCACTGGATCTTGCCGCCGGAGAAGTACGTCGCCGGGGGCAGCCCCGCCTTGCGGCGGATGACGTCGCCCTGCCCGGAACGCTCCAGGGCCGCGGCGATGGAGTCGGTGCGGGTGTCCTGCCAGACGATGGCGTTGTAGTAGGGACGGCCGTTGCGCGGGTCCCACACGACGGTGGTCTCCCGCTGGTTGGTGATGCCGATGGCCGCGAGGTCCTCGGCGGTCAGGTTCTTGTGCCGCAGGGCGTTCTGGATCACCGAGTTGGTGCGTTCCCAGATCTCGACGGGGTCGTGCTCGACCCATCCGGAGCGCGGAAGGATCTGGGCGTGTTCCAGTTGGTGCTTCGCCACCTCGTTGCCCGCGTGGTCGAAGATCATGAATCGGGTGCTGGTGGTTCCCTGGTCCACCGCGCCCACGAAGTCAGCCATGAGTTGCCGCCTCTGCCGGGTGTGTCAGGCCTTGGGGACCGGGATGCGTCCCGGGGGCTCGGGTTCCGCCGTCGGCAGGAACCGGCCGATGAAGAGCTTGTACATTCCGGCGCCGAGCACGCCACCGATCAGCGGACCGATGATCGGCACCCAGTAGTAGAAGTTCCCGTACTGATCTCGCCATGCCCCTCCGTATCCCGTGAGGAAGCTGGCCAGCCGCGGTCCGAAGTCACGCGCCGGGTTGATCGCGTAACCCGCGTTGGTGCCCCATGCCATGCCGATGCCCACGACGAGCAGGCCGATGACGAACGGGCCCAGATTCGCGCCGGGCGGGGTGTTGAGCAGGTCGGTGACCGCCATGATCACCAGGAGGAGGATGGCGGTGCCGATGATCTGGTCGCGGAACGCGCCCCACTCGTGGACCGGCAGGTTCGGATTGCCGTTGGCGGGCAGCGTGGAGAACACTCCCTGGGTCTTGATGGTGTGGCCGGGGTCCGCCTTCGCCAGGGCCTCGGTGTAGTTCCAGCGCACGATCATGGCCGCCACGAAGGCGCCTATGGTCTGGGCGACCACATAGGGGGCCACCTTGCGCCAGGGGAATCCCCGGAACGTGGCGAGGGCCACGGTCACCGCGGGGTTGAGGTGGGCGCCGCTCAGCCGCGCCGCGACGTAGACGCCCATGGTGACGCCGATGCCCCAGGCCCAGGCGATGCTGTCGTGGTTGCCCAGGCCACCGGGCGGCGTCGTGAGTGCTCCGCCGGCGACGACCTGCGCCACCACGCCGCACCCGAAGAGGATGAGAATCATCGTGCCGAGGAACTCACCGGACAACTCGCCGATGAGCCCCGACCTTTTGAACCGCTCAGTCATGGAAGCCCGCTTCCCGCCGGTCCAGGACCGGCTGTTGACCGCCGCCCGAGCCCTCCCTCACCTCAGCATAGGATGATCAAGACTAAAATGCATCAAAACTAAACTATCGTCTTTTTCTACGTCATGTCCGGTACGGGTGGGTCGATGCGGGGGAGCGGTCGCGCCCCACAGTGGTCGGCACGGGCCCGTGAGGCCGTCAGGCGGGCACGGTGACGATGCCGAGCGGCGCGCTCGTCGGCTGCCGTGATCCGCCCGCGGGCTCGGCCGTGATGCCCACGGCGCTGACGTCGTCCAGCGACCCGTGGAGCAGTCGGGCGTGCCCGCCGCCGGTGCCCGGGAGCAGGCCCGCCGGGCGGAGGTCGCCGGACCTGGCCGCGTACCAGAGTTCGTAGACCTGATCGCCCGCCAGGCGTGGCAGGTCCGAGGCGATGAAGGCCGCCCGGCCCTGGGAGCGGGAGGCGACCACGCTGATGTCGGCCCCGCCGCCCAGCTTCCGGGTGCTGATCGTGGCGTCCCGGGCCGTCAGGAGGTCGGTGAGCGCGGAGGCCTGCGCCTGTTCGGTGGCGGCTTCGGCGCGCGCCTCGTCGGCCTGGCCGTGCTGCCAGACGGCCACTCCGCCGAGCGCGGCCGCGAGGGCCAGACATGCGGCGAGGGCCGCCCGCAGAACACGGCGGCGGACCGGCAGGGCGTGCGGCAGGCGCTCCTGGTGGGTGCGGGCGATCTGTTCGAGGACGCGTCCGCGCAGCTCGGGGGAGGGGGTCGCGTCCTCGGCCGAGGCGAGCCGCAGCGTGACCCCGGACAACTCCGCGACCTCGTCCCGGCACTCCGCGCAGCCGGCCAGGTGGTTCTCGAAGGAGGCTTCCTCGGCCGTCGGCAGTGCGTGCAGGACGTACGCGCCGACGAGCTGGTGCATGTCCTCGCCGGTCGTCATGGGCCGCCCTCCAGACATCTGCGGAGCAGGCGCAGTCCGGAGCGCATCCTGGACTTCACGGTGCCCGCCGGAGTGGCCAGGCAGGCGGCCACTTCCAGATAGGTCATGCCCTGGTAGTAGGCGAGCACCAGGGGCACGCGCTGATGACGCTCCAGGTCGGCGAGGCAGCGGTGCACGCGGTCGTGGTCCTCGTGGCGCTCCACGGCCTCGGCCACCTCGTCGAAGGGGCGGTCCTCCGCGAGCAGGACGCTGCGCCGTTCCCGGGCCGTGCTCGCCTGGACCTGTCTGACCCGGTCGACGGCCCGCCGGTGCGCGAGCGTGAGGGCCCATCCCCGGGCGCCGCCGAGTTCGGGGCGGTAGCGGTCGGCGGTCCGCCAGATCTCCACCATCACGTCCTGCGTCACCTCCTCGGCCTGTGCCTCGTCGCGCAGTACCCGGCAGACGAGGCCCTTGACCGGCCGCGCGAGGGTGTCGTACACGTCGGCGAACGCGTCCTGGTCACCCCGGGCGGCGCGGGCGAGCCGGTCGTCCAGCCACGCCTCCGCCGATGGGGGGCGTCGCGAACCGTGTCCGTCCTGGCCGGTCTTGGGCATCGCTCACAGCATCCGTCCGTCGCTTTCAGCGGGTATTCGTAGCCGTCCCGGCCCGCGGATGAGCCGGGCGCGCCGCGATGTCGCCGGCCCGGGTCCCGGGGCTCCCCGGGGGCCGGGCCCGGACGGTCCTGCCGATGTCTCGTACCGGCCTCCCGAAAACTCGTACCGAAAACTTACCCGGGTCTATCCTCATACGTACCTTATGTCGCTCCGAATGGCTTCTGTCCAGCACATCGAGGGCCTTGGAACGTACCGACAGACTCGGCGCGAACTTCCGTGACACCGGCTCCCGTTGTGCACGTCGATCACGTTTCGAGGGAGGTGAGTCCGATGACCACACACATCAGCGTCCGGCGGCTGCTCGCCGGCGCGGCCGCGACGGGCCTGCTGGCCGGTGGGGCCGCGCTGGGAACGTCCGGTGTCGCATCCGCGACCACGACGCCTCCGCCCGCGCCTTCGGGGACGTCGGCTGACCATCATGGTCACCACGACCGCTGCGAGTGGAAGAAGGGTCACTGGGAGAAGAACTGGGTGCCCGGCCACTGGGCCAAGAAGTGGGTCCACCAGGACTCCTGGCACCACGGTCACCACGCCCACGGCTGGGTGCAGAAGTGGGTCTACGTCCCCGGTCACTGGGACCAGGTGTGGGTCAAGGGGCATTGGGACTGTCACCAGCACCACCATTGAGGGATCCGGCCGAGAGGGGAGGACCGGGTGCGGCCGCGCCCGGTCCGCTTCCCGCGCCCGGGCCTCTTACCGTGACCGGCCCTCTTGCTGCGCCCGGTCCGCTTCCGCCCGGTTGCCCGCTCGCCGTGCCCGGTCCGCTTCCTGCCGCCGGGCGGTGGTGGCCGTCGCCGGAAACGTGGTGGAAAGCCGTCGATCCCGTTGGTTAGGCTCCCCGGATGACCACACGTACTTTCCGAATCACCGTTCGCGGTGTCTTCGACGGGCTCGGCGCGGAGCAGCGCGCCGAACTGCTGGCGCGCGCGCCGGAACACGACGTCCTGCGCGCGGCCTTCACCCCCGAGGGGCACCTCAGCTACGACCTGGCCGCCCGGCCGGCCTTCACCTTCCGCTTCCTGGACTCGGGCGAGGCGGAGGAGGACATCCTGGAGGCGGTCGAACGGGCCGAGGCCGCCGCCACCGCCTGGCTCACCGGGCGCGGGTACGGCTTCAAGCGGCTCAAGTCCCAGGCCGAGGATCTTTCCCAGGCTCCCCTCGGCAAGCGCCAGCGCCGGGCCGCCGCGCAGAGCACGCCCTGATCCCTCGTAGTGAACGAGGATCTTGTTTGCGGATATGCTTGAGTAGTCAAGGAGGCGTCAATGAGTGAGGGGCTGGACGCGGCACTGCGTCTGATGAAGGCGCAGGCCGCCCTGGTGAAGCGGTTCGACGCGAGTCTCGGCGGACTGCACGGGGTGAGCCTGGCCGACTTCACGATGCTGCTGCGCCTGTCCCAGGCCCCCGGCGACCGCATGCGCCGGGTGGACCTGGCGGAGGCGCTGGGGCTGACGGCGTCCGGTGTCACCCGGGGGCTCGTACCGCTGGAGCGGATCGGGCTGGTCAGGCGGGACGCGGACGCCCGGGACGCGCGGGTGGCCTACGCGGCCCTGACGGAGACCGGCCGGGAGCGCCTCGCGGAGATGCTCGTGACCGCCGAACACGTGGCCGAGGACGTCTTCGCCGAACCGGCGTGGACCTCGGAGGACACGACACGGCTCGCCGGCCTCCTCGGACGCCTCGACGGCACCGGGTTCACGCGGCGCGGGTCCGGGCGGTCCTGAAGCGACCCGCCCCTCCGGACGGAGTGGCCCGCGCGGGGCTCCGTCCGGAGGGGCGTATCGCCGGCCGGGCTCGGGTCCGGCGGCTCCGTCCGCCGGGTCCGGGGCCAGCGGGTCCTGAAGTGGGGCCGCCGGGCGGTCGCGGGTGGAGTGGCCCTTGCGGTGCGTCGCCCGGTATCGGGGTCGGCGGGTTCTGAAGCCGAGCCGTCGGGCGGGTTCGGGCGAAGTGGCCCTTGCGGTGCGTTGCCCGGTACCGGGGTCAGCGGGTTCCGAAGCCGGGCGGTCGGCCGGTCGCGGGTGGAGTGGCGTCGCCCGGTATCGGGGTCGGCGGGTTCTGAAGCCGAGCCGTCGGCCGGTTCCGGGCGGAGGGGCCTTGCGGTCTTCGGCCGGGACCGGGGCCGCCGGGGGCACTGCGTGCCGTCGACCCTGCCTTGCCTGTCCTCCTGGCTCGGCGCACGCTGGGGGCATGGGAGCTCGCGACGGGCCCACGCTCATCACCTCTGTCCAGCGGGCCTTCCGCCTGCTGGAGGCGGTGAGCGCGCACGAGACCGGCGCGCCCGCCAAACAGCTGGCCCGTGAGACCGAGCTTCCGCTCGCCACCGCCTACCACCTGCTGCGGACCCTCGTCCACGACGGATACATCCGCAAGCTGGACGACGGCGGCTTCATCCTGGGCGACAAGATGCAGACGCTCCAGACCCAGGGCCGGGGGCAGGCGCTGCTCAGCCGGGTCCGTCCCACTCTCGCCGCCCTGCGCGACGAACTCGCCTCGGCCGCCTACCTCACCTTCTACGAGGAGGGCGAGATCAGGGTCGCCGAGATCGTCGACGGGCCCCGGGCACCCCGGGTCGACCTCTGGGTCGGATTCGAGGACGCCGGCCACGCCACCGCTCTCGGCAAGTCCGTACTGCGGGAACTCGACGAGGAGTCCCGCAACGACTACCTCGCCCGGCACACACTCGCCGACCTCACCCCGCGGACCATCACCAGCCGGCCGGAACTGCTCCGGCGCCTGGCCACGTCGCCCGTGGCCCCTGCGGTCACGGACCTGGAGGAGTACGCTCTCGGAACGGTCTGCGTCGCCGTACCCGTCTACAGCGGGGACACGCTCGGTTCGCTCGGCGTCTCGCTCCCCGCGGAGCGGCTGCCCCGGCTCCGTGAAGTGGTGACGAAGCTGATCCCGACCGCGAACCGCGTGACCAGGGGCCTGTCGCTCACTATTTGAAATCTCCGTGCTTGTGGATCACGTCTCGAACGTCTTTCCTAGACCAACCGGACATTTCAGGGATGAACCCAGGTGAGGACTGCGGACGAGAATGAGTCGGGCCCGAGAGCACACTGGCGAGCACTGGCTGAAACGGACGTTCGGGAACCGAGGATCCGGTTCCTGGGCGGCGGCCCGCAAGCGCGCCGCCCACCTCGCCTTCGGCACATCGGTGCTGCCCTTACTGATCGTCGGCGCCATCGTGCTCGTCGACCTGGCGGGCCGGGCGGGCATCCTCTGGCTGCCGCTGCTGGCCGCGGGACCCGCGCTGGCGGCCACCACCAGCCGGCCGTACGGGGTTCTCTGCGTCGGCTTCCTGGCCTCGGTGCTGAGCGCGGTGCTGGGCATACGGGACGGCGTTCCGGGCGGCGAGCTCGTGGCCGTCCTGTCCGCGCTGGCGTCCGTCACCCTGGCGAGCGTCCTGGCCAGCGCCCTGCGCTGGCGCCGGGAGCGGGTCCTCGCGGCCGTACGCTCGGTCGCCGAGGCGGCGCAGCACGCGCTCCTCGCGCCCATTCCGTCGAACGTCGGCCCGTTCCAGGTGGCCGTGCGCTACAGCGCCGCCGCGGCCGAGGCCCGGATCGGCGGCGACCTGTACGCGCTGGTGCCCACACCGCACGGCGTCAGGATGATCATCGGTGACGTCCGGGGCAAGGGGCTGCCGGCCGTCGGTACGGCCGCGCTCGTGCTCGGTGTCTTCCGTGAGGCCGCCTACGACGAACCCGACCTTCTCGCCGTGGTCGCCAGGATCGAACGGAGCCTGGCGCGCAACCTGGGCTTCGACGACTTCGTCACCGCCGTGGTCGCCGGCTACCCCGAGCCGGGCCGGCTGGAGGTCGTCAACTGCGGACACGCTCCTCCGCTGCATGTCCGCGCGTCCGGCACCGTCGTGTCGGTCGACCCCGTCGATCCCGCTCCTCCGCTCGGGCTGCGGGCCCTGACGGGGGAGTCCCCGAGCCTCCAGGTGCTGCCGCTGGCCGACGGCGACCAGCTCCTGCTGTACACCGACGGCGTCACCGAGGCCCGCGACCACGGCCGCGAGTTCTACGCCCTCGCCCAAGGGCTGGCACGGCATGTGTCCGACGAACCGGCCACCACGCTCGCCGCGCTCGACGCCGAGCTCCAGGCCCATGTGGGCGGGCGTCTGCACGACGACGCGGCGCTGCTGCTGCTGCGCAAGCCGGTCCCCGCCGAACCGGTGACCGCGGTCGGCGCGGGCACCCCTCCCGCGGTCGCCGGGGTGGGCTGCGGCGGGGGCCCGGAATAGTCGTGCGGGTGAGGGGGGTGGGCGACTGAGGTCGCTCACCCCCCTTCCGCGTGTCCAGGCGTGCGACGGCGCACGCCTGGAGGGGCCCGGGTCAGTGCCGGGCGAACTGGAGCCGGGTCGGCTGCACCGCGTCGGGACGCAGCGCGATGCCCTCGACGGTCAGGCGTTCTCCGTAGATGTCGGTGATCCTGACGGTGCCGCCGCATCCGCCGCCGTCCTCCGCGAGGAAATAGTTGTAGGCGGTGCGTGGAAGCGGCCGCCATCCGCCGCCGCTGCGCAGTTCGAGCCGGGCGACCGGATTCCTGTGCCCGATGACCTGGAGCGCGCACCAGTAGCGGCTGGACCCGGTCTTGTAGCGCAGCGCGACCGTACCGGCGGTGCCGGGGCTCAGCAGCTTCCAGGTGATCGGGATGCGGCCGGCCGAGAGGTTCGCGAGCCGGGCGAACGCCTGCGCGCTGAGGTCGAGCTGCCCGGGAGCGCAGCCCGTCGGGCATTCATTGGTGATCAGGACCGTGACGGTGGCGCCGCCGGCCGCGCGGACCAGCACGTACGCCCCGCACGCCTTGGACGTCTCGTAGTCGGTGTGGTTCATCGCTGCGGTCAGGACGTCGTCGCCCGGACCGTAGGAGCAGGAGCCGTCCCCTTTCCCGGCGTCGTACGTGGTCGCCACTCCTCGGTAGCCGACCCCCGGGCGGATCCGTCCCGCCAGGGAAGCGGCCGTCGCCGCGGCCCGCGGTGCGTCCGAGGCCGACGGCCGCGCCGACGTGGCGGAAGGGCGGGCCGTCACGGACGGGGAGAGCGTGGGATCGGGCGACCGCCCGGCCGTGGGGGACGTCGATCCGGACGCGGTCGCCCGGCCCGGATCCGGGGTCTGCCGGGAACCGCCGGCCGTCGAGGCGGCGGGATGCCCGGCCGTGTCGGCGGAGTGGGCGCCGGGACGGAACGCCACGACCAGACAGACCAGGGCCCCCGCCGTGACCAGCGCGACCAGGGCGGCGCTCCGCGGCCTCGGCCGGCGTCCGCGCCGCCCTGCGGATCGGCTCGTTTGCTTCATGCGCATCCGTTCTCCACCCGCGCGGGACCGAGCGGGACTCGTCGCATGTCTACTACGGACCACGTGTTGACGGGGTCACGTCCAACGAATCCGACGGATCTCGTTCCGCGGCGGGCGTCAGGCCTCCGCCGCCAGGGGCACCGCCTCGGTGCCGGGCCTGAAGGCGGGGTGGTCGCCGAGACGGCGTACGTAGTCCACGAGCCGGGGACGCGCGCCGAGGACCTCCGGGCAGCCAAGACCGGTGAGCGCCACCCAGACGTCGACGTCCGCCGCCGTGAGCCCGTCGCCCAGGACGTAGGGGTGCCCGGCGAGTTGGCAGTCGAGCAGGTCGAGGGCCGCCGCGAGCTCCGAGGGCCGGGCGGACGGGGTGACATCGCGCTCCAGCAGATCGCGGAGGGCTTCGATGTCGGCGGTGAGGGACGGAGGGCAGAGCGTGGAGGGGCAGGTCGTGGTGTGGCCGGAGAGCAGCCCCGCCAGGTCGCGGAGGATGTCGGGCGTGTGGTTGCTGACGATGCGTCCGCTCCAGCGGTCGCACAGCGCGGGCGCGGTCAGCGGCCCGTCGAAGTGATGCTCGGTGGCCTCGTAGGCTCGGCGCAGCGAAGCGAAGGCGTCGGGGGTGCGCACGGGGTCCACGAGGAGCGTGGTGGCGACCGAGTCCGACAGCCCGAGCAGCCCGAGCGTGATGGCGATGCGCAGCGAGTGCGGACAACTCCGCGACAGATACAGCTCGTAGCGGTGCGGAGCCGGGTAGAAGCCGCCGGCCAGGCCCACGCCGATGCGGCTGTCGACACGGCGGGGGAGGACGGAGGGCGCGGCCGCCGGCGTGAGCCGAAGGACCGAGGGCAGCGAAGTCTGCTCACAGGGACGGGCGTTGGCGGAACTGGACGTGCGCGAAGCTGTCTCGGGCATGACTCTCCCTGGGGGAAGAAGGAAGCCACCGCCGCTTTGTGGGCACCGGCGGCCGGGATGCGGATTGACTGCGCCTGTCGCACCGGTCCGGATCGGACGGACCGGTCGCGGATCAGTAGGCGCTGGAGACACGCAACAGATCGATGTGCAGGCGCCTCGTCAAGCCGTTCCTTGGCATTCCCACCGGTCCCCACCTCAGGGCTCGCGAGACGCGAGACCACGCTTGTCCCGCCGCACCGGCGGAACCCGGTCGTCACCCGGGGCACCCCGTCGCGGTGGAAGGGTTGCCTGTCAGCGGGCCGGGGCCGATGACCTCCGGAGCGGACGGAACCGCACCGAGGGCGCTGACAATCGTGACCGTCCATGTCAGTCTCGGGGCGCCCTGTTGTGCCGTCAAGAAGGCCGACAACACGGTCTCACCTGGTGGTCACCCGCATTGACATTCTTTTCGGGACGGGCCTAACGTGCGGCCCACAACGGGATGCCTTTTCGGCCGGAGAAGAAATGGTGACGGCGATGCACACAGCTGACGGGACGGCCGCATGGCGGCGCACCGGTCGCGATGTGCTCTGCGCCGACCGCTCCGTGGACCTGCTGCGCGTCAACAGCGCCCTGTGTACGGGCATGTGTCGCCCCATCAGCCAGGGCTGACGGTTCCTCCGAGTCTCTGACGACCGCCGCTGTCGCGGCGCGTCCCCTCACCTGTCCAGCACCCGTTTCGCGTGCGGCCGCGCACCGCCTCGTACCGAGCGTCTCCTTTCTCGGCACGGCGTCGCCGCCTGCGCGGATCCGGGGTGTCCGAATCCGCTGGAGCTCTCCATGAGTCAACTCCCAGGCAGCGCCGTGTCCTTCGGGCCGGCGACGCCGACCGAGGCGATCCCCCGCACCGACGACCCCGCCGCCCCCGCACCTCTGGCGGCTCAGCGGGTCCTTCCGCTCCGGCGCCCCGGCCGCTGGATCGTCACCGCCGTGGTGCTCGTGCTGGTCGCCCAGATCGTCCACGGCCTGGTGACCAACCCCTTCTACCAGTGGGACCGCTTCCAGTACTGGTTCCTGCGCCCGACCATTCTCGACGGTCTGCTGATCACCCTCGAAGTCACCCTCTACAGCGCCCTGCTGGGCCTGCTCGGCGGCATTCTCCTGGCCCTGGCCAGGCTCTCCCGGAGTCCGGTGCTCCGCGCGGTGAGCTGGGTCTACACCTGGCTCTTCCGTTCGGTACCCCTCATCGTGGTCCTGCTCTTCCTCTACAACTTCAGCGCGCTGTACCAGACGCTGAGCGTAGGCGTTCCGTTCGGTCCCGCCTTCTTCACCTTCGACGAGTCCCGCCTGGCCACCGACATGGCCGTCGCCGTCGTCGGACTGAGTCTGAACGAAGCGGCGTACGCCTCCGAAGTGGTACGCGGCGGTCTTCTCTCCGTGGACCAGGGGCAGCACGAAGCCGCCTCCGCCCTCGGCCTGCCGAAGCGGTACCAGTTCGCGAGGATCGTCTTCCCGCAGGCGCTGCGCTCCATCACCCCCAACTACGTCAACCAGCTCATCGGTCTGATCAAGGGCACCTCGCTCGTCTTCTACGTGTCCCTGCTGGACCTGTTCGGATCCGTGCAGAGCATGGGCAGCACCTACCCCGGCGACATCGTGCCGCTGCTCCTCGTCGCCACCGCCTGGTACCTGATCCTCACGAGCGTCGTGTCCGTCATCCAGTTCTACGTCGAGCGGTACTACTCGCGGGGCGCGCTGCGCACCCTGCCGCCGACCCCGTTGCAGAAGGTACGAAGCGGTCTGCGCGAAGCGCGGGCCCGGGTCCGCAGGGAGACGGCGATATGACCGGCGTGACGAGCGAGACGCGGCCCGCGGCGGTCGAGGTGCACGACGTCCACAAGTGGTACGGCATCCAACAGGTACTGAACGGCGTGGAGTTGACCGTACGGCCCGGCGAGGTCACGGTGATCCTGGGGCCGTCGGGCTCGGGGAAGTCCACCCTCCTGCGCGTGATCAACCACTTGGAGAAGCCCGAGGTCGGCCATGTGAGCCTGAACGGCGAACTCATCGGTGTACGCCGGCACGGCGACCGGCTCAAGGAGCTGAGCGAGCGGGTCATCCTGGCCCAGCGCAGCCGCATCGGGTTCGTCTTCCAGAACTTCAACCTCTTCCCTCATCTGACCGTGCTGGACAACGTGGCCGCCGCCCCGGTGGCGACCGGCAGGCTGTCCAGGCCCGGAGCGCGGGAGCTGGCCCGCGAGCTGCTCGCACGGGTGGGTCTCGCCGACAAGGCCAACGCCTACCCACGGCAGTTGTCGGGCGGTCAGCAGCAGCGTGTGGCCATCGCCCGCGCCCTGGCCCTGCGGCCCGGGGTCATCCTCTTCGACGAACCGACGTCCGCCCTGGACCCCGAACTGGTCGGCGAGGTCCTCGCCGTCATCAAGGACCTGGCCCACAGCGGCACCACGCTCGTGATCGTCACCCATGAGATCGGCTTCGCCCGTGAGATCGCCGACCGGGTGGTGTTCATGGACGGCGGGCGGATCGTCGAACAGGGACCGCCCGAGCAGGTGCTCGACCATCCGCGGGAAGCGCGCACCAGAGAGTTCCTGAGCAAGGTGCTCTGACCGCTCCCGCCAGGACGCCCCGCGCGACACCGCTCGACGGGCGCTCCCTCGTGCTGCCTTCCTCCACCCACAGCGGGGCAGCCCCCCGATTCCGCGGCCCGCCCGGGCCGCTCCCCCACACTCCTCACCGCACACCCGAAAAGGAAAGCCATGCGCACCCTCGGCCTGAACAGCAGGACCCTCCGCGGCGTCGCCGCGACCGCCGCCGTCGCCTCCCTCGCCGCCTCTCTCGCCGCCTGCGGCGCGGACAGCGACGCCGCCACCCGGACGCGGACCGACGCGACCGGAACGGTGACGGTGGGCGCCCTGTCCAACGGCGCCGCCAAGGAGACCGCACTCAAGGTGTCCGAGGTCAAGTCCATCAGTGCCGAACTGCCCAAGTCGGTGGCGAAGAAGGGCACGTTGGTGGTGGGCATCGGCGCGCTGCCCGCCGGATCACCGCCGTTGAACTTCGTCGGCTCGGACCAGAAGACGCTCACCGGCAGCGAACCCGACCTCGGCAAACTCGTCGCCGCGGTCCTCGGGCTGAAGCCGGAGGTGAAGAACTCGACCTGGGAGAACCTCTTCGTCGGCATCGACAGCGGCAAGGTCGACGTGGCCTTCTCCAATGTCACCGACACCGAGGAGCGCAAGAGAAAGTACGAGTTCGCCTCCTACCGGCAGGACAACCTCGCCTTCGAGGTCCCGAAGAAGAGCACGTGGAACTTCGCCGGCGACTACCGGAACCTCGCGGGCAGGACCGTCGCGGTGGGCGCCGGCACGAACCAGGAGAAGATCCTCCTGGAGTGGAAGGCGAAGCTCGCCAAGGAGGGCAAGAAGCTCACCGTCAAGTACTACCAGGACAACAACGCCACGGCCCTCGCCCTGAACAGCGGCAAGATCGACGCCTCCTTCGGCCCCAACCCCGCCGTCGCCTACCACGTCACCCAGAACGCCAAGTCCCCCAACCCGACCCGCAACGCCGGGCAGTTCTCCGGGGCGGGCGAGACGATCCAGGGGCTGATCGCGGCCACCGCGAAGAAGGACAGCGGGCTCGCCAAGCCCGTCGCCGACGCGATCAACTACCTGATCGAGAACGGCCAGTACGCCAAGTGGCTCGCCGCCTGGAACCTCTCGAACGAGGCGGTGAAGACCTCCGAGGTCAACCCGCCCGGCCTCCCGCTCGACAATTCCTGAACCACACCGCCCGCTCGGGGACTCCGCCGCGCCGCGGCGGGGTCCCGGGGCGCGTCCGGCCGCGTTCCAGATACGGAGAACCCGCACCGCCATGTCCACCAGTGTCCACTCCGCCCCTTCCCCGGCCCCGACCACACCGCACATCCTCGACAACGCGGCCTGGGCCGCGCTGACCGGCCCGCACGCCCACCTCGCCGAGCGCGTCGGCGGGGCCGCCCGCTACCCCACGGACGTGTCCCCGTTCGCCGCCCTCGACGACCCGGCGGACCCCCGCTCCTGGGCCGACCTGGCCGAACTCGTCGGCCCCGGCACCCTCACCCCGGTCACCGCGGTCCAGACGGTGCCCGCCGGCTGGACCATCGAACAGAGCGGTGACGGCGTCCAGTTGACCGCCACCGCGCTGCGCTCCGAGCCCGCGCCCGAAGCCGTACGACTCGGCCCCGACGACGTGCCCGAGATCCTCGACCTGATCGCCCTCACCCGGCCGGGCCCCTTCCTGCCCCGAACCGTCGAACTCGGCACCTACCTCGGCATCCGGGAGGACGGCCGGCTGATCGCGCTGGCCGGCGAACGGCTGCGCCCGCCGGGCTGGACCGAGATCAGCGCGGTCTGCACCCTCCCCGGCCACCGGGGCAGGGGACTGGCCACCCGCCTGGTCCGCGCGGTCGCGGCCGGCATCACGGAACGGGGAGACACCCCCTTCCTCCACGCCGCCGCGGACAACACGAACGCGATCCGGCTCTACGAATCCATCGGGTTCACCCTGCGCCGCCGCACGCGGTTCGTGCTCGTCCGCACCCCCGGCGGACCACAGGCCGCGCGGGAGACACGAGTTGCCGCCGCGCAGCCGGAAGAAAAGGCGTAGCCGTGCGGTTGCGATGGTTCAGGACTGTGTGGCGCCCCGTCGGACGCCGACCGGTGCCGGGCCGAGCGGGACCCCGGGAACACGGGGCCGAGAGGGCGGAGGCGAGACACATGCGGTACGTGTCCCACCGTGCGCCGAGCCCGTTCCCGCCCCGCCTTCCGCACCTGTACGGCCGGCCGCACATCGATCTGCTGCGGTTCGCCAGCGCCCTCTGTCGCCCCTGACCTGTTCCCACGCAGCCGCGCCCCGCACACCGGGGCGGGCTTCCCCGTACGGTCGATCAGGAAGGCACTTCCGTGTCCTCGTCACCCTCTCCGCTGCACCTCGCCGTCGCCCTGGACGGCGCCGGCTGGCATCCGGCCGCCTGGCGCGAGCCTGTGGCCCGCCCCCACGACCTGCTGACCGCCGCCTACTGGACCGGCCTCGTCACCGAGGCCGAGCGCGGTCTGCTCGACTTCGTGACCATCGAGGACGGACTCGGCCTCCAGTCCTCCTCGTTCACCGGACCCGACGGCCGCACCGACCAGGTCCGCGGCCGCCTCGACGCCGTCCTCATCGCGTCGCGCGTCGCGCCGGTGACCCGCCACATCGGCGTGGTGCCCACGGTCGTGACCACCCACACCGAGCCGTTCCACCTGTCCAAGGCGATCGCCACCCTCGACTACGTGAGCTCCGGCCGCGCCGGCCTGCGCGTGCAGGTCAGCGCACGCCAGAACGAGGCCGCGCACTTCGGACGGCGCACCTTCCCGCCCCTGCGGATCGAGGACTACGACACGCCCGCCGCCCAGGAACTGGTGACCGAACTCTTCGACGAGGCCGCCGACTACGTCGAGGTCGTCCGCAGACTCTGGGACAGCTGGGAGGACGACGCGGAGATCCGCGACGAGGCCACCGGCCGGTTCATCGACCGCGACAGGGTCCACTACATCGACTTCGAGGGCAGGAACTTCCGCGTCAAGGGCCCCTCGATCACGCCCCGGCCGCCGCAGGGGCAGCCGATCGTCAGCGCCCTGGCCCACGCCACCGTCCCGTACCGGCTGCTGGCCCGGGCCGCCGACGTCGGCTACGTCACCCCGCACGACGCCGGCCAGGCCCGTTCCGTCGTCGAGGAGATCCGCGCGGAGCAGCGGGCGGCCGGTCGAGGGGACGAGACCGTACACGTCTTCGGCGACCTCGTCGTCTTCCTGGACGACGACCCCGGAGCCGCCCGGGCCCGACGCGAGCGACTGGACGTCCTCGCGGGCCGGCCGTACACGAGCGACGCCCGGATCTTCACCGGAACGCCCGCCGAACTCGCCGACCTGCTCCAGGAGCTGGGCGAGGCAGGGCTGTCCGGCTTCCGGCTGCGGCCCGCCGTGGCCGGGCACGACCTGCCCGCGATCACCCGTGGCCTGGTGCCCGAACTCCAGCGCCGGAACGCGTTCCGGCGGGCCTACGAGGCCGACACCCTGCGCGGACTGCTCGGGCTCGCCCGCCCCGCCAACCGCTACGCCACGACCGCCTGAGCCGGAAGGACCCCGACCATGAGCAAGCCGCTCAAGCAGATCCACCTCGCGGCGCACTTCCCCGGTGTCAACAACACCACCGTGTGGAGCGACCCCGAGGCCGGCAGCCACATCGAGTTCAGCTCGTTCGCCCACTTCGCGCGGACTGCCGAGCGCGCCAGGTTCGACTTCCTGTTCCTCGCCGAGGGCCTGCGACTTCGCGAACAGGGCGGAAAGATCTACGACTTGGACGTCGTGGGACGGCCCGACACCTTCACCGTCCTCGCCGCGCTCGCCGCCGTCACCGAACACCTCGGTCTGACCGGCACCATCAACTCCACCTTCAACGAGCCCTACGAGGTGGCCCGCCAGTTCGCCAGTCTCGACCACCTCTCCGCGGGGCGCGCCGCCTGGAACGTCGTCACCTCCTGGGACGCCTTCACCGGCGAGAACTTCCGCCGCGGCGGCTTCCTGCCGCAGGAGGAGCGCTACTCCCGGGCCAAGGAGTTCCTGAGCACGGCCAACGAGCTCTTCGACTCCTGGCGCGGGGACGAGATCGTCGCTGACCAGGAGACGGGAACGTTCCTGAACGACGCCAAGGCCGGTGCCTTCGTCCACGAGGGCCGGCACTTCGACATCGAGGGCCAGTTCAACGTTCCGCGCTCCCCGCAGGGCCGCCCGGTGATCTTCCAGGCCGGTGACTCGGAAGAGGGCCGCGAGTTCGCCGCGTCGAGCGCCGACGCGATCTTCAGCCGGTACTCCACGCTCAAGGAGGGCCAGGCCTTCTACACGGACGTCAAGGCCCGCCTCGCCCGCTACGGCCGCCGCCCCGACCAGTTGCTCATCCTGCCCGCCGCGACCTTCGTCCTCGGGGACACCGACGCCGAGGCCGAGGAGCACGCCCGGGAGGTGCGGCGCCGGCAGGTCAGCGGCGCGACCGCCATCAAGCACCTGGAGTTCGTCTGGAACCGCGACCTGTCCGCGTACGACCCGGACGGGCCGCTGCCCGACATCGACCCGGACCTCGGTGAACACACCGTCGCCCGGGGCCGTGCCCAGGTCCGGATGTACCGCGACCCGCTGGCCACCGCCCGCGAGTGGCGGGAGCGGGCCGCCGCCAACAACTGGTCCATCCGCGACCTCGTCATCGAGACGGGGAGCCGGCAGGCCTTCGTGGGCAGCCCCGCGACGGTCGCCCGGACCATCGACGAGTTCGTCCAGGCCGACGCCTCCGACGGGTTCATCCTCGTCCCGCACATCACCCCGGGCGGCCTCGACTCCTTCGCGGACACCGTCGTCCCGCTCCTCCAGGAACGCGGTGTCTACCGCACCGAGTACGAGGGCACCACCCTGCGCGACCACCTCGGCCTCGCCCACCCCGACGCCGGGGCGCACACCGACACCGAGGCGCACCCCGGCCGGGTGGCGTCATGAGGCTCCAGGCCCCTGACCGGGTACCGCGCCACCGCGCTCCCGGCCCGCCGTCCACCACCGCACCCCCGTCCGTCGACCGCTGAGGAGGCCCCAGCACATGTCCGACATCCCTCTCGGCGTACTCGACCTGGTTCCGGTCTCCTCGGGTTCCACGGCCGCAGACGCGCTGCGCAACTCCATCGACCTGGCCCGCCGGGCCGAGAGCCTCGGCTACGCCCGCTACTGGTTCGCGGAGCACCATCTCAACCCCGGCGTGGCCGGAACCTCGCCCGCGGTCGTCATCGCCCTGACCGCCTCCGCGACCTCGACCATCCGGCTCGGCGCCGGTGCCGTACAACTCGGCCACCGCACCGCCCTGTCCACGGTCGAGGAGTTCGGCCTGATCGACGCGCTGCACCCCGGCCGCCTCGACCTGGGCCTCGGACGCTCGGGCGGCCGGCCGTCCGGCAAGCCCGCCACGGCACCGGTGACCGCGACACCCGTGACCGACGGCCGCGCCCCGAACGGGCTCCTCATACCGCCCCGGTTCTCCTTCGAGCACCTCCTCGGCTCACCGAGGATCGCCCTTCAGCGCACGCTCCTCCAGCAGCCCAACGCCGAGTCGCAGGACTACGGCGAGCAGATCGACGACATCCTCGCGCTGCTCGCGGGCACCTACCGTTCGTCCGACGGCGTCGAGGCGCGCGCCGTGCCGGGCGAGGGCGCCGACCTGGAGCTGTGGATCCTCGGCAGCAGCGGCGGGCAGAGCGCCGAGGTCGCGGGCCGGGGCGGACTCCGGTTCGCGGCGAACTACCACGTCAGCCCGGCCACCGTCCTGGAGGCGGTCGACGGTTACCGCGCCGCGTTCCAGCCCTCCGACGTCCTCGACAAGCCGTACGTCAGCGTGTCCGCGGACGTCGTGGTCGCCGAGGACGACGAGCGGGCCCGTGAACTCGCCACGGGATACGGCCCCTGGGTGCGCAGCATCCGTACGGCCGAGGGGGCCATCGAGTTCCCGACCCCGGACGAGGCGCGCGCCCACGTCTGGTCGGACGCGGACCTGGCCCTCGTCCAGGACCGCCTCGACACGCAGTTCGTCGGCTCGCCCCGGCGGGTGGCCGACCAACTGGAACAGCTTCAAGAGGCCACCGGAGCGGACGAGTTGCTCATCACCACGATCACCCACGGACACGCGGACCGGGTGCGGTCGTACGAACTGCTGGCCGAGGAGTGGCGCAAGCGGTGAACCGGCGTCGGCCTTCTCCGGGGAGACGGCCGGGGCCGACGAACAAGGCACCCCGTGCCCGGAGTACCGGGCACGGGGTGCCTTGTTCGTGACGGAGTGATCACCTGCGGAGCACGCACGGACCCGGGCCGGGCGCTCGCGGTCAGCCGGTCGACGCGAGTGCCGTCGCGCGGCCGCCAAGAGCGACGGAGAAGTGGTCCGTCACCTGCTCCAGGGCCTGGGCCGCGGCGGGTGCGATCACGGCTGTGCCGTCCTCGTCGGCGGTGATGTCCTTGTCGAGGGTGAACCAGCCGGGCACGATGTGCGACGCGCCCATGGACGTGAGCACCGGACGCAGCGCGTAGTCGATGGCGAGGACATGGGCCGTGCTGCCGCCCGTGGCGAGGGGCAGCACCGTCTTGCCGGCCAGCGCGTACTGCGGGAGCAGATCGAGGAACGACTTCAGCAGGCCGGAGTAGGCGGCCTTGTAGACCGGTGTTCCGATCACCACGCCGTCGGCCCGCTCGAACAGGGCCGCCGACTCGACGATCGCCGGATGCCGGAAGTCGGCTCCGAGCAGCGCGTGGGCGGGCAGCGTACGCACTTCCAGGGGGACGACCTCGTGGCCCTGGCGGCGCAGCCGGTCGTCGAGGTGGCGCAGGAGCCGTGTGGTGCGGGAGGTGGGGGAGGGGCTTCCGGAGACGGACACGATGGTGGCCATGGCGGACCTTCCGGGTCGGGATTCGGTTGGGTGAAAGCGGGTGCGTGCGCCGGCCGGTCGGCCGGGCCTGCGCGTCGGGGGAGCCTTCGCGTCGGCCGGGCCGGCCGGTGTACGCCGGCCCGCCCGACGGGCTCTCACCAGGCGCTGGACCGCACACTGATCAGCGGCCGCAGGTCACCCCGCAGTGCTTCCAGGAAGCCGACGACCTCGGCCGCCACCGAACGGTGCTGGAGGTCGTTGAGGACGTCGTGGTGAGCTCCGTGGACGACCGAAAGGCGGGCCAGGGGAAGGGACTTGGCGAGGCGGGCGAGTGCCTCGTCGTCGGCGAGCGGATCGGAGTCGCCCACGAGCAGCAGGGTGGGCAGCGGTGACTCGCTGTCGTACGCCGCCGAGAGCAGCACGTCCGGCAGAGCGGCGTCGAGCGACCCGCGCCGCACCTCGGGGTCCTCGGTGAGGCGGCCCCGATGCGTGGGGCACGCGGTGCGGACGTCGAGCTCGGCGTCCCACGTGGCGCCGACGGCGCCGGTCTTCGCGGACGGACCGGGAAGGCCGGCGAGGACCACGGCGTTCGGCCACCAGGCGGCCGGGGTGCGGGACCCGCCGAGGAGCGCGGCGAGCGCCACGGCCCCCGAGTCGGCGCCGACGAGGACGACCGGCCGTACGACACCGTCCTGCGAGGCGGTGTCCTCGACGGCCCGGGCGAGCCGGGCCTCCAGCTCGGTCAGGGACCCGGCAGGGTCGTCGGCGTCGAGGGCCGGGGGGTCGATAACCCGGACCCGGTAGGCGTCGGCGGCGAGCCGCGCACCGAGGCGCGCGTAGGTCGCCCGGGTCTCGCCGCGGCCGGGGACCACGAGGATCGTGCCGCGGACGAGGAGCCCTTCGGGCCCGTGGTGGTCGGTGTACGTGGGCATCTCAGGCTCCTGCTGGTACGGGTTCGACGGGTGCGGGCCCGCCCCGGTGCGCGGGCTTCCAGCCCAGCGCGGGCGCCACCTCGGTCGCGATGAGTTCGAGGGCGCGGACGGCGGCGTCGTGGTCGGGGACGGCGGGGTTGAACTGGGCGATCAGGTCCGTCGCGACGGGCAGGACCTGCTCGCGGCCCAGAGCTTCGACGATCTCCTCGGGATGGCCGTGGAAGGAGTGGAAGCGTCGCAGCGCCTCGTCCCGGTCGAGGCCCTTGGGGAACGCGCCGCTCTCCGCCATGCGCAGCGCCGCCCGGTGCACGTCGTCGCCGATCGCGCGGAGCGCGGTGCGCCGGTCCTTGGCCGGGAAGACGAAGCGGGACAGGCCGACGCGCGGGCGGTGCGGCCGGTCCCAGGCGGCGAGGAAGGCGTCGGCCCAGGGCCGCTGCACCTCGTCGGTGGGGGAGTCGAATCCGTAGGCCGCCCGGTTGAGCAGCAGGTTCGAACCGCGGCGCGCCGCGTACTCGGCCCCCTGCGCGCTGAACACGCCCTGCCAGACGCGGCGGCCGAAGTCGCCGGGGCGGGGCTGGACGCGGAAGCCGGGCGTCCCCACCTCCTCGTGGGCCAGGGCCCGTCGCAGGAGGTCGAGGTTCTCGCTGGTCAGTTCGCGTTTGCGGTCGGCGTCCCGGCCGAACGCGGCGTACTCCTGGGCGCTCGATCCGCTGCCCACACCGATCTCGACGCGACCGCCGCTCAGGGCGTCGACGGTGGCGATGTCCTCGGCGAGGCGGATCGGGTCCTCGAGCGGGAGGACGGTGACGGCCGTGCCCAGGCGGATGCGGCTGGTCCGTGCGGCCGCGTGGGCGAGGAAGGTCCAGGGCGAGGACAGTCCGCCACCGCCGTGGGCGACGTGGTGCTGGGCCACCCAGCCGACGTCGAAGCCGAGCTCGTCCGCCACGGCGAACAGCTCCTGCGCGTTGCGGTAGGTGCGGGCGATGTCCTGATCGCGTCCCTGGACGTGGGTGAGGAAGCCGAGCCGGAAGCGTGGTCGCTCGCTCGTCATGGGATGTCGGCCTTTCGGTGGCGGGTCGTCTCGTCGGGGCGGCCGTGCCGGACGGCGCTCGGGTGAGGCCGCCGCCGGTCGCGGCCGGTGCCGGTCCGCCTCCACCGGCCGGCCGCGGCGGGATCTCAGTCGTTCGCGAGCTGCGGTTCGCGGGTGTGCCGGTTGGCCGGGACGGGCAGGCCGAGGTTGCCGCGCAGCGTGTCGGCCGCGTACTCGGTACGGAAGAGCCCGCGCTTCTGGAGGATCGGCACGACCCCGTCGACGAAGAGGTCCAGTTCGTCCTCGGTGCGGAAGGCGAGGTTGATGCCGTCGAAGGTGCCGGCGTCGAACCACTTCTCGATGGTGTCGGCGACGGTCCCGGGGGCGCCGACGAAGGGTGATCCGCGGAACTGGTTGACGGACTCGGCGACTTGGCGCAGCGTCAGGTTCTCCGTGCGGGCCCGCTCGATCAGGGCCGCCGCGCCGGTGCGGCCGCCCTTCTCCGCGAGGTGCGCGACATCGGGGAAGGGCGCGTCCAGGTCGTGCGCGCTGAAGTCGTAGGCGCCGAAGGAGCGTCCGAGCAGGGCGAGGTTGCGGCCGAAGTCGTTGTCCTCCTCGAAGATCTCGCGTTCGCGGCGCCGGGCCGCCTCGTCGGTGGCGGCGACCACCGGGCTCCCGTGGATGAAGATCTTGATGTGGTCGGGGTCGCGTCCGTAGGAGGCCGTGCGCTTCTTGATGTCGGCGTAGTACTCCTGGGCCTGCTGGAGCGTGCCGCCGGGCGCGTAGATGCCCTCGGCGACCTGCGCCGCGAGATCGCGTCCCTCCTCGGAGACCCCGGCCTGGAAGATCACGGGCTGGCCCTGCGGGGAGCGGGAGAGGTTCAGCGGTCCTGCCACCTTGAAGTGCTCGCCCTCGTGGTCGAGCGCGTGCAGCTTGGCCGGGTCGAGGAAGACGTCCCGGGCCACGTCGGCGGGGAACGCGTCGTCCTCGTAGGAGTCCCACAGACCGCGGGCCACCCGCACGAACTCCAGCGCGCGGCCGTACCTGGAGGTGTAGTCCAGGTGTTCGTCGAGTCCGAAGTTCTTGGACGTGCCGGTGTCGAAACTGGTGACGACGTTCCAGCCGGCCCGGCCGCCGCTGATGTGGTCCAGCGAGGCGAAGCGCCGGGCCAGGTTGAACGGCGAGTTGTAGGTCGAACTGGCGGTTCCCACCAGGCCGATGTGCCGGGTGTGGGTGGCGACCGCGGACAACAGGGTGAGCGGTTCGAGGCGGTTGAGGTAGTGCGCCGGGTAGGTGGCGTTGATGAACTGGCTGTCGACGATGAACAGGGCGTCGAACAGGGCGTGTTCGGCCGCCTTCGCCAGCCGGATGTAGTAGTCGATGTCGATGCTCGCGTTCTTCGCGACGCGCGGGTCCTTCCACAGACCGTGCTGGCCGGGACCGCCGACGCCGTAGGGGTGCAGGGCGAGATGGATGGTGCGGGGCATGGTGTTCTTCCTGTCTTCGAGGGCTTCAGACGTTCAGCAGGGCGCGCAGGGCCGCGCGTTCGGCCCGGTCGGCCGGGGCGGAGCTCAGGGTGGGCGCGGAACGGACGAGCAGGCGCGTGTACGGGTGCTGGGGGCGGCCGATGACATCGCGGGCGGCGCCGGTCTCGACCAGTTCGCCGCGGTAGAGCACGGCGATGCGGTCGGCGATCCCCGCGACGGAGCCGAGGTCGTGGGAGATGAAGACGAGGGCCACCCCGTCGTCGCGGAGTTCCTCCAGGATGCGCAGGATCTGGACGCGGTTGGCGGAGTCCAGGGCGCTGACCGGTTCGTCGAGGATGACCAGCCGGGGTTCGGTGACCAACGCCCGTGCCACGGCGACGCGTTGGCGCTGTCCGCCGGAGAGTTCACCGGGCAGCCGGGCGAGCAGGTCCTCGGAGAGGTGGACGCGGGCCAGGAAGGCGCGGACCCGGTGTGCCGTCTCGGCGCGGGACACGCCCTGGACAAGCAGGGGTTCGCTCAGTGAGGCCTCGACGGTGAGGTCGGGGTCGAGACTGCGCAGGGGGTCCTGGAAGACGTACTGGACCAGGCCCCGCCGGCGCAGCGCACGCCACTGCCTGCGGCCGTACGCGGTGACGTCCTCGCCGTCGACGACCACGGAGCCCGCCGAGGGCCGCACCAGACCGAGCACCGCCCGGGCCAGGGTGGACTTGCCCGAACCCGTCTCGCCGATGATCCCGACGGTCTCGCCCGGCGCGACATTCAACGCGACGCCGTGCAGCGCGTGCCGGTGGCGTCGGCGCGGTCCGTAACGGACGGCGAGGTCCCTGATCTCCAGGACGGGACGCTTCGGCTCTCCGGCCCGGGTTGATCCGGTGGCAGGGGCGGACCCCGCTGCCGGAGCGGCTCCCGGGTCCGGGGCGGCTCCCGGGACCGCAACGGCTCCCGGGTCCGGGGCGGACTTCACGGTGTCCGTGGTCATGACTCCCCCTCGGGTGCGAGGAACTTCTCCAGGCCGTACTGCTCGTGCTCGGCGATCAGCAGCCGCGTGTACGCGTGCCGCGGCCGGCGGAGCACGTCCTCGGCCGGGCCCTGTTCGACCACCTCGCCGTGGCGCATGACGAGGACCTCGTCGCACAGCTGGGCGACCACGGCCAGGTCGTGGGAGACCACCACCAGGGCGAGTCCGGTCCGCTCGCGAAGGTCGGCCAGCAGGTCGAGGATCTCGGCCTGGACGGTGACGTCGAGCGCGGTGGTGGCCTCGTCGGCGATGAGGATGCGCGGACCCGCGGCGATGGCCACGGCGATGAGGACCCGCTGGAGCATGCCGCCGGACAGCTCGTGGGGGTACTGCGAGGCGACGAGCTCCGGGTCACGGAGATGGACCGACCGCAGCAGTTCGGTCGTCCGGCGCCGTGCGGCGCGCCGCTTCAGGCCGGTCTTGACCCGGAGGACCTCGGCGATCTGCGCCCCCACGCGGATCGAGGGGTTGAGATAGGAGGCCGGGTCCTGGAAGACGGCGCTGATCGTGGCACCGCGCAGATCCGTCCACCGCGCCGGGGACAGCCCGGCGATGTCGTGGCCGTCGATCTCCACCGAGCCCCCGGTGACCTCGAAGGGCGCGGGCAGGATTCCGAGCGCGGCACGGCAGGTGAGGGTCTTCCCGCTGCCGGACTCGCCGACGATGCCGACGGCGCTGCCGGGCGTGAGCGTGAAGCTGACGCCGTGGACGATCTCCCGGCCGCCGTCCCCCTCCCCGATCCGCACATCACGTACGGCCAGCACGGGGGACGGCGGTTCGGGCGGTGCCGTGGGAGCGGACCCGGTGGTCTCCGGGGCTTCTTCGCCCGTCACGGTCTCGGTGAGGAGTTTCCCGGACAGGGTCGTCATCGCGCACCTCCGGCGGGAGCGGGACCGGCCTGGGAGCGGCGGTCGGGTCGGTTCCTGGCGCGGCCGGCCGAGGTGCGGCCCGCCTCGCCGGAGACGTCTCGGACGGCGTCGGCGAGGAGGTTGCAGGCCCAGACGGTGACCATGATCAGGAGGGCGGGGGCGAGCGGTGCCCACGGCTGGTGGCTGAGATAGCCCAGGTCGGACGCGAGCAGACCGCCCCAGGTGGGCGCGGGAGGCTGCACCCCGATGCCGAGGAAGGTCAGGCTCGACACGATGACGAAGCCGACGCCGACGGTCTGGGCCAGCGCCACCGCGATCGGCGGGAGCACCTTGGCCCACACGTGGCGGCGTACGATCCAGCCGGTCGAGGCGCCGGAGACGATCGCGGCCTCCACGTACGGCGAGCGGGCGACGGCCAGGGTGGCGGCGCGGGCCACGCGGTAGAACAGCGGGGACACCAGGGCGCCCGTGACGAGCATCGCCTGGGTGAGGCCGTTGCCGAGCAGCGCGACGACGGCGACGGCGAAGAGCAGGAACGGCAGGGCGACCAACGTGTCGGCGAGCCGGAGCGTGACCCATTCGAAGACCCGGCCGAGGTGGACCGACAGGATGCCGGGGACGGCACCGATGGCCAGGGCCGTGAACGCGACCTCCAGCGAGCCCAGCACGCTGACGCGGGAGCCGGCCAGGAGCCTGCTCAGCACGTCGCGGCCGAGGTAGTCCGTCCCCAGCCAGTGGGCACCGGAGGCGGCGGCGAGCGTGTGGTCGCTGGTGGCCAGGGGGTCCTGCGGAGCGAGGAGCGGCCCGAACAGGGCGAGCACGGCGATCGCGACGAGGACGGCCAGGGCGATGCGGGCCGAGGTGAGGGTGAGAACGCGGCGCACCATGGTCACACCCCCCGCCGGGCGGCCGGTGTGACGCGCGCCAGCACCAGATTGACGAGCAGGTTGAAGGCGACGACCAGGACGATCGACACCACGAGGACGCCCTGCACCGCGGGGACGTCGCCGGCCTGCGCGGAGTCGTTGGCGAACCGCCCGAACCCCTGGAGCCCGAAGATCCACTCCGTGACGACGGAGGCGCCGACGAGGGCCGGGAACTTCAGTCCGAGGGTGGCGAGCGCGGGTCCGAGGCCGTTGCGCAGGACATGGCCGAAGAAGATCCGGCGCGGGCTCAGGCCCCGGACGACCGCGCCGGTCACGTAGTTCTCGCGGTAGGCCCCCACGAGGCTGCCGCGCAGCTGGCGGGCCACGTCGGCGACCACGTCGAAGCTCAGCGCGACGGCGGGCAGGGTGATGTGGGCGAGCCACGGCCCGAACCCCTCCTCCGCCGGAACGTATCCGGCGGAGGGGAACAGATGCAGTCCCACCGAGAGGACCGCGACGAGCACGATACCGACGACGAACGCCGGCATCACCGAGATCAGCGTGACGAAGCCCGTGATCGCCCGGTCGATCCAGGTGGTGCGGCGCACCGCCGCGATCGTGCCGAGGCCGAACCCCGCGACGACACCGATGATCAGAGCGAACGTCGCCACCGACAGGCTCACGCCCAGGCCGAGGCCGATGAGGGTGGAGATGTCGGCGCCGTTGGTCCAGCTCGTGCCGAGCCGTCCGTGCAGGACGCCCCCGAACCAGTCCCCGTACTGGACGAGGAAGGGCCGGTCGAGGCCCCAGTGGGCCTCGACACGGGCGACCGCGGCGGGAGTCGCCTCCTCGCCCAGCTGGATGCGCGCCGGGCTCAGCCCGCTCAGCGACCGCAGGGCGAAGGTCACGAACGTCGCGACCACGAACACGGGCACGAAGATCGCGGCCGAGCGGGCGAGGACGGCCAGAACACGGCCCAGGGTGTGCCCGGTCCTGACCGCGGCGCCCGGGAGACGGACACCGGACGGGGCCAGTGCCTCCGTCGTCGTCATGGGTTGCCCCCTTAACTGTCGTGGGCGGGTGGTCAGTTGCCGCCGGCGATGGTGACGCCGGTCCAGTCGATGTGGGCCGGGTTCTTCGGCAGGGCGGAGATGGACTTGCTCTTGGCGATGAGGTTGGGCGAGGAGTACGTGAAGACCAGCGCCTTGCTCTTGAGGCCGGCCCGGGTCGCCGCCTGGAGGACCTTCGCGTAGTCCGGCGAGTCCAGCGGGGTCCTGCGCACCTTGGCGATGGCCGCCTCGAAGCCGGACGGCTCGTAGGGGGAGCTGAGGTTGAGCGGACCGTTGGGGCCGAAGTGCGCGGTCAGGGTCTGCGCCGCGGAGTCACGCCCGGTGGTGCCGTACAGCGAGAACGTCAGGTCCTTGGCGAAGAACGGGGTGGCCCAGTTCTTGTCTATCTTGATCGTGACCTTGACGCCGACCTTCGCCAACTGCGCCTGCACGATCTCGGCCTGGGGGTCCTCGGCCGGGATGACCAGGTTGAGCTTGAGGGCGCCCGCCTTGTAACCGGCCTCGCTCAGCAGCTTCTTGGCCTTCGCGGGGTCGTAGGGGTACGCGTTCTCGGACTGCGGGTCGTAGGCGACGTAGCCCTTGGGGAACGGCTGGTCGGTCGCCGAGCCGTAGCCGAACGTCAGCTTGTCGACGAACTCCTGACGGTTCACCGCGTAGCGGACCGCGTCGACGACCTTGTCGTTGTCGAACGGCGCCTTGTTGGTGTTGAGGCTGAGGTTGGAGGCGTTGAAGCCGGGCTGCACGAAGACGTCGAGTCCGGCCTTCTTGGCCGCGTCGGCCTGACTGGGCGCGATGTCGGCGAAGTTGTAGACGCCGGTCTGGAGTCCGGAGACGACGGTGGAGGCGTCCGGGGCGGAGCTCAGCTCGACACGGTCGATGTGGATGTTCTTGGCGTCCCAGTAGTCCGGGTTCTTCTTCAGCACCGCCTTGGTGCCCGGGACGAGTTGGGTGACGACGAACGGGCCCGCGCCGACCGGGCTCTGGTCCAGCTTCTCGGGCGACGCCGCGGCCTTGGGGCTGGCGATCTGGAGGACGCGCTCGCCCAGCAGTTGGGGGATCTGGTAGTCGACCTGGCTCAGGTGGATCACGGTGTCGAGACCCTGGGCGTCCACCGACTTGATGGAGGTCAGATCGCCGAACAGGGCGGAGTTCTTCTGCTTCTTGGCCCGCTCGATGGCTGCCTTGACGGCGGCGGCGTCGACCGGTGTGCCGTCGCTGAACGTGAGGTGCGGGCGCAGATGGAAGGTGATGACATCGCCTGCCGCGTTGTAGTCCCAGCTCTTCGCGAGGTCCGGGACCGCCTTGCCGTGCTCGTCCGTCCGCGTCAACGAGACGTATACCAGGGCGAGTTCACGGAACTGGGCGCCGCTGCCGCTGACGACCGGGTCCCAGTGGGCGGGGAAGTAGGAGGAGGTCCACTTCAGCGCGGCGGAGCCGGTGGCCGACGCGGCCTCGCCGCCGCAGGCGCTCAGCGCGGGGACGAGCACGGAGGCGAGGGCGGTTCCCAGGGCGGCCGCGCGGAGCCGACCGGGGCGCCGGGAGGAACGGGATGCCACTGTGGAGGTGCGGGGCGTGATGCGTCCGGACATCGGTTCGCTTTCTGCGAGAGCTCCCGCCCACGCCGGGGCGACGGGGGGGGAGCGAAGGACGGCGGACTCCGACGGCGGGCGACGCGCAGCCCGGCGCCGGGCATGCCTGTGCGTGCTTGGGCGCACACGGAGGCATGCCGTGTCAGGGCAGAGGGCGTCGGCAGGCCGTGGGGCGAGCCGGGAGACTGGGGGAGGAGAGGCGGAGGAACGCCGAGAGGGCGGCGCGCGATGACGGCGACCGCACGTCGGTACGGCGGAGGGCCGGTACCGGCGGGACGGGAGTCAGGCGCCTGGAGGCCGTGGTCGGCAGGCGGTCAGCGACAGAGAGCGCTGGAAGTGCGCCGCAGGTCCACGTAGCGGCACACCACGCCGGGGTGCGTCGTGAGCATGGTGCACATCCTGGGGCCGGTTCTCGACGGCTGTCAATGGACACCAATTGGTGTCTCATTGGGCGGGACGGGTGCTGACCGCTGATCAGAAGGCCGCGGGGACGCGGGGATGCGCCCCACCCGGTCGCGACGGCCGCCGGCCGACGGGAAGACCACCGAGTCGTCCGCCACGGCCCGACCGCCGCGCGAGGACCGTCGGCCGCCCGTCGGCGGGAAGACCACCGGATCGTCCGCCACGCCCGACCGCCGCGTGAGGACCGTCGGACCGCCCGTCGGCGGGAAGAGCGTCGGGCCGTCCGCCGGAGGGCCCTCAGGGTGCCGCGGGAGCGTCGCCGTCGCGCGCCGGGTGTACGGCGGCCTCGTCCGGGTGCAGCCACAGCGGGCCGTTGCCGGTCTCGACGCGCACGGCGTCCCGGGGAGGCCACGGACCGTCGCTCAGGACCGCCGCCTCGGGGCCGGTCAGGCTCCGGTACCGCGCGAGCGCCTCCTCCGCCGCCGGCCGCGCGGGCCTCGTCGGCAGCACGGGGCTCAACTCCTCGAACGCCGCCGCGTACTCCTCGTACGGCCGCCAGCCGGGGACGACGCGATGACCTCCGGGAGCGCGCACCAGGAGCGTCGGCAGCGCGTAGCGGTGCCCGCCCTCGGCGGTCTCCTTCGCGGCGCCGGGATGCGGCGAGCCGCCGCGCACCGACAGGACCTCGGCGACCGGTCGGCGCGCCTCGGCCCGGTCGGCGAGTACCGCTTCCCGTACGGCCGTTGACGCCGCGTCGGCCGCGAGCCGCCCATGGTCGAGGCCGGGCACGCCCCGGACCGCGGACAGTGCCAGCGCCGCCGTGTCCGCCGGTTCACCCCGTACGAACACGCTCTCCCGCAGCCGCCGCAGCACCCGCTCGGCCACTTCCTCGCCCTGCCGCTCCGCGGCCTTGGCCGCCAGCGAGGAGGGCCAGGAACTCGCCGCGACCCGGCTCAGCCGCCGCGCCCGCGGGGCCCCCGTGTGGGCGCCGACGTCCTCGACGTACCGCGCGTACCAGGCGGTCTCCGCGGCGGGGTCGGGCGGCGGGTCGTCGTCGTCCTCGAACAGGACGCAGTACACGCGCCGCCAGCGGACCCGGCCGGCCAGCGCGGCGCGCAGCCCGCGGAACACCGGCTCCGATCCCCAGGCCCAGGGACACAGCGGGTCGGTGTACTCCACGACCTCCACCATGTCCCCGGCGTCCGCCTCGGGCGCCGTCCCGCCCGGGGCGCGGTTCACGCGGCTCCCTCCCGGTCCATCCGCCCGGCCGCGCCGGCGGGCAGCAGCGCGGCGAGCGTCGTCCCGCCCAGCACCGCCGCCGCGTCGGCCTCGATACGGCGCCATATCCCGGGGAGTCCGGAGGCGGGCCCCGGGTAGTCGAGCCCGGCCAGTGGCTCGCCCCGCAAGGTGATCAGCTCACCGTCCACGGCGCGTACGACGTCCAGCAGGGTGATCTCGTCGGCGGGCCGGCCGAGCCAGTACCCGCCCTCGCAACCACGCTGGCTGCGTACCAGTCCTGCCCGGCGCAACTCGCCCACCACGGACTTGAGGAACCGGAACGGAACGTGCTGTGAGGAGGCCATGGACTCGCAGGTGAGCGGGCGGGCCGGTTCGCGGGCGAGCTCCAGCAGGGCCCGCGTGGCGTAGTCCGCCTTCGCGGAGATATGCATGCGCACATGATGCCTGACACGGCGGCGTCCGCCGACCGGGTCTCCATCGCTTCCCCGCATACATTGCGGGAACATTGCCGCAGGTGAATGGCAATGGACACCTCTTGACATCCTTTTCCGGGCCGCTCTAGCGTCCCCGTCCATGAGCGAGCCGCCCACGACCCCAGGCGAAGGTTTCCACCCCCATCTCCCGGACGCCGCAGCGCAGTCCGGACGCCCTCTGCGCGCCCGTCTGCACCACATCCGCGCCGACGCCCTCGACGGCGACACGGCGCAGACGGGAGGCATGCGCCGATTCGCCGCCGTCAGCGGCACCACCGTCGGATCCGAGAAGCTGTGGATGGGCCAGACCCACGTCGCCCCCTCCACCGCGTCCTCGGACCATCACCACGGAGAGTCCGAGACCGCGATCCACGTGGTGAGCGGGCACCCCGAGTTCGTCTTCGTCGACGACTCGGGGGACGGGCCCGAGGAGGTACGCCTGCGCACCTCGCCCGGTGACTACATCTTCGTGCCGCCGTTCGTTCCGCACCGCGAGGAGAACCCGGATTCCGAAGAGGAGGCCGTCGTCGTGATCGCCCGCAGCACCCAGGAGGCGATCGTGGTCAACCTGCCGCGCCTGTACGCGCTCGGGGAGGGCGAGGAGGCCTGACGGGACGGGGCCCGGTCGCCCGGTGGGTACCGTAGCGGGGAGATCGCCGTGACCGGCGGGATCGAACCGACCGTGGAAGGAACCACCGAGATCATGCGCGTCATCGTGGCCGGCCGTCCGGCGGAGGCGTCCCAGTGAACGGCACCGGGGCGCCGGGCGCCGAGGACTCCGTCCTGCTCCGCACCGACGGACGGGCCGCCCACCTCACCCTCAACCGGCCCCGTGCGCTGAACGCCCTCAACCACGCGATGGTGCGCCGGATCGACGAGGCGCTCACCGTCTGGGAGCACGACCCCGCCGTCGACATCGTCGTCGTATCCGGCGCGGGGGAGCGCGGGCTGTGCGCGGGCGGAGACATCCGGGTCGTCCACGACGACGCGCGGGACGGGGACGGCACCGCCTCCGCCGCGTTCTGGCGGGACGAGTACCACCTCAACGCCCGGATCGCGCGCTACCCCAAGCCCTACGTGGCGGTCATGGACGGCATCGTCATGGGCGGCGGCGTCGGGATCTCCGCGCACGGCGGCGTCCGCATCGTCACCGAACGCTCGCGCGTCGCCATGCCGGAGACCGGCATCGGATTCGTCCCCGACGTCGGCGGCACCCGGCTGCTCGGCCTGGCCCCGGGTGAACTCGGCACCCATCTCGCCCTGACCGGCGCCTCGATCGGTGCCGGGGACGCGATCCTGTGCGGACTGGCCGACCACTACGTGCCCTCCGCCGCGCTGCCGCGGCTGATGTCCGACCTCGCGGACCGGCCCGTGGCGGAGGCACTGGCCGCGCACACGCGGCCCGCGCCCCCGGCGGGGCTCGGGGAGCGGCGCGAGTGGATCGACGCCTGCTACGGCGCCGCCACGGTCGAGGAGATCATCCGCCGACTGCTCGCGGCCGGGGACCCGGAGGCCAAGGAGACGGCGGAGATCCTGCTCGGCAAGTCGCCCACCGCCCTGAAGGTCACCCTGACCGCCGTGCGCCGGGCCCGGAGGCTCGGATCCCTGGAGGCGGTGCTGAACCAGGAGTACCGGGTGTCCTGCGCGGCCCTGTCCGCCCCCGACCTGGTGGAGGGCGTCCGCGCCCAGATCATCGACAAGGACCGTCGGCCGCGCTGGTCCCCTGCCACCCTCGACGAGGTCACCGACGCCGACGTCGAGCGCTTCTTCGCCCCGCTCGGCGAGCGTGAACTCGGGCTGTCCGACGGCGGCTTCTGACGGTCGGCGGGGACCCGTCACCTGGGACGAGAGGAAGATCACCCCGGTTGGCGCGGTCTTGGCCAGCCGCGCGGCACACGGTACGGTCGGTGCGATATCGATGACGTCAAGACGGAAGCCGGCGGAAATCCGGCACGGTCGCGCCACTGTGAGCGCGACGCCCGGCCACACCGGGCGCCGCGTGAGTCAGACCCGTAGACGACATCCTGTGCACCACCGAGATGGGACGCGAACTCCCGAGGAGGTCCTGCCATGGCGCAGACCGTCGCTCCGCCGACAGCCACCCCTTCCGCTCTCCCCGCCAAGCTGCCGATCGGTGCGATCGTCCCCTGGGCGGTCTTCTTCGGCATCCTGATGCTGGTCCTTCTGTACTTCGTCGGCGCCGAACAGGGCGCCACCTCCGTCGTCTCCGGCGAGGACGTCCACGAGTGGGTCCACGACGCCCGCCACCTGCTCGGCTTCCCCTGCCACTGACGCGAGGGAGAGCGCTCATCATGAACTCCGCAACGGTAAGAAACCTGCTCGTGCGCGGCATGCTCGCCGGCCTGGCGGCCGGTGTACTCGCCCTGGTCGTCGCCTACTTGCTCGGTGAACCGACCGTCGACAGCGCCATCGGCTTCGAGGAGGCCCACTCCCACGCACACGGGCACGAGGTCGAACTCGTCTCCCGCAGCCTCCAGTCCACCGCGGGTCTCGCCACCGGCGTCCTCGTCTACGGCGTCTCCTTCGGCGGCATCGCGGCCCTCGCCTACTGCTTCGCGCTCGGCCGCGTGGGCCGCTTCGGCCCGCGCGCGACCGCGCTCCTGCTGTCGGGGACCGCGCTCCTGGCCGTGTACGTCGTGCCGTTCCTGAAGTACCCGGCCAACCCGCCGTCGGTGGGCGACCCCGACACCATCGGCAAGCGGACCGCCCTGTACTTCCTGATGATGGTCCTCAGCGTGCTCCTCGCGGTGGGTGCCACCATCCTCGGCAAGCGCCTCGCCCCGAGCCTCGGCACCTGGTACGCCACCGTCACCGCGGTCGCCGCCTTCGCCGTCGCGATCGGCCTGGCCTACGCGTTCCTGCCCGTCATCAACGAGGTGCCGAAGGACTTCCCGGCCACCCTGCTGTGGCGGTTCAGGCTCTCCGCCCTGGCCATCCAGACCGTCCTGTGGGCCGGATTCGGCCTGGTCTTCGGCGAGTTGGCCGAACGCATGCTCAACCCCAAGCCCGCGGCCGTCGCCTCCGGGCGAACGGTTCCGACTGCGGGCTGAGTCCTCCAGTACGTGAGAGAGCCCCTCGGAACCGTCCGAGGGGCTCTTTCACGTCATGCCCGCGGAGACGGGCCCGAGGCCGGTCTCACCGGCTGCCGGCCTCCTGCCGGACCGCCTCCGCCTCCGGACCGGGCTCGGCACCCCGGCGCTCCTGGACCTGCGCGTAGGCCATGAGGCCGAACAGGACGACGAGCAGCACGGCCGACGAGCCCGCGGTGCCGAGGTCGAGTCCGCCCTTGGCGAGCGGCTTGGTGAGGAAGTCGCCGGCCGTCGCGCCGAGCGGGCGGGTGAGGACGAACGCGATCCAGAACAGCAGGACGTTCGACACCGACGGAACCCTCATCAGCGCGACGAGCACCGCCAGCAGCCCCGTGACGAGCAGCGCCCCGCCCAGATAGCCGAGGCCGGAGCTGTCGGAGAGGAAGTCGCCCATCGACGTGCCGAGGGTGTTGGAGACGAGGATCGCCGACCAGAACAGGGCCTCGCCGCGGAAGGTGACGATGTCCCGGATCTGGAAGGTCATCCCGCTCAGTTTCCAGGCGAGGAAGATCGCCAGGAGGAGCGAGATCAGGATGGCCGCGCCCTCGGGGTAGCCCAGACCGAGCCCCTGCGGGCCCCAGCCGAGCGAAGTGGCGCCGCCCGAGAGGTACTTGGCGCTGGCGTCGCGGTTCATGAAGTCGGACATCGTGGTGCCGGCCATGCTGGTCGACAGGATCACGGTCCAGTAGAAGAACGGGTTGTACCGGCGGGACCTGAGCTGGACGACCAGTGTCACGACGAACAGCAGGAACAGGATGATCGTGGTCACGAAGTAGCCGAGCTTGAGGGTCTGGGCGAACAGGTCACCCGCCGTCTCACCCAGGGTCGTCGCGGCGATCTTCATGATCCAGAAGGCCAGAGTCACCTCGGGCAGCTTCTTCATCACGGACTGCGTCATCAAAAGGGTGCTCCTGCGGTGTGTGGGGGATTTGATCTCTGTCGAACCTTGACAAGGTCAACCTGAACGCGTCCTGAACACGCGCGGCATACGTATTGACGTACCGCGCCCGTGCTGATCCCACTCTGGTTCTCGGCACCGTCTGCACCTCGCCCGATAGCAACGACCGTCCGGCTCGAAGGCCCGGGGGCGAGACGCCTGAGGGCCAAAGAGTGGGAGCACCGGAAGGTTTCCGGTGCTCCTGTGTACGGCGGCCGGGCGGCCCGTGTTCATGAGGTGCGGTGCGCCCGGCGGCCGCGGCCGCTTCGGGGACCGTTCGAGCGGTCACCCGGCGCCGCGGCGGGCGGGGCCGGAGCACGGGTGCGGTGTCCGGCCCGCGACCGCGGGTCCGAGCGGTGGCCGGGCTCCGACCTGCCCCGCCACCGCCGTTCGAGTCAGCGGCTCTCGCCGCCGAAGACCTTCAGAATCCGCTCCGCCGCGAGCGTCGCCGTCAACCCGCCCTCGCGGACCTGCCGTTCGAGATCGGGAGCGACGGCCCGTACCGCCCGATCGGCGTGCAGACGGCCCAGGAGCTCGTCCCGGACCATGGTCCAGGTCCAGTCCACCTGCTGGTCGCGCCGCTTCCCGGCGAGCGCGCCGGTCGAGTCGAGCAGCTTCCGGTGCTGCTCAAGCCGGTCCCAGACGGTGTCGAGACCTGCCGCCTCCCGGGCGCTGCAACTGAGCACCGGCGGCGTCCAGACGGCGTCCTTGCCGTGCATCAGCCGCAGCGCGCCCGCCAGTTCACGGGCGGCGGACTGCGCGTCCCGCTGGTGCGGGCCGTCCGCCTTGTTGACGGCGATCACGTCCGCCAGCTCCAGGACACCCTTCTTGATGCCCTGCAACTGGTCCCCGGTACGGGCCAGCGTCAACAGCAGGAAGGAGTCGACCATGTTGGCGACCGCGGTCTCGGACTGTCCGACGCCGACCGTCTCCACCAGCACCACGTCGTAGCCGGCCGCCTCCATCACCACGATCGACTCGCGGGTCGCCTTCGCCACCCCGCCGAGCGTCCCGGCCGTGGGGGAGGGCCGGATGAACGCGGCCGGGTCCACGGCGAGCCGCTCCATCCGCGTCTTGTCGCCGAGGATCGAGCCGCCCGTACGGCTGGAGGACGGGTCGACGGCGAGCACCGCGACCCGGTGTCCGAGCGAGGTCAGCATCGTGCCGAACGCGTCGATGAACGTCGACTTGCCGACACCCGGCACCCCGCTGACACCGATCCGCCGCGCCTGACCGCTGTACGGGAGCAGCTCGGTCAGCAACTCCTGTGCCAGCGCCCGGTGCTGGGGCCGGGTGGACTCGACGAGCGTGATGGCGCGGGCGACGAGCGCCCGCTTCCCGTCGAGCACACCCTTGACATAGGTGTCGAGTTCGATCACAGGTCGTGCCCGAGGTCGGCAGAGAGCCGCTGGACGAGGTCGTACGCCGCGTCCGGGATCACCGTCCCGGGCGGGAAGACCGCCGCGGCGCCCATCTCCAGCAGCGTCGGCACGTCCTGCGGCGGGATCACCCCGCCGACCACGATCATGATGTCCTCACGCCCCTCGGCCGCCAGCTCCTCGCGCAGCGCCGGTACGAGGGTGAGGTGTCCGGCGGCCAGCGACGAGACGCCCACGATGTGCACGTCCGCCTCGACCGCCTGCCGGGCCACCTCGCCCGGCGTCTGGAACAGCGGGCCGACGTCGACGTCGAAACCGAGGTCGGCGAAGGCCGTCGCGATCACCTTCTGGCCGCGGTCGTGACCGTCCTGGCCCATCTTGGCGACCAGGATGCGCGGGCGCCGGCCCTCGGCCTCCTCGAACGCGTCCACCAGCGTGCGGGTACGGTCCACGGACGGGGACTCCCCTGCCTCGTTGCGGTACACCCCGGAGATCGTACGGATCTGGCCCGCGTGCCGCCCGTACACCTTCTCCAGCGCGTCGGAGATCTCGCCGACGGTGGCCTTCGCGCGGGCCGCGCGCACCGCCAGCTCCAGCAGGTTGCCCTCACCGGCCGCCGCCCGCGTCAGGTCCTCCAGCGCCTCCTGGACCGCCCGGCCGTCGCGCTCGGCCCGCAGCCGGCGCAGCTTCTCGATCTGCTGCGTGCGCACGGAGGAGTTGTCGACCTTGAGGACGTCGATCTGCTCGTCGGTCTCCACGCGGTACTTGTTGACGCCGATGACCGGCTGGCGCCCCGAGTCGATGCGGGCCTGGGTGCGGGCCGCCGCCTCCTCGATGCGCAGCTTGGGGATACCGGCGTCGATGGCCTGCGCCATGCCGCCCGCCGCCTCGACCTCCTCGATGTGCTGCCAGGCACGCCGGGCGAGGTCGTAGGTCAGCTTCTCGATGTACGCGCTGCCGCCCCACGGGTCGATGACCCGGGTCGTGCCGGACTCCTGCTGGATCAGCAGCTGCGTGTTGCGGGCGATCCTCGCGGAGAAGTCGGTGGGCAGGGCCAGCGCCTCGTCGAGGGCGTTGGTGTGCAGCGACTGGGTGTGCCCCTGGGTCGCGGCCATGGCCTCCACACACGTACGCGTGACGTTGTTGAACACGTCCTGCGCGGTCAGCGACCAGCCCGACGTCTGCGAATGGGTCCGCAGGGAGAGGGACTTGGAGTTCTTCGGGTCGAACTGGCGGACCATCTTGGCCCACAGCAGGCGCGCCGCCCGCATCTTGGCGATCTCCATGAAGAAGTTCATGCCGATCGCCCAGAAGAACGAGAGCCGCGGCGCGAACGCGTCCACGTCCAGGCCCGCCTCGCGCCCCGCCCGGATGTACTCCACACCGTCCGCGAGGGTGTACGCCAGCTCCAGGTCGGCCGTCGCGCCCGCCTCCTGGATGTGGTACCCGGAGATGGAGATGGAGTTGTAGCGCGGCATCCGCTGCGAGGTGTACGCGAAGATGTCGGAGATGATCCGCATCGATGGCTTCGGCGGGTAGATGTAGGTGTTGCGGACCATGAACTCCTTCAGAATGTCGTTCTGAATGGTTCCGGCCAGCTTCTCGGGCGGTACGCCCTGCTCCTCCGCCGCCACGATGTACAGCGCGAGGACGGGCAGCACCGCGCCGTTCATCGTCATCGACACGGTCATCTTGTCCAGCGGGATGCCGTCGAAGAGCTGCCGCATGTCGTAGATGGAGTCGATGGCCACGCCCGCCATGCCGACGTCGCCCGTCACCCGGGGGTGGTCGCTGTCGTAACCGCGGTGCGTGGGCAGGTCGAAGGCGATCGACAGACCCTTCTGGCCCGCGGCGAGGTTGCGGCGGTAGAAGGCGTTGGACTCCTCGGCCGTGGAGAAGCCCGCGTACTGGCGGATCGTCCAGGGCTGGTTGACGTACATCGTCGGGTACGGACCGCGCAGGTACGGCGCCACGCCCGGGTAGGTCTCCAGGAAGTCCAGGCCCTCCACGTCACGGCCGGTGTACAGCGGCTTGACCGCGATGCCCTCCGGGGTCTCCCAGAACGTGTCACCGGCGCCCGTGGCCTTGCCCGCGGCGGCCTTCCACTCGTCGGCGCCGCCCTCGGCGGTGGGGGTCCCCAGGTCGATCCCGGAGAAGTCGGGGATTCCCATCAGGAGGACACTCCCATGCGGTCGAGGGTGGCGGAGAGGACGGCGACGGCGTCGCAGCCCGCGAAGACGTAGGAGTCGACCCCGGCGTGGTCCGCGGGGCGGCCAGCCAGGAAGACGTGCCGGGCCCCGGCCGCGGCGAGGGCCTCGGCCGTGCTCGCGGCCTGCTCCTCGTACAGCGCGTCGCTGGAGCACAGGACCGCCTCGGTGGCGCCGCTGTCCGCGAACGAGCCCTCCGTGACCGGCTCGATGCCGCCGGCCTGGAACAGGTTCGCCACGAAGGTGCTGCGCGCGGTGTGCGCGGCGGCGGGTCCGATCGTGGCCAGATAGATCCGGGGACGGGCCCCGGTGGCGGCGAGATGCGCGTCGGAGCGGGCCCGCAGCTCCTCGTACGCCTCGTCGCGGCGCACCCGCGGCAGACCGCCGGACGGCGCCTCGGGAGCGGGCGCGCGCTCCACCGGACGCTCCGCCAGATGCGGGAACTCGCTGACCCCGGTGATGGGTTCGCGCCGCTTGGCGAGCTTCACCGAACGGGCCGCCCAGGTGTCCGCCAGGTCGCGCGCCAGCCGGCCCGAGCGCAGCACCGCGGCCTGGCCGCCGTCCCGCTCGATGCCCTGGAAGAACTCCCAGCCCGCGTGGGCGAGTTCGTCGGTCAGCTTCTCCACGTACCAGGAGCCGCCCGCCGGGTCGATCACCCGGGACAGGTGCGACTCCTCGATGAGGATCGTCGAGGTGTTGCGGGCGATGCGCCGCGCGAACGCGTCCGGCAGACCGAGCGCGTGGTCGAAGGGCAGGACGGTGACGGAGTCGGCGCCGCCCACACCGGCCGCGAGCGTCGCGATGGTCGCGCGCAGCATGTTCACCCACGGGTCACGGCGCGACATCATCACCGGCGAGGTCACGGCGTGCTGCGTCTGCGCACCCGCGGCGGGCGCCCCGCACACCTCGGCGACCCGCGCCCACAGCCGGCGCGCCGCGCGCAGCTTGGCGATCGTCAGGAACTGGTCGGCGGTCGCCGCGTACCGGAACTCCAGCTGGGCGCA
This sequence comes from Streptomyces sp. f51, assembly GCF_037940415.1. NCBI lineage: Bacteria > Bacillati > Actinomycetota > Actinomycetes > Kitasatosporales > Streptomycetaceae > Streptomyces > Streptomyces sp. f51. Next base: position 21,332 of record NZ_CP149798.1, on the reverse strand, counting down.
GGCCTGTTCGACGGACAGGCCCGCTTCGGTCAGCTCGCGCAGATAGGCGACACCGGTCGCCAGCGAGGCCCCCAGCTCCTGCGCGGCCGAGCCGCCGGCCTCGTGGTACGGGAGCGCGTCGACGGTCAGCGCCCGCAGTCCCGGGTACTCGCGGGCGCAGCGCAGCGCGAGCGGGACGACCGTGTCGAGGTCCGTGGCCACGCCCGTGCGTGCCTCGTGGCCGAGCGGGTCCGCGCCGAGGTTGCCGCGCGCGGCATCCGCCGCGACACCGCGCGCCGCGTACAGCCGCAGCAACTCCTCGGCCGCCGCTTCGACGTCGGCTCCCGCGTCCAGGACGACGGGCGCCAGGTCGAGGTACACCCCGTCCAGGACCGCGTCGAGCGAGGTGACCGGGATGCCGCCCGCGCCGACCGTGAGCCACAGCGAGGTGACGCCGTTCTCCAGGTCGCCGAGGACCAGGGCGTTGTCCGCCGCCGTGTGCCGCTGCCGTACGTCCCAGCCGCCCGCCGTGTTGCCCTCGGGCCTGCCGCCCCGGACGAAGGGGGCGAAGCCGGGGAAACCGGCGTCGGCGGCCGTGTCGCGCGCGGTGTAGAGGGGCCTGGTGGTGAGCCCGTCCTCGAGCCGCGTGGACAGGGCGTCCTCGGCTGCCGGGCCCGAGGCCTCCTTGCCCGATTTGCGCAGCACGCCTTCTACCAGGAGTTGCCACTGGTCATGGGTCGCGGAAGGGAACTCGGCGGCCAGCGCGAGCCCGTCGTTGGGCAGGACTGTCATGCTCGGATGCTAGGTCAGAGCACTAGGGCGACAGCAGAGGCCGAGCCTGTGACCTTGACCTCTCGGTGGCGGTGATCCAGATCTCTCTGCCACGCTGAGCCGATGCGGATACCCAGACAGGCAGCCAGAGTCGCGGTGCTGGACCCGGACGGCGCCGTCTTCATGTTCCGGTACGACAACGAGGAGGTCGGCGTCCACTGGGCGTTGCCCGGCGGCGGACTGGACCCGGGGGAGACCCCGCACCAGGCGGCCGTGCGCGAGGTGCGGGAGGAGACCGGCTGGACGGACATCGAACTCGCGGGCACGCCGCTGTGCTTCTGGGAGCACGACTTCACCCGCATCGGCGTTCCGGTGCGGCAGTACGAGCACATCTTCCTCGCGTACGGGCCGCGCAGGGTGCCGGGTCGCGAACTTGGCTCGTTCCAGGCGGCGGAAGGCATTCTTGAGGGCCGGTGGTGGTCGCCGCACGAGCTGTCCGCCCCGGCGGAGGCGCTGTGGCCGCCCCGGCTTCCGGAACTGCTGGAGTCAGTACGGCGGGTCGGTCCGCCCACGACACCCGTCGACCTGGGCTTCACTCCCGGCGGAGGCCCCGTCTAGCCGGGAGCGACGTCCGGGCCCCGGCCGAGGTCAGTACACGTCGCGGACGTACCGCCTCTCGGCCGTGAGCTGTTTGACGTACGCGGCGGCGCCCTCCGCGCTGTGGCCGCCGTGCGTGACGGCGATGTCCCGCAGGGCCTGGTCGACGTCCCTGGCCATGCGGGACGCGTCGCCGCACACGTAGAAGTGCGCTCCGTCCCGCAGCCAGGACCACAGCTGGGGACCGTGCTCGCGCATCCGGTCCTGGACGTAGACCTTGGCCCGCTGGTCGCGGGAGAAGGCCGTGTCCAGGCGGCTGAGGGTGCCGTCGGCGAGCAGGGCGGCCAGCTCGTCCTCGTAGTAGAAGTCGGTGGCCCGGTGCTGTTCGCCGAAGAACAGCCAGTTGGGCCCGCCGTGGCCGAGGGCGCGCCGCTCGTGCAGGAAGCCGATGAAGGGCGCCACCCCGGTGCCGGGGCCCACCATGACCATGGGGGTGGCCGGGTCGGCGGGAGGCCGGAACCTGGGGGAGGGCTGGACGAAGACCGGTACCGGTGTGCCGAGGGCCGCGTCCGCGAGGAACGCTGAGCAGACTCCCTGCCGCGGGCGTCCGGCGGGGCTCTCGTAGCGGACGACGGAGACCGTCAGCGAGACGAGGCCGGGGGCGGTCAGGGGGCTGGAGGATATGGAGTACAGCCGGGGCTGGAGCGGCTTGAGCACCTCGGCCCACTCCTGGGCGTCGGCCCGGACCGGGTGTTCGGCGACGAGGTCGACCGCCTGCCGTCCCCAGGACCAGCGGGCGAGTTCGTCCTTGTTGTCGGGGCGCAGCAGCTTCTTGAGCGCCCGGTCGTGGGTGCGGGCGGCGACGAAGCGCAGCAGTCCGGGAGTGATCCGGGTGATGTCCAGATGCCGGTGCAGGGCGTCGTGGAACGGGATCTCACCGCTTCCGTCCAGACGCACGGCGCCGTCCGGGGCGAGTCCGGTGGTGGCCAGCCATTCCGTCACGAGTCCGTGGGAGTTGACGGGACGTACGCCGAGTGCGTCGCCCGCCTGGTAGACGAGCGGGGTCGCGCTGTCCCGTGTGTCGAAGGTGAAACGCCGTACCTCCTTGCCCGCCCCGGGCAGACTGAGCAGCTCGTTCCCGGTCAGGCGGGCGGTGACGGGGGCGGGCCTCTTCGGCGGGGCGGCGGGCGGTGCCACCGGTGCCACGGAAGGCGGTCCCTGGGCGGGTGCCGTCTCCGACGCCGCTGGTTCCGTGCTCCCGGTCAGGGAGGCGAGGACCTGGTCGAGCCAGGCCGTGGCCGAGGGCCCGTAGTCGGGTTCGCAGTCGGTGCGGGGCGCGAGCCGCACGGCGCCCAGTTCACCGAGGCGCTGGTCGAGGCGGCGGCCGTGCCCGCAGAAGTCGTCGTAGGAGGAGTCGCCGAACGCGAGGACGGCGTAGCGCAGCCCGTCGAGGCGGGGGGTGTCGGGTGCGGCCAGGGCGTCCCAGAACCCGGAGCCGTTGTCGGGGGCGTCCCCGTCGCCGAACGTGCTGGTGATGAGCAGGACGTCGGCGCCCGCCGGCAGCTCTCCCGGGTGGGCGTCGTCCATGCCGACCAGCGTGGCCCTGTGTCCCGTGGTGGTGAGCCGGTCGGCGGCGGCGGTGGCGAACTCCTCGGCGTTGCCGGTCTGCGAGGCCCACAGGACGACGACCTCCCGGACGGGTCCCGCGGGCGTCGGGTCCGCGGGCGGTGCGCCCGGAGCGGCCCGGGAGTACAGGCCCGCGAGGACGCCGTTCACCCACAGGGCGTGCTCGGGAGTGAAGGGCGCGCCCGGCGGCAGCACGGGTACGCCGGAAGCGCCCGGTTCGATGCCGGAGAGGAAACCGATCAGGTACAGGCGCTCGTGCTCGGCGAGGACCGGCGGCGGGGCGGGTTCGAGGCCGAAGGCGCTCGCGGGACCCGCGGGCGGCGCGGCCACCGCGACGGCCGCATGCGCGTCGGTCCCGGGCCCCGGCGTGGCCGGGGCCGCGACCGTGGCCGTGTGCGGCGCCGTCACGGTCACCGGGGTCGCCACCTTCGTCAGCGACACCGCGCACACCTTGAACTCCGGCTGGAAGGACAGCGGGTCGACGGCGTCGCTGGTGACCGCGTTGACACTCAGGTACTCGCCGAACAGGTCGTTCCAGTGGAAGGGCGCGAAACAGCAGCCCGGCCGCACCCGGTCGGTCACCACCGCGGGCAGCACCGCGCGGCCGCGCCGCGAGGCGACCTCCACCGAGTCGCCGTCGGCGACACCGAGCACGGCGGCGTCGTCCGGGTGCACCTCCACGAACGGCCCGGGGTTGAGCTTGTTGAGCTTGGCGACCCGGCCGGTCTTGGTGAGGGTGTGCCACTGGTGCTGCACCCGGCCGGTGTTCAGGACGTACGGGTAGTCGTCGTCCGGCATCTCGGCGGGAGGCAGGTGCGGGCGGGCGAAGAACCTCGCCCGCCCGCCGGCCGTGGGGAACACGGGACCCCCGCCGTGTTCGTCCAGATAGCGGATCGGGTTGCGGTCGGGCCCGTCCTCGCGCGCCGAGGGCCACTGGACCGGGGTGGACCGCAGCCGTTCGTAGCTGACGCCCCGCAGGTCGTAGCCGGTCTTCGGGTTGTGGGCGCGCCTGATCTCGGCGAACACCTCTTCCGCGCTGCCGTACGAGAAGCCCCGCTCGTAGCCCATCGCGCGGGCGACGGCGGCGATGATCCGCCAGTCCGCCATCGCCTCCCCGGGCGGCTCGACCGCGGGCCGGGCGAGCGTCACGTTGCGCTCGCTGTTGACGAGGACGCCCTCGGTCTCGGTCCACAGGGCGCCCGGCAGGACCACGTCCGCGTACGCGTTGGTCTCCGTCTCGGCGAACACGTCCTGGGCGACCACGAACTCGGCCCGCTCCAGGCCCTCGATTACGGTCCTGCGGTTGGCGACGGAGGCGACCGGGTTCGTGCAGATGATCCAGCAGGCCTTGATGTCCCCGTCGGCCATCCTGCGGAACATCTCCACCGTGCCCTGCCCGGTCCCGTCCTCGCGCAAAGTGCCCGGGGCCAGGTCCCACAGGTCCTCCACGAAGGCCCGGTCCTCGTCGACCAGGACCGACCGCTGGCCGGGCAGCCCCGGACCCATGTAGCCCATCTCCCGGCCGCCCATGGCGTTGGGCTGGCCGGTCAGCGAGAAGGGGCCGCTGCCTGGCCGGCAGACCGCGCCCGTCGCCAGATGAAGATTGACCAGCGCGTTCGTGTTCCAGGTGCCGTGCGTCGACTGGTTGAGGCCCATGGTCCAGCAGCTCATCCACTCCCCGGCCTCGCCGATGAGCCGGGCCGCCTCGCGCAGGTCGTCCTCCGGGACGCCCGTGATGTCCGCGACCGCGGCGGGCGGGTAGCCGGCCAGGAACTCCGGCATCGCCTCCCAGCCCTCGGTGTGCGCGGCGATGAAATCGGGGTCGGTGTGCCCGTTCTCGTGCAACAGGTGCAGCAGGCCGTTGAGGAGTGCCAGGTCCGTGCCGGACCTGACCGGCAGGAACAGGTCCGCCTTGTCCGCGGTCGCGGTGCGTCGCGGGTCGACGACGATCAGCTTGGCTCCGCCCGACTTGACCCGGTCCATCATCCGCAGGAACAGGATGGGATGGCAGTCGGCCATGTTGGAGCCGATCACGAGGAAGACGTCGGCGTGCTCGAAGTCCTGGTACGACCCGGGCGGGCCGTCCGCGCCCAGCGACAGCTTGTACCCGGTGCCCGCGCTGGCCATGCACAGCCGGGAGTTCGACTCGATCTGGTTGGTCCCGACGAAGCCCTTGGCCAGCTTGTTCGCCAGATACTGGGCCTCCAGGCTCATCTGCCCCGACACGTACAGCGCGAAGGCGTCGGGACCGTGCTCGTCGATCACCGCCCGCAGCCGGCGGGCCGTCTCCGCGATCGCGGTGTCCACCGGGGCGGGCACGGCCTCGGCTCCCCGTTCGGCCCGCACGAGGGCCGACGCCAGCCGCCCGGGCGCGGCGAGCATGTCGGCGGTGGTCGCACCCTTGGTGCACAGCCGCCCGAAGTTGGCGGGGTGCGCCTTGTCGCCGGAGGCCTTGAGGACCGTACGCCGTCCGTCGGGCCCCATGCCGATGTCGAGGACCATCCCGCACCCGACACCGCAGTACGAGCAGACCGTCCGCACCTGCTGGGTGGTCGTGGTCACGAGCGGTCCTCCGTGTGGTCGGCACCTTTCCCCACCGACGCTACGAAGACCCCATTACGCCGCTGTCACGCCGCTCGATCACCAGGGGTTACGCGCTCCACACATCACCGCCCGGAGTCCTGTGAGGTGTGGTCCGCGCGAGGCCGTCAGTACCCGAACCCCGACGTCGTGTACGCGCACTCCGTGTAGACATAGCCCGGCCTGAGCTTCGCGGTGTCCGAGGCCGGGGACTTGCCGGTGGCGGTCCGGGACTTGTGCACGAAGTACGTGGTGCCGACCGGCAGGTGGATGGTCCGCTGCGGGTAGTTCTTGCCGCTGTCGTTGCACGGCTTGAAGCCGAGGCCGAGCGTGGTGCCGAGCGCGTACGAGGTGCACTTCCCGCAGCCCTTGAGGGTGAAGCTCCCGGTCACAGGTCCCGTGTACAGGACGGTGATGTCGTCGGGGCTGTCGTTCTTGACCGTGACCGCGATGCCGCCGCCCGACGCCGTGGTCGGCAGGTGCTTTCCGGCCGCGGGCACCGTCTGCGCGACCTCGGCGGCGATGGCTATCTTCTGGGCACGCGCCCGGTTCTTGTGGTGCGGGTTGTTCTTGGCGAAGTCGTTCATCGTGGTGACGGCGTCGGCGTAGCTCCCGTCCTTGTACTCGCGCACACCACAGGCGTACGCGCCCGAACGCGCGCTGTTCGAGGCCCGGTCGGCGTCCTTGCCGAGTGCGTCGGTCACCCCGGCCTGGTCCCCGGGCAGTCCGCGGACCTGGGTGTCGAGGCCGTCGAGGCGCTGCACGGCGGCACAGGGGTCGTCGCCGCCCACCGACCTCACCGCCTTGTCGACCGCGCTCCTCACGGCCGGTTCGACCTTCCCGGCCTGCGGGGACCTGGGGAACGTCGAAAGCAGCTCGCCGAACTGCGCGGTCCAGCCCTCGCTTCCCGCGCTCAGCGAGGCCGCCGCGCACGAGTAGAGCGACGTGGCCAGCCGGTCGTCCGGCCAGCTCACGAGGGCTCCCAGCTGCTTCCTGCCGATCGTGCGCGGCACCGTGCGCAGGTACTTCAGGGGCGCCACGGCGGAGCAGTAGTCCTGGCGCGCGTACGGGGTGGCGACGGTCTCGTAGTAGGTCTTGAGCCGGTCGGGCACACGCCGGGCCGCGCGGGAGTGCGGATGGTCCTCGCTGAGCGCGTCGTAGGCGGACAGGGCACGCCGGTAGCCGGCCTCGGCCGCCGTGAAGTCCTGCTTCCCGGACCGCGCGACGAGCCGGTCGGCCCGGTCCAGCCGGTCGAGGAGCATCTGCTCCGTGGCCTCGTCGCGTGCCCCGTCGTACAGGACGACCCCCGTGGCGGGCACGGCCAGCAGGACCACGCCGAGCACGGCGGCGATCAAGGCGCCGGGCAGCAGCGCCAGCCTGGTCCGCAGCCCCACGGACGCGCCGTGCGCGGCGGCCAGCACCAGGAAGACCAGGTAGAGCACGAGCGCGGCACCGGGGACTCCGTCGGGGTCAGCGGGCAGCGCCACGACGAGCAGGACCGCCGTCGCGGCCCAGCACACGGCCATGTGCCACCAGCGGCGCACCACGGCGTAACCGAGCCCGAGCCCGCTGAGGTTCAGCAACGCCACGGCCACGGCCCGCCAGGGGCTGGCCGGACCGGGTGGCGGAGCGGTCGGCATCGGCGGAACGACGAAGCCGTCACGAGCACCTTGATGATCCCAGGACATGACGGTCCCCCCGTCGATCACGCCTGAAGTTACTTGAGTTGACAGCGTACGGACAGTCAGCGGCGCGCGACAGAGCGGATGTCGTGTGTCTGCGTTCCGCGTGTCACACCGGACCGTGCCCGTCCCGTACGCACCATGCGCGCCGCTCCGTAGTCCCTTCCGGCGCCGTCCTGATGGGTGGTTCGTGATGGTGAGCCATGTGCCGGCCGTGCTCCGAACCGGCCCGGGAACCAGGCCCGCGCGGTGGATACCGGGCCCCGTGGGGCGTGTGTGTCTCCAGTGCCGCTCCACCTCACGGCCCTCGCTCTCTGGTGAGAGGCGCTCTCGCCGTGTAACGTCGCTGGCAGATGTCGTGGTTCGCAGTACCTGCCCGCGCCGTGGTGCGGGCGTTTTGCTGTGCAGTGCCCGAGGACCAGGACGACTACCTCCGGGTTCGCGCGGTGCGGACCCGTCAACGAATGAGAGGCACTGGCATGGCCAGCGGAACTGTCAAGTGGTTCAACGCCGAAAAGGGCTTCGGTTTCATCGCGCAGGACGGCGGCGGCCCCGACGTCTTCGCCCACTACTCCAACATCAACGCCACTGGCTTCCGTGAGCTCCAGGAGGGCCAGGCCGTGACGTTCGACATCACCCAGGGCCAGAAGGGCCCGCAGGCGGAGAACATCACCCCCGCCTGACCTTCGCGTCACACCGCGCGGCGCCTCGTCCGACACCAGGACCGAGGCGCCGTGCGGGACGGCGTACGACGCCTGCCCGCCGGTCCTCCCAAGTGGGACGCCGAGCCTCTCCCCAAGTGGGACGCCGAGCCTCTCCCCAAGAGGGGCCGCCGGGCCGCGTACTGACACACCGGCAGCGTGCGACACGCCCACGGGCGGCCCGTACCGCCCTTCCGGCGCCCTGGGCGCCGATGCTGTGACGGCACGATCGCCGTCGCTTCTCTCTCCCGTCCCCTCCGTGTCCGGCCCCTCGGGGCTTCGCCGGGGCGCACGGGAATCCTGGCCCGCGAACGTCGCCGACGTCCGGCCGATGCCGCGCGTGGCGGCGCCGATCTCCCCATCGATTCGCCGGCCCCTGACCGCGTCGACGACGTGTTCGCGGTCCCGGCCCTCGGGATGAGCTCCGCACACGGCCGCGACGGACCGGAACGGTGTTACTCACTTTCGGGTGACGGCCCGTCGGCCGGCCGGGATGCGGAAGATGCCCGTTCATCTCCTGGAAGCCGTAGGCGTAAGGGAGTTGAGGATGGCGATATGTCACTCATCGGCTTTCACCGGTTAAAGGGCGGATACAAGCATCTGTAACCGACATGTCCGTAATTCGTAACAGGGGTCTGATGTCGCCCGTCCTGGGCGGGGATGTGCAGCAAGTTATGAGTCCTCGGCCACCGGGCCGGGACTCGCACAGGGTCGCACCGTGCGGGTTCCCCGTGAGGGGTGCCCGCAATGGGTGTGCCGGCTCTCGAACCTTGAGGAGCTTTCATGTCCGTTTCCACGTCTGTCACTGCCCGCCGTCTGGTGGCCGCCGCCCTGGCGGCCGGCGCTCTGGTCGGTTCGGCTTCCGTGTCGGCCTCGGCCGCGGAGCCGCGCTTCGAGCGCTCCCACGTCGAGATCAGCCGGGTTCAGGCCGACGCTCCGGGCTTTGACGACCGCTCCGCTCGTTCGCTGAACGCGGAGTGGGTGGAAATCACCAACGCGGGGCGTCACGGTGTGAACCTGAACGGCTGGACGCTGTCGGACCGGGAGGGCAACCGCTACACCTTCGACGACTACCGCCTCGCAGCCCGCTCCACCGTCCGTATCCACACCGGCTTCGGCCGTGACACCAGCCGTGACCTGTACCAGGACCGCCGCAACGAGGTGTGGGACAACCACTCCGACGTCGCCACGCTGCGCACCGAGCGCGGCCGCTTCGTGGACAGCGTCTCCTGGGGCCGGCACCACGACCGCGACCACGGCCGTGACGACCGCTGGGGCCACGACCACGACGACCGCTGGGGCCACGACCACGACGGCCGCTGGGGCCACGACCGTGATGGTCGCTGGGGCCACGGCCGTGACGACCACCGCGACCACCGCGGGCCCGGCCGTGACGACCACCGTGACCACCGGGGTCACGGGGACGACCGTGGACGCGGGGACGACCGCGACCACGGCCGTGACGACCACCGCGGCCCCGGCGACCACCGTGGCGGCGACCACCGCGGCGGCGACAACCGCGATCGCGGACAGGGCCAGCACGGTCAGCAGGGTCAGCAGGGCCAGCAGGGTCAGCAGGGCCAGGGCCAGCAGGGTCAGCAGGGTCAGCAGGGTCAGCAGGGCCAGGGCCAGCAGGGCCAGGGCCAGCACGGTCAGCAGGGCCAGGGACACGGCCAGGGTCACTGAACAGCGGCCCAAGGCGCATCCGCTCGGGGTGTCCCAGGGGTGACGTCCGGTCAGGACATGGAGATGACCGGCTGTAGTTCCGGGCCCGCACGGACCCGATGAGGCACGACTCCGCACGACGGCGACGCCGCAGAAAGACCCGCACCGACCGGTGCGGGTCTTCTGTTTCCGGGTACGAAAGCGGCCTCCCCTGCCCTCACAGCACCCGGCGCCTGCGCCCCAGCCAGGTCTGCGCGATCACCACGACGGCCAGGAACGCGCCGCTGACCACCTGTTGGTAGGCGGAGTCCAGGGAGCCGATCTGGTTGATGACGTTCTGGATGACCTTCAGGAGCAGCACCCCGACAAGTGAGCCGCTGATGAAACCGAACCCGCCGGTGAGCAGGGTGCCGCCGATGACGACCGCGGAGATCGCGTCCAGTTCCATGCCCGAGCCGAGGATCGTGACACCCGAGGCGAGCCAGGCCGCGTTGAGCGCTCCGGCGAGTCCCGCGCACAGCCCGGAGAGCGTGTAGACGGAGATCTTCGTACGGGCCACGGGGGCGCCCATCAGAGCCGCCGCGTCCTCGTTGCCGCCGACCGCGTACACGTACTGCCCGAACCGGGTGCGCCGCAGGACCACCGCGCCGAGCACGAACAGCGCCACGGTGATCCACACGGGCACTCCGACGCCGAGCAGCGCGCCCTGCCCGAGCTTCGCGAAGAACGACCCCTTGCCCACGAGATACGTCCGGGAGCCCTCGTCGGTGATCGAGAGCAGCAGGCCCCGGGCGCCCAGCATCGAGGCCAGCGTGACGATGAACGGGGCGAGACGGGAACGCGCGATCAGCAGTCCGTTGACGAAGCCGATCAGTCCGCAAACGGCCAGGGGCAGGAGCAGCGCGGCGACCACCCCGTACTGCGACGCCCAGGCGGCGAGCACGCCGCCGAGCGCGAAGAGCGAGCCCACCGACAGATCGATGCCACCCGTGACGATGACGAAGGTCATGCCGAGCGCGACCACGGCGAGGAACGCCGAGGAGAGCGCCATGTTCTCCAGGTTGTCGCCGGTCAGGAAGGTGTCGAAGCCGATGGACGCCGCGGTCATCGCCACGATCAGCGTGACCAGCGCGCCGTGCTGCTGGGCGAGGGCGCTGAGCCGTTCGGAGCGGCCCGCGCCGGCCGGCTCGTCCTCGGCCGTGCTCTTGGCGTGCACCGGGGTGTCCACGTCGGTCTTCATCGCTTTCCTCGTTCCCGGGCCGCGTAGACGGCGAGGACGATCACCACGGCCTGGGCGATCTGGGTCCACGACGGCGGCAGATCGTGCTTGATGAGCGTGGTGGTGAGCAGCTGGATGAGTACGGCTCCGGCGACCGTGCCGCCGATCCGGATACGGCCGCCGCTCAGCGGTGTGCCGCCGACGACGACCGCGGTGATGGCGGACAGTTCCATCAGGTTGCCGAGCGAGGACGGGTCGCTCGCGGTGAGCCGGGCGGTGGCGAGCACGCCCGCGACGGCCGCGAGGACGCCCGAGCAGACGTACACGAGGATGAGGACACGCCGTACCGGAAGTCCGGCGAGCCGGGCCGCGGGCCGGCTGTCGCCGATGGCGAGCAGACTGCGGCCGAAGGTCGTGCGGCGTACGACGAAGCCGACGAGCAGGGCGAGGGCCGCCGCGATCAGCACGACATAGGGGACGCCCAGGACGTCGCCGGAGCCCAGGTCGGCCATGGCCGGGTCGTGCACGTCCTTGAGCTGGGGGAGCAGCACCAGGGCCAGCCCGCGCCCGGCGACCATCAGGGCGAGTGTCGCGACGATCGGCTGGACGCCGACGAACGCGATGAGCGTTCCGTTCGCCACGCCGACCACGGCACCGCCCACGAGCGCGATCAGGATCGCGATTCCGGGCCCGTAGCCGAGATAGAGGGACAGGAGCGAGGTGGACAGGGCCATCACGGAGCCCACCGCGAGGTCGACGCCCTCGCTGCCGATCGCCAGCGCCATGCCGAGCGCCACGATCAGGACGGGGGCGACCTGGACCGCCTGGGTGCGGAAGTTCTCGGTGGACAGGAAGTGGGGGGTGAACAGGGTGTTCACCAGCAGCAGGACCACGACGCCCAGATAGACGCCGTACTCCTGGAGCAGGGACAGCAGACGGTCGCGGTCGGCGGTCACCCGGCCGAGCGTCAGGTCAGTCATCGTGGCCTCCCGGGCCGGTGCCCGCACCGCCGGCCGCGGCCGTGACGGTGGGGGAGGCGGGTGCGGTGGCGATGGCGCGCATCAGCCGGTCCTCGGTGACGGCGTCCCCGGTCAGCTCCTCCACGACCGCGCCGTCCTTGAGGACGATCACGCGGTCGCTGCCCTCGACGAGTTCCTCGGGGTCGGAGGAGATGAGCAGGACGCCGAGACCGTCCTCGGCCAGTTCGTCGATCAGTTTCTGCACCTCCGCCTTGGCGCCGACGTCGATGCCGCGGGTCGGCTCGTCGAGGAGCAGGACCTTGGGCTGCATGGCGAGCCAGCGGGCCAGCAGCACCTTCTGCTGGTTGCCGCCGGACAGTTCACCCACTTTCTGGTGCGGGCTCGCCGCCTTGATCCGCAGGCGCTTCATGAACGTGTCGACGATCCGGTCGATACGTGCCTCGTCGACCAGACCGAAGCGCGAGAGTCCGGGCAGCGCGGCGAGCGCGATGTTCTCCCGGACCGAGAGCCCCGGCACGATCCCCTCGGCCTTGCGGTCCTCGGGGAGCAGACTGATGCCGGCCCGGATCGCGGCGGGCGTCGAGCCGGTGCGTACGCGCACACCCGCCACCACGACCCGCCCGGAGTCGACGGGCAGGGCGCCCGCGATGGCCTTCGCGGTCTCGGTGCGCCCCGATCCGAGCAGCCCGCCCAGCCCCACCACCTCACCGGGCCGCAGGGAGACGGACACCCCGTGCAACTGGTGACGTATCGTCAAATCCTGTGCTTCCAGGACGGGTTCGGTCTCGGTGTCGTGACCGCCCGTGAACTTGGTCAGCCCCTCCTGCCGCACGTCCGCGATCTCCCGTCCCAGCATCAGCGCCACGAGCCTGAGCCGGTCGAGTTCGGCGATGCGCCCGGTGTGCACGACCCTGCCGTCGCGCAGCACGGTGACCGCGTCGCAGATCTCGTACAGCTCGTCGAGCCGGTGGCTGACGTAGATCACCGCGATGCCCCGCTCGCGCAGCATGCGGATCACCCCGAACAGGGTCCGCACCTCTCGGGGTTCGAGCGAGGAGGTCGGTTCGTCCATGACGACCACGCGGGCGTCGACCGAGACGGCGCGGGCGAGCGCCACCATCTGCTGGGCGCCGACGCCCAGTTCACGCAGTGGCCGGCGGACGTCGACGTGGAGTCCGAGGTCGCGCAGCGCCTCCTCGGCCTGCCGGTGCATGCTCCGGAAGTCGATCAGGCCGAGGCGGCCGCGGGGTTCGCGGCCGAGGAAGAGGTTGCGGGCCACGCTCATCAGCGGGACCAGGTTGACCTCTTGGTAGATGGTGGAGATTCCCGCGTGCTGCGCCTGGAGCGGGGTGGCGAAGCGGACCGGGGCGCCGTCGTACGTGACCTCGCCCTCGTCGGGCCGGTAGACGCCGGTGAGCACCTTGATCAGGGTCGACTTGCCCGCGCCGTTCTCCCCGATGAGCGCGTGCACCTCCCCGGCGCGGGCCGTGAAGTCCACCGAGGACAGGGCCTTCACGCCGGGGAAGGTCTTCGACAGGCCGGTCACTGACAACATGTCAGAAGGCCTTGCCCAGGTCGGCCTTGGCGTTGCCCTTGGTGTACGCGCTGTCCTGGATGACGATGTCCTGGGAGACCTTCTCGCCCTTGGTGAAGGTGTCCAGGGTCTGGAAGGCGAGCGGCCCGAAGCGCGGGTTGGACTCGATCACGCCGTCGATCCAGCCGTCGACGATGCCCTGGACGGCGTTGCGGGTGCCGTCGATCGTCACGATCTTCACCGCGCCGGGCTTCTTGCCGGCCCCCTTGAGGGCGTTGACCGCGCCGAGGCCCATCTCGTCGTTCTCGGCGTAGATCCCGGTGATGCCGGGCTTGGACTGGATGAGGTTCTCGGTGACCGACTGGCCCTTCTCCCGGGCGAAGTCGCCGGTCTGCTTGAAGACGATCTTGAGGCCCGGGGCCTTCTCCTTGATCCGGTCCTCGAAGCCCTTGGTGCGTTCGGTGGTCACGTTGTTGCCCGCGGCGCCGAGCAGAATGGCGATCTCGCCCTTGCCGCCGGTCGATTCGATCATCTGGTCCGCGGCCCGCTTGCCCTGCTCCACGAAGTCGGAGCCGATGAAGCTCACATAGTCCTTGCACGCGGTGGCGTTGATCTTGCGGTCGATGGTGATGATCGGGATGTGCTTGGCGGACGCCGAGCGCAGGACCGGCTCCCAGCCGTCGGAGTTGAGCGGCGCGATCACCAGGAGGTCGGCACCCTTGGCGATGAGGTCCTGGACGTCGCTGATCTGCTTGGAGAACTGCGACTGGGCGTTGGCCGTCAGCAGTTTCACGCCCTCCTTGGCCGCCTCGGCCTTGATCGACGCGGTCTCGGCGATCCGGAAGGGGTTGGCCTCCTTCTCGGACTGCGAGAAGCCGACGGTGGCCGACTTCAGGTCGATCTTCTTGGCGCCGTACGCGTCGATGGCGCAGGTCGGGCCCGAGCCCGTGGACGGTGAGGCGACGACCTGGCCCTGGTCGCTCGCCCCGGCGGAGCTCTTGTCCTTGCCTGCGGTGTCGTCCTCGGACTTCGCGCATCCGGAGACGAGCGCGAGGCTCGTGACGAGGCCGGTGGCGAGGAGGGTCCTGGCGGAGATGCGATGACGTGGTGCGAGCGGCTTCATGGAGTCCCCAAACGGCGCGGCCCCGGCGCTGAGAGCGCTCCCGGGGATGATCGGCTCTTGCGGTCAACTCGGTGTACTCGTCGTTCCGGGGAGGTTTTTACATCGTTGAAAGAGACCTGTAAAGCCCTCCGTCCGAAAACCCGTCAGCGCCGCCCGAGCGTGCTCTCGCGCTCGACGAGCCGGAAATCGGCGGTCAGTTCACGCCCTCCCGGCTCGGTCCTGCCCGAGAGACTGCGCAGCAGGGAGGCCACCGCCATCCGCGCGATGGCCTGCTTGTCCGGCGAGATCGTCGTCAGGGTGACCGCCCCGAACCGGCCCTCCTCGATGTCGTCGAAGCCCACCACCGCCACGTCCCACGGCACCCGCAGACCCCGCTCGTGCAGCACCCGCATCGCACCGATCGCGACCAGGTCGTTGTACGCGAAGACGGCGTCGGGGCGCACCCCGGAGTCGAGCAGCCTGGCCATCGCGCGGGCCCCCTCGTCGCGGTCCCAGCCGCCCACCGGGACCACGAGTTCGTCGGGTGCCGCCACCCCGGCCTCCGTCAACTCCTCGCGCCATCCGGCCAGTCGCAGATGTGCCGGCCGGTTGGCCGAATCCGTACGGGCCCCCAGGTAGGCGATCCGCGAGCGTCCCCGGCTCAGCAGATGGCGTACCGCACTGCGCGCGGCAGAGACGTTGTCGATCGCGATGTGGTCGTAGGGAAGTTCGTACTCGCGCTCGCCGAGCAGCACGAGCGGCACGTCGTCGGTGCGCGAGCGCAGGTCCTCGTCCTCGAGCTCCAGCGGGCTGAGGATGAGACCGTCGATGACGTTGGCCCGGAACCCCTGGCTGACCAGCACCTCCTGCTCGCGGTCGCCGCGGGTGTGGTCGAGCAGCACGGTGAACTCGTGCTCGGCGGCCGCGTCGATGACCGCGCCCGCCAGCTCCGCGAAGTACGGGTTGCCGAGCTCGGGGACGGCGAGGGCGATGATGCCCGTGCGTCCTTTGCGCAGATGGCGTGCCGTGAGGTTCGGCCGGTAGCCCAGCTCGTCGATGGCCTCCTGGACCCGGGCCCGCATGGCCGGGGTGACGTGCGGATAGTTGTTCACGACGTTCGAAACCGTCTTGATCGAGACGCCGGCGTGTTCCGCGACGTCCTTCAGGCTGACCCGCAAGGGATCTCCTCTTCATCGATGTGCGCCGCTGTCACCTGGGCGTTTGTCATGACCCTGGACAGAGGCCGGGACCCGTGCTGTGATGCCAACTCCCGCTACTTCCAACGTTGTACAGACTGAAGCAACGAGCCGCCACCCTTCCTCAGCCAAGGAGGATCCGTGCGCATCAGAACACTCCGCCCCCGACTGACACTCCTGGTAGCCGCGTTACTCGCACTGACGGGGCTCACCGCGGCCCCGACCGCCACGGCCGCCGACACCCCCGTCGAAGTCCACGGCCTGAAGGGCGAGTACTACACCCAGTCCGCCCCCGGCGCCTTCGACTTCCACGAGCTCAAAGCCACCGGATTGGACACCAATCTCGACTTCGACAACCTGGAGCCCCGGCTCGCCTTCGCCACCCCACAGTCGGACGACGTCAACGTCCGCTGGACCGGCCGGATCGTCCCCGAGAAGACCGGCCCCCACACGTTCTCGATCATCGGGGACAACGGCTTCAGGCTGTGGATCGACGGACACCTCGCCATCGACCACTGGGTCGACGACTGGGACCGCGAACAGACCTCCCAGCCCATCGACCTGACCGCCGGACAGTCCTACGACATCAAGGTCGAGTACTTCGAGCACTTCGGCGGCTCCAACCTCCATCTGCGCTGGACCCCGCCCGGCGGCACCAAGACCGCCGTCCCGCAGTCGGCACTCCGGCTGCCCGACGGATACGCCTACGACGGGGCCGTCGCCACCACGGTCCAGGCCGACGGCCGCAGCCTGCGCCTCGACTTCGCCCAGCCGCTCAGCGCACCCCCCGCAGGTCTCACCGACCACGTCGAAGCCGTCATCGGCGGCGCCAAGTGGCCCCTGTCCACGGCCACGTTGGACCCCGCGGACCCCAAGTCCCTGATCGTCGGCCTGAAGGAACCCGTCGTCGGCAACAAGTCCGGCAGCGCCAGAGGCGCCGCCGACCTGCGCTACGACGGAAAGGGCGGCCTCTCCGGAACGAACGGCAACGTTGTCAACGCCTTCTGGAGCAGCGGCCCCAACCGCTCCACCCACGAGCTGCGGACGAAGTGGGCCGACCAGGTCGAGGCCGGCAAGGCCCGCACCGAGTACCCGAGGCCCCAGCTCACCCGGACCGACTGGCGTGACCTGAACGGCTCCTGGCAGTTCGCCCCCGCCAAGGCGGGCGAACAGCCGCCGGTCGGCAGGAAGCTCGCCGAGAAGATCCGCGTGCCCTACCCGGTGGAGTCCCAGCTCTCCGGCATCGAGCGCCACGAGGACCGCATGTGGTACCGGCGCACCTTCACCGTCCCCCGGGACTGGAAGGTCGGCTCGGGCAAGCACCTCCAGCTCAACTTCGGCGCCGTCGACTGGCGGGCCGAGGTCTACGTCAACGGCACCAAGGTCGCCGAACACCAGGGCGGCTACGACAAGTTCGGCGCCGACATCACCGCCGCGCTCAAGCCCGGCCGCACCCAGGAACTCATCGTCGGCGTCTACGACCCGACCGACGCGCAGGGCGGCGAGAACCCGCCGGTCGGCAAGCAGCGCCTCGACCCCAGCGGCATCTGGTACACCCCGTCCTCCGGCATCTGGCAGACGGTCTGGATGGAGCCCGTGGCCGCCGACCACGTCGACTCGCTCAAGCTGACGCCCGACGTCAAGAACAGCCGGCTCACCGTGGAGCCGAAGGGCGTGCGGGACGGAGTGCCGGTCACCGCGACCGCGTACGCCGGACACCGCAAGGTCGCCACCGTGAAGGGCCGCACCGGGCAGCCCCTCGTCCTGCGGATCAGGAACCCGCACCTGTGGTCACCCGACGACCCCTTCCTCTACGACCTCAAGGTGACCGTCGGCGCCGACCGCGTCGGCAGCTACTTCGGCATGCGCTCCATCGCCGTGGAGCAGGTGAACGGAACCCCGCGCACCGTCCTCAACGGCAAACCCGTCTTCATGATGGCCACCCTCGACCAGGGCTTCTGGCCCGACGGCCTCTACACCGCGCCCACCGACGACGCCCTCGCCTACGACCTGAAGATGCACAAGCAGATGGGCTTCAACGCCGTCCGCAAACACATCAAGGTCGAACCCGACCGCTGGTTCTACTGGGCCGACCGGCTCGGCCTGATGGTCTGGCAGGACATGCCCGCCATGACCGCGGGAGTCGACCCGAGCGCCGCGTCCCGCGCCGAGTACGAGCGCGAGATGAAGCAGGTCATCGACGAACACATCAGCAGCCCCTCGGTCGTCATGTGGGTGACCTTCAACGAGGGCTGGGGCCAGTACGACGAGGCCCGCGTCGCCGACCAGGCAAAGACCTGGGACCCGACCCGCCTGATCAACTCCATGTCCGGCATCAACCTCGGCGTGGACGGCGGCACCGGCGACATCATCGACGAACACGGCTACCCGAGCCCCGCGCTGCCACCGAACCCGGACGGGAAACGGGCCCTGGTCAGCGGCGAGTACGGCGGCCTCGGCCTCGCGGTCCCCGGACACGCCTGGTCCGTGCAGCAGTCCTACGTGGACGTCGACCCCTCGGCGTACACCGACGACTATCTCGCCCGCCTCGCCGAGGTCCACAAGCTCGCCTGCAAGGGCGGCAACGGAGCCGTCTACACCCAGATCTCGGACGTGGAAGGAGAACTGAACGGCCTGATCACCTACGACCGCAAGGTGGTCAAACCCGACGTGGCCCGGCTGAAGGCCGCCCACGACGCGCTGATCCACGACGCGTCGCAGGCGACACCGGCCAACTGCTCCTGACGGCCATGCGCCCGGAACACGCCTCCCCGCCGTTCCGCGCGCCTCTCGACGCGGCTCCCTGACGGGCCGCCCGCGCGGTCCGCCCTCCCGCGAAGGACGGCGGACCGCGCCCGGCCTCGCCGTTCACGGCCCTGTCCGGCGGCACGTCGGGCCGAATCGCGGCGGCCCTCGACGTTAGTGTCGGCGGCATGGACGGTGATCTCCGAAGCTGGCGTGCGTGTCTGCTCAGCGGGGCGGTGTTCGCCGTCTGCATGGCCGGCACCACCCTGCCGACCCCTCTCTACGGCCTCTACCAGCAGAAGTTCGGCTTCTCCGAGCTCACCGTCACCATCGTGTACGCCGTGTACGCCTTCGGGGTCATGGGCGTACTGCTGCTCGCGGGCAACGCGTCCGACACGGTGGGCCGGCGCCCGGTGCTCCTGTGGGGCCTCGGCTTCGCGGCGGCGAGCGCGGTCTGCTTCCTGGCAGCCACGGGGCTTGGCTGGCTGTACGTGGGGCGGCTGATGTCGGGCCTGTCCGCGGGCCTGTTCACCGGAGCCGCCACCGCCTACGTGATGGAACTGGCCCCGCCGGGCGGCGCCACGCGGGCCACCTTCATCGCGACGGCCGCCAACATGGGCGGACTCGGCTGCGGACCGCTGCTCGCGGGGATCCTCGCCCAGTACGCCCCCTGGCCGCTGTACCTGCCCTTCGCCGTCCATCTGGCCCTGGTGGCACTCTCGGCCGTCGTCGTGCTGCGGCTTCCCGAGACCGTAGGGGAGCGGAAGCCGCTGAGCACCGTACGACCCCAACGGCCGGGCCTGCCCGCACAGGTGCGGCCGGTGTTCACGCCACCCGCGATCGCCGCGTTCGTGGGCTTCGCCCTGTTCGGGGTGTTCACCTCGGTCAGCCCCGCCTTCCTCGCCGAGTCCCTGGACGTGACCAACCACGCGGTCAGCGGACTGGTCGTCGCCCTCGCCTTCTTCGCCTCGACGGCAGGACAGCTCGCCGTCGGCCGGGTCGGCGCGGGACGGTCCCTGCCCCTGGGCTGCGCCGCACTCCTCGCCGGCCTCGCCCTGCTCGCGGGCGCGCTCCACTGGGACCTGATGGTCCTGGTGGTGCTGAGCGCGATCGTCGGCGGAGCCGGTCAGGGCCTGGCCTTCCGCGGGGCGCTGACGACCGTCGCGCAGGCCTCGCCCGAACACCAGCGGGCGGCGGTGATCTCCACCCTGTTCGTGGTCGCGTACGCGGGCATCTCGGTCCCGGTGATCGGGGTGGGCGTCCTGGTGGGCCCGATCGGCCTGGAGGGTGCCGGGCTGGTGTTCATCGCGTGCATGGCCGTCCTGGCGTCGGTCGCGGGGGTCTACCTCCTACGACAGCGGACTCCGGCGGAGGTTTAAGTCACGTGCCGACCGTGCATCGCGCGCATAGGGTGTCGGCATGTCACTGGGCCACACGCTCCTCCTGTCCGGTCGCGCGATCCGGCTCACCGACCTGCGCATGTCGTCGACCTACGCGGGGATGCTGGAGGGCTACCCGTGCAAGCGGGTCAACGACCTGAGAGTCAGCAGGTTCCAGCGGTATGCCGAGCACACGTCCACCCCCACGCCGGTCCATTTCGTTCCGCCCTCGCGCGAGTACCCGGACGCGACCGCGGGCGCCTTCGGTCCCGTCGAGGTGCTGCCTCCCGTGTTCTGCGTCGGCTCCTTCGAATCCGCCCCGCTCGACGGGTCGATGGACGGTTCCGCCCTCGTCGTCGCCTGGTTCCAGCACGCACCGGAGATACCGGCGGGCGAGAACGCCGCCCCTGCCCTTCGCGGCATCGACTGGGAGGGGCTGGCACAGGACTTCGAGCTGTAGCGACGGCTGCCGATCGCGACAACTCCGTTGCCCCTGCCTCCTCTTCGGCGACAACGGCTCGCCCTAGTACGGCCTGCCCCGGAACAGGGTGCCGGCGTGGTGGCGCGCTCGGTCGCCCCGTTCGTGGGCCGCTTCGGAACGGTCCGCGGGGGCCGACAGACCGGCCAGGATCCGGAGGGCAGCCAGGCCGTCCAGTACCTCGTCACGGTGCTCGGCGGCCTTCATCCCAGGCCGGCAGCCGGGCGAACATCGCCCTCGTCGGGGAGGCACGACGCTCGCGCAGCCGCGCGCCCACGAAGGCGGCGAGGGCATCGACGTGCTCCACGTCGTAGGCCCACAGAATCCGTCCCGCACACCGGGTCTGGAGCCACAGGGGACGCCGGAAGAACGGGTCCTCGGTGCCGCCGGGCACCGCGCCGACCAAGGCGCCGCCCCGCTGCTCGGCCGTCCGGTCGGCGACCGTGCCGCAGCCTTCGCAGACGAGCCTGCGGGGCTGGAAGAGCAGCTCGGTGAAGTACTTCGGCGCCTCGACGCCGGGCCGGGGGACGACCAGGGCACGGCCCCCGCACTTCGGGCAGACCACGAGCATCCGTCCGGTGAACCGGGCGAGCGGTGTGCCGTCGTCGCGATGACGGACGGGGACGGGGTGCGACGGCTCGGAGGTCATGACCGACACCCTGTCAGGCCCGCCCCGCGCCGGCGACCGCGCTACGGCGCGCAAGCCGTACGGGACCGGTCCCGTACGGAGGGAGGGACGATCGGAGTTCCGGTCGGTCCGGGCCCTGAACGCCTGCCGTGGCACAGGGAAGTTGCCGATTTCACGGCGCACGCGCGACTCATTATGATCTTGGCCATGTCTGTGCAGAACTCGAACTCCGACAGAGCCCTGTCGCGCAAGCAGCGCCTTCAGGAGAAGCAGCGCCGTCAGTTGGCGGTGGTCGACACCGTGGACAAGGCCGAGGCCAAGGTCCGCAAGGCCGAGGTCGAGGTCGCCATGGCCGTCGCCGAGGCGGTGCAGGTGTTCGGCGGTGTCCAGGAGGCGTCCGAAGGCCTCGACATGCCGATCCAGACGGTCCAGCGCTTCCTCGGCATGGCCAAGGACGAGGCGGCGGCCGC